>NZ_MZGT01000001.1 GCF_002029255.1 Clostridium chromiireducens
TTATAATATAAAAAATATATATCAGCAATATTGTTTCATTAAATAATATTACTATATCATATTATAATTGCATAAGTTAGAGTTAATACATAATCATTAAATTCATTTTTAAAGTAAGTGTGAGTAAATGCCATATTGTAATGAAATTTGAATTATAGTTAATTTTTATTCAGAGATATTATTAATATAACTTATATTTACTATAGGCTATCGACTTATTTTATTACTAAAAATAGTTTTTGCAACAATTAATTAAATATGCTAAGAAACAAGAAGTATATAATATAATAATAAGCATTAAATACAAAGATACCCAAAATTTTAATATATGAGTTAGTAAATCTAAATGGAATAAATATTTAAATACTATCTTCTTAAATAGTAGAAAGGACTACTTATGAAAAAGAAAACATTGTACAGATGTGCCAGCTGTGGCTTTGAGAGTATTAAATGGTTAGGAAAGTGCCCGACGTGTAGCCAGTGGAATACACTTGAGGAAATTTCTATTGAATTAAAAAATGCTGGAACTAGAGCGAGACAAACATCTAAAAAACCTATAAAAAAACTATTTGAAATAGTTTCAAATAAAAATGATAGAATAATTACAGGTATAAATGAATTTGATAGAGTAATGGGTGGAGGAATTGTAAAGGACTCAATCTCAATCATAACAGCCAGACCAGGTGCAGGAAAATCAACATTACTACTTCAAATTTCAGATGCAGTGGCACAAAGGGGTTATAAAGTAATCTATGCATCCGGAGAAGAAAGTGACAGTCAAATAAAAAATAGAGCTGATAGGATTCTAAAAAAAATTCATGAAAGTATATGGGTATTACAGGAGACAAGTCTGGATAATGTTTTGGATGCAGTTGAGGAAATAGATCCAGATATAGTAATCATTGATAGTATTCAGACATTTACAATGGAATCGTCATTGCCAGCTAGAGCAGGGTCTCCAACACAAACTATGGAATGTGCTAATGCATTACTTCAGATTGCTAAAAATGAAAAGAGGCCTAGGGTTGTTATTATAGTTGGACAGATGACTAAAAGTGATGAGCTAGCAGGTCTAAGAGCGCTAGAACATTTAGTTGATACAGTGCTTATAATAGAGGATGATAATGATGAAGAGTTACGTGTGCTTGTAAGCTCTAAAAATAGATTTGGCGGTATTGAAAATGGATTTTTTCAAATGTGCGAGAGAGGTATAATTTCAATAGATAATCCATCGGAGTTTTTTATGACAAAGCGTGAGGAAGGTGAAATTGTATCTGGAAGTGCATTAACCGTGATCAAAGAAGGAACGAGGTCGATCATTACAGAGATAGAGAGTCTAGTTTCAAAAAGTTTTACACCATATCCAACGCGTATAGGCGAAACGCTGGGGAAAGATAAGTTAAACACATTAATATCGATATTAGAGCAGCGTGGAGGAATTAGCCTTTACGATAAAAATGTTATCATCAAAACTACCGGAGGTATGAAAATAAGAGAACAAGGCATTAACTTAGCTGTAATAATGAGTATTGTATCGTCTGTAAAGCAGCAAGGCATTGAATCGAACATTGCATTTATAGGTGATGTAGGGTTAACTGGAGAATTAAAGAAAGTACCATCGTTAGAAAGTAGAGTTAAGGAACTTGAGAGAATGGGATTCAAAAAAGTATATGTGCCAAAGGGTTCTTTTCTAAAAGAAAACAAACTAAAAAAAATAGAAATAATTGAATTAAAAACTTTAATTGATGTAATAAAACATATATATAATAATTAAAATAGTGTATATGATTGATATAATTTTTAGACCTCATTTATAAGTGCTTTTCTACAAAAACATATATTATAACTTATATTTCATAAATATTATTGAGAGATTATAGTTATTATAGTATTATAGTTTTTAGAGATTAAACTTTAAATTTTGGGTTTTAAGGAATTAATTATTAGGTAACTCTAAAATTAAATATAACAGCATAGAATTTTAATTTATATATTTAAGTAGATAATATAATTAACGACAAATAATAAATAAGATTTTTAGGAAATGGGTGAGTGTATGAGAATAGAAAAGGGAATAGGAATAAAAAATGTCTTAAAGATAATGTGCCCAGGCACTCAACTAAGGGAAGGTCTTGAAAATATATTAAGAGCTAAAACAGGAGGGTTGCTAGTTATAGGTGATGACGAGGAAGTGATGAAACTCGTGGATGGTGGATTTTATATAAACGCAGAATATACTCCATCCTACGCATACGAACTAGCTAAAATGGATGGAGCTATTGTAATAACAGGTGATTTGAAAAGGATAGTTTGTGCTAATGCTCAGCTAATCCCAGATTCGTCTATTCCAACCTATGAGACAGGAACTAGGCATCGGACGGCTCATAGAGTAGCAAAGCAAACTAATAATATTGTAATTGCGATCTCACAAAGAAGAAATATAATAACTATGTACAAAGGTGATATAAAGTATGTATTAAGAGAAAGCAGTGTAATTTTAGGAAAGGCTAATCAAGCTCTTCAAACATTAGAGAAATATGTGTCTGTGCTCGAGCGTGTTATTAATAATCTAAATTTACTGGAGTTTCAGGATTTAACAACCCTTTTTGATGTTGTCACTGCTATTCAAAGAACAGAAATGGTAATGAGAATAGTAGAAGAAATTAATATGTATATTTTAGAACTTGGTAATGAAGGAAGACTAATATCCATGCAGCTTAATGAATTAGTTAAACACATAGAACGTGATGGAATATTATTAATAAGAGATTACTGTAAAGATGGATTACAGTATGGTGATGTATATGAACATATTCAAAAGTTAAATTCATCAGAGTTATTAGATTTAGATGCAATTTCCAGGGCGTTAGGACACGGAGGAACTTCTCTTATGGATACACTAATCTCTCCTAAGGGGTATAGAGTTTTGAGTAAAGTGCCTAGAATACCATCAAATGTTATTGATAATCTGATAAAGGAATTTAAAGAATTAAGTAATATAATAGATGCAGATATAAGTGACTTAGACAATGTTGAAGGAATTGGAGAAGCCAGAGCTACAGCTATTAAGGATGGATTAAAGCGAATCAAGGAGCAGGTGTCACTAAAAAAAGAAATATAAGAATAAAAAACTGTCTTAGAATAAAAGTTGATTACAAATAGAAGAGAATAGTTCTGTTTTAATTAAGCATAAACATATTTTGAGTCAGTCTTTTTGCATATGTATGAATTTATTAAGTAAACTTAATAAATTATTCATTTTAGATGAAGTTATTGTATGCTATAATTAATAATACAGAGAAAATATTAAGAATATGATTAAAATAACACAACTATGTAAATAATTAGAAGGAGGTGAAGTATGTGTTAAAAAAAATATTAAGGGGAATTTTCTCGGTAATTGGGTTGATAGTAGGATATTTTATATCTGAAATATTACTTACAATCCCTCAAATTGCTAGTTTAGCCTACCTTTCAACGACTATGGCTAGAGTTGCATTCGTTATTATTATATCTTTTATTTTTGGACTTATATTATATATTATTTCTCCCATTATATATAAAGGTATTTCTAATCTGATTGAATATATTGAAAAAAGCATGCAAAAAATGAGCATAACAGAAATAATTTATGGAACTATAGGGGCCATTATTAGTTTAGTTCTTATGACATTTATTGCAAAGCCAATTAATGATATTAGTATAATAGGACCGATATTATTGATTCTATTAAATATTTTAGCAGCTATAATAGGTGCAGAGATAATGATTAAGAAAAAAGAAGATATAACGGCACTTCTGGTTAATATTAAGAAACCTGTAATAAGAGAAAAGAAGGCTAAGGACACAATAAAGGACTCTACTATAGGAATTCCAAAAGTGTTGGATACGTCAGTTATAATTGATGGGAGAATATTTGATATTTGTGAAACAGGATTTATTGAAGGACCACTAGTTATACCTAATTTTGTGTTGGATGAATTGAGACATATCTCAGATTCTTCGGATTCTTTAAAAAGAAATAGAGGAAGAAGAGGATTAGATATATTAAATAAAATACAAAAGGAATTATCAATAGAAACTCAGATCGTAGATGATGATTTTCCTAAAATTGCAGAAGTTGATGCAAAACTATTAAAACTTGCTCAAAAGATAGAAGGGAAAGTTATAACTAATGATTATAACTTAAATAAAGTGGCTGAGTTTCAAGGGGTTCCAGTACTAAATATAAACGAACTATCAAATGCTATCAAGCCTGTTGTATTACCAGGAGAAGAGATGAAAATTGATATAGTTAAGGATGGAAAAGAATCAAGCCAAGGGGTAGCTTATTTAGAAGACGGAACTATGATTGTTGTAGAAAGTGGAAGAAAATATATAGGACAAACAACGGATGTTATAGTTACGTCAGTACTGCAGACTGCAGCAGGAAGAATGATTTTTGCAAAACCAAAAGATAATTAAAATTAAGGAGATTTTTCTATATGGTAAGTGCTATAGTGTTAGCTGGAGGAAAAGGAAAAAGGATGGGATGTTCTCAGAGCAAGCAGTATATTGACTTAGATGGAAAGCCTATTATTTATTACACATTAAAGCAATTTATCAAAAATAAATCAATAGACAACATTGTTTTAGTTATTCCAGAAGAAGAGAAGGATTACTGTAAAGATGAAGTGTTGGATAGATATGGATTAGTAGTTGATAAGATAGTATTTGGAGGTAATGAAAGACAGGAGTCTGTGTATAAGGCTTTAATTGAAATGGAAAACACCAATATAGTATTAATACATGATGGAGCGAGACCATTTGTATCAGAGCGAATAATAAATGATGCAATTAAGTATGCAACTCTTTATAAGGCAGCAGCACCTGGGGTGGTTCCAAAGGATACTATAAAAATTAGAGGTGAAGATAACTTTTCAATAAAAACATTAGATAGAAATAATCTTATAGCAATTCAAACGCCTCAAGCTTTTGATTTTAAGTTGATATGCAAATGTCATAAGGAAGTTAAAGAAAAGAATATTATGGTTACTGATGATACCAGCGTGGTAGAAGCTTTGGGTAATAAAGTTTACATTTATGAAGGGGATTACACGAATATAAAGATAACGACCCCTGAAGATTTAGCTCTGGCTGAATATCTAGTGAAAAAATAGTATAGATATATTATATTGACAGGTGAAATCCAAGAAGTTATAATATATTAAAATAAAATCAAAAGTATAAAGCGATGACGAAGAATAGTAGAAGTCGACCGTTAAGAGAAAAAGTCCATAGGCTGAAAGACTTTTAATAGACTTTGAACCAGCTTTAGAGTATAGGTAAAAACTATCGGTATAACACCGTTATCATTATTAGAGAACAAATTTAGGTGGTACCGCGAGAGAAGTTCGCCCTAATGCATGCATTAGGGCGAACTTTTTAGTTTTAAGACTATTTCATAAAACTTGTGGTTTTCAAATGCAAAACTGATATTGTTTTTTGAATTATATATTTTTTAGTGCACAATCAGTTAAAAACTTACTTGTCATTTAAAGAATATTTTAATTTTAGAAAAGTTTATTCTGTTTTATGTAGTTAGTTTGGATATAATAAAAACAAGATTTTTAGGAGGAAATATAAAATGAAGATGTCTAACATGTTAATATCAACATTAAGAGAAGTGCCAGCAGAGGCGGAAATCGATAGTCATAAGCTGATGTTAAGAGCAGGGATGATAAAAAAAATGGCGGCAGGAATATATAATTACATGCCACTTGGATTAAAGGTTTTAAAGAATGTAGAAAATATAATTAGAGAAGAAATGAATGGCGCAGGAGCTCAAGAATTTTTAGCATCAGCAATGATACCAGCTGAATTATGGCAGGAATCAGGTAGATGGGATGCATATGGGGCAGAGATGTTTAGATTAAAAGATAGAGGAGAAAGAGATTTTTGCTTAGGACCTACTCATGAAGAAGTATTTACCGACATAGCAAGAAATGAGATAAAATCATATAAACAATTACCACTTAATTTATACCAAATTCAGACTAAGTATAGAGATGAGCGTAGGCCAAGATTTGGAGTAATGAGATCTAGAGAGTTTATCATGAAAGATGCATATAGCTTTGATAAGGATCAAGAAGGATTAGATTTGGCATATGATAAAATGCATGATGCTTATGTTAAGATATTTAATAGATGTGGCTTAGATGCGAAGTGTGTTGCTGCAGATTCGGGTGCAATTGGTGGTTCTAATTCGGCAGAGTTTATGGTTAAATCAGAAGTTGGAGAAGATGATGTAGTATTCTGCAGTAAATGTGATTATGCAGCAAATATTGAAAAAGCTCATTCTCCAGCAGAGAAAGAAGAAAAACAAGAATTTAAAGAAGTGAATAAGGTTGAAACACCAAATGTGAAAACTATCGATGAGCTAGTTAAATTCTTTAATACTAACGAGAAGAGGTTCGCTAAAACTATTTTATTTAATGCAGATGGAAAAATTGTTGCAGTTATGGTAAGAGGGGATAGGGAAATTAATGAGGTTAAAATAAGTAATGCGATTGGTGAGATTACTAGCTTAGAGCTTGCAAATAGTGAAGAGGTTAGAATAGCAACAGGAGCTGATGTGGGGTTTGCTGGACCAAAAGGTATAAAAGTTGATATGCTATTAGTTGATGAAGAGATAGCTAATATGTATAACTTTATTGTTGGGGCGAATGAAACAGGATATCACTTTGAAAATATAAACTATGGAAGAGATTTTGAAGGTATAATCGGTGATTATAGAAATGTAACAGAAGGAGAAAAGTGTCCAGTCTGCGGTGGGAAAGTTACTATTGCAAGAGGAACAGAAGTAGGTCATATATTTAAACTTGGAACTAAATATTCAGAAGCTATGAATGCCAATTTTATAGATGAAGGTGGAAAAGAGAAACCATTTATAATGGGGTGCTATGGTATTGGAGTTACAAGAACAATGGCGTCTATAATTGAGCAGCATCATGATGATAATGGCATAATATGGCCATTAGCTGTAGCTCCATATCATGTTTCAGTAATTCCGGTAAATATCAAAGATGAAGAACAAGTTAGAGTTGCAAATGAACTTTATAATAACTTGATAAGTATGGAAGTAGAAGCTCTTTTAGATGATAGAAATGAAAGAGCGGGAGTAAAGTTTAAGGATTCAGAATTAATGGGGATACCAATGAGAATAACTGTAGGTAAAAAGATAGGTGAAGGGGAAGTTGAATTTAAACTTAGAGATAGTGATATGGAAGTAGTCAAAATAGATGAGGTTTGTAATATAATAAAGAATGAATTTGAAAAAAATAATATTAAGCTTAAATAACTTTTAGGAGGTAGATTAATGAGGGTATATAATACTTTAACAAGGCAAAAAGAAGAGTTTATCCCTATTATCCCAGGTGAAGTTAAAATGTATGTTTGCGGACCAACTGTTTATAATTTCTTCCATATTGGTAATGGGCGAACATTTATTGTCTTTGATACTATAAGAAGATATTTGGAGTATAGAGGATATAGAGTTAGATTTATTCAGAACTTTACTGACATAGATGATAAAATGATTAATAAAGCAAATGACGAGGGTATTACGGTAAAAGAACTTGGAGATAAATATATAAAAGAGTACTATCAAGATGCTGATGCACTTAGGATAGAAAGAGCAACTGTTAACCCTAGAGCGACAGAATATATTGAAGATATAATTAAATTTGTTGAACAGTTAATTGAAGCGGGATTTGCTTATGAAGTTGATGGAGATGTATATTATAGCACGAAGAGATTTGATGGTTATGGCAAACTGGTTGGTCAAAATCTAGAAGATTTACAAACAGGAGCAAGAATATCTGTTGATGAAAGAAAAAAAGATCCTATGGATTTCGCGGTGTGGAAAGCTCAAAAGCCAGGTGAACCAGCATGGGATAGTCCTTGGGGATTAGGAAGACCTGGTTGGCATATAGAATGTTCATGTATGGCGAAAAAATTACTGGGTGATACAATCGATATCCATGCTGGTGGTATGGACTTGAGATTCCCGCATCACGAAAATGAGATAGCACAAAGTGAGGCTGTTACAGGCAAACCTTTTGCAAATTATTGGCTACATGCGGCATTTGTTAATGTAGATAACAAAAAAATGTCTAAATCATTAAATAACTTTTTTACAGCAAGAGAAATTCTTGAAGAATACGATGCCGATGCAATAAGATTTTTAATGTTATCAGGACATTATAGAATTCAAATAAATTTTACTAAGGAGCTACTAGACTCAGCAAAATCATCAATAGAGAGATTATATAACTGCATAAATAATCTCGAAAATCTAACAAATGAGGTTAAGAAAAAGACTATAGAAGAAGATGAGTTAAATTACTTAAGGTCTTTAGATAAATATCGCGATAAATTTATTGAAAAAATGGATGATGACTTTAATACAGCAGATGCAATTTCTGTACTATTTGACTTAACAAGAGATATTAACAATAATGTTGATATAAATTCATCAGCTGAACTATGTAAAAAATCAAATGAGTTAATTAGAGAACTTGGAAAGTCACTTGGTATTCTTCAAAGCCAGATGAGAAAGGATTTGGAAAGCGAGATTCAAGAACTTATTGAACAGAGGCAACAGGCAAGGAAAAATAAAGATTTTGCTTTAGCAGATAAAATAAGAGATGACCTCAAGAGTAGAAATATAATTTTAGAAGATACACCACAAGGGGTAAGATGGAAAAAGATTGATTAATTATAGGAAAGGGTTGCAATTTTGCAACCCTTATTTAAAGGAGAATTATAATGCTAGGTGACTTAAGAACAAGAGAGTTTTCAAAAGATGAAGCGAGAATTTTAAATCCACTTCAATTAGCGCTAATAGGAGATGCAGTATTTGAGGTTTTTATTAGAAGCTATATATTGACTAAAAATACGGCATTATCAGCAAATAAGATTCACGTTAAGGCGATAGGGTATGTAAAAGCAAAGAGTCAGTCCCATATAATGCATGAAATAGAACAATATCTAACTGAGGAAGAAGAGACTATCTATAAAAGGGGAAGAAATACTAAATCTGCTACTGTTCCTAAAAATGCAGATGTAAGAGATTATAGAATGGCAACAGGATTTGAAGCATTAATTGGATATTTGTACTTAATAGGGGACAAAGAAAAACTAGAGTTTATACTTAATAAAAGTACTGAGTTAATATAATAAATTGATATATACAAAGGAGCGCTTATAATGCAAGATAAAACAAAACAATTCAAAACAAGAAGAAAAGGGAATAAACCTGAAAGTAAAAATGAGAAGTTCAATATAAATAATGAACAATATAGGACTAAGGATAAAAGCGAGGATTCGGAGGTTCGAGAAAGAGAAGATATAATTATTGGAAGGAATGCAGTAATTGAGGCTTTAAAAGGAGATGGGACAATTGAGACGTTATATATATCTAATAGCAAATTGGAAGGATCTATAAATACAATTATAAGTATAGCAAAAGAGAAAAAGGTCTTAATAAAAGAAGTCGATAAAAGAAAACTTGATTCTATGTGTGATGGAGAAACCCATCAAGGTGTAATAGCAAAAGTGACACCATATAAATACTCAGAAGTATCTGATATATTGGCTTTGGCAGAGGAAAAAGGAGAGCATCCATTTATAGTAATATTGGATGAAATCGAGGATCCACATAATTTAGGATCTATAGCTAGAACAGCTGAATTATTTGGTGTCCATGGAATAATAATTCCAAGAAGAAGGAGCGCGTCTGTAAGCGCTACAGTATATAAGTCTTCAGCAGGGGCTATAGAGCATGTAAAAATAGCAAAGGTTACGAACTTAAATTCAACAATAGAAGAGTTAAAACAGAAAGGGATTTGGGTATATGGGACTGATATAAGAGCAGAAGAATATAGTTATCAAACAGATTTTAGCGGACCATGTGCAATTATAATTGGTAATGAAGGTAGAGGGATTTCTAAACTAACAGTACAAAAGTGTGATAAACTAATAAAAATACCCATGGTTGGAAAGATTAACTCTTTAAATGCCTCGGTCGCTGGTGGTATAATTATGTATGAAGTTTTAAAAGGACGATTAAAATAGAAAGAGGTACATAGTGAAAACTATTTTTGTAGATGGATATAATGTAATAAATAGTTGGCCGAATTTAAAACAAAAAAAAGATTTTAGTTTTGAAGATGCAAGACAAACTCTGATTGATACATTACATAATTACGGTGTTTTTAAAGCTTGCAGGATAATTGTTGTATTCGATGCGCACAAAGTCACAGGAAGCCTTGAGAAAAAAGAAGAAGTGAATAAGCATATTTCTGTAATATTTACTAAAGATGGAGAAACAGCAGATAATTACATAGAGAAAAAAGTAAATACATTAGGCAGAAAACATGAAATAGTTGTTGTTACATCAGATAATTTAGAACAACAAACTATTTTCCAACGGGGAGCAGTTAGAATGTCATCATTAGAATTTTATAATGAAGTGGTTAAGGTTGAAAAGTCTATAAAAATTAAAGCTGATAAAAATCGAAACATACATAAAAATAGTATAGGTGACAATATTGATGATGAGATCGCCAAAATTTTAGAGGAAATAAGGAGAAGCCAGTAATTTCAGTTGACTAACATAATTTTACTGGGTATAATTGTTTAAATGAGTGGTCAGTTTAATGCAGAAGAGAGTTGAGAATAGCAGTTGAAAGGTTTTATAGATTTTAAAGATAAATCAGACGAAGAAATTGTTGCGCAAGCAAAAAGCGGGAATAATAGAGCTCAGGAATATTTAATTTCAAAATATGAGAACTTTGTTAAATCAAAGGCTAAATCATACTTTTTGATTGGTGCAGATAAGGAAGATATTTATCAGGAAGGGATGATAGGTTTATATAAGGCCATCAGAGACTTTAATTCAGAAAAATCATCATCATTTAAAGCCTTTGCAGAAATATGTGTAATAAGACAAATTATAACTGCAATAAAAACAGCTACTAGACAGAAACATATTCCATTAAATACTTATATATCTCTAAATAAACCAATATATGAAGAGGAATCTGAGAGAACTCTTTTGGATGTACTAGCTGGACTAAAAATTTCTGATCCAGAAGAATTAATGATAAGTAAAGAACAAATGGATTACATTGAAGAAAAGATTTCGAAAGTATTATCAGGACTGGAGTTAGAGGTTCTTACATCATACTTGGATGGAAAATCATACCAAGAAATTGCAAGTGATTTAGAAAGACATTCTAAGTCTATTGATAATGCATTGCAAAGAGTAAAAAGAAAATTAGAAAAATGCTTAGATTTAAAGTAAGAATTTGTATTGACAAATAAAAAGAATGATAGTAAACTTTATAATTGGTATATCAAAGAAAATAACAATTATTGAACGCTCACATAGCTCAGTCGGTAGAGCGTCACCTTGGTAAGGTGGAGGTCGTCGGTTCAATCCCGATTGTGAGCTCCAAATAGTAAAATAAAAAACACTAGGCCAAGTTTATTACAAGATGTAGGGAGGAAAATTATAATGGCAAAAGCAAAGTATGAAAGAAGTAAGCCACACGTTAATATTGGAACAATAGGTCACGTAGACCACGGTAAGACAACATTAACAGCAGCAATCACAACTGTATTATCAAAAAAAGGATTTGCAGAAGCGTTTGACTATGCATCAATCGATAAAGCACCAGAAGAAAAAGAAAGAGGAATTACAATCAACACTGCTCACGTTGAATATCAAACAGAAAGCAGACACTATGCTCACGTTGATTGTCCAGGGCATGCTGACTATGTTAAGAACATGATAACAGGAGCAGCACAAATGGATGGAGCTATCTTAGTTGTATCAGCAGCAGATGGTCCAATGCCACAAACAAGAGAACATATACTATTAGGATCAAGAGTTGGTATAGAATACATGGTAGTATTCTTAAACAAAGCTGATATGGTAGATGATCCAGAATTATTAGAATTAGTTGAAATGGAAGTTAGAGAATTATTAAGCGAATATGACTTCCCAGGAGATGATATTCCAGTAGTAACAGGATCAGCATTAAAAGCATTAGAAAACCCAACAGATGAAGAAGCAAGCAAATGTATCTTAGACTTAATGGATGCAGTAGATAGTTATATCCCAACACCAGAAAGAGCTACAGATAAGCCATTCTTAATGCCAGTAGAAGATGTATTTACAATCACTGGTAGAGGAACAGTTGCAACAGGAAGAGTTGAAGCTGGAGTACTTCACGTAGGAGACGAAGTAGAAATCGTAGGATTAAGTGAAGAAAAGAAGAAGGTTGTAGTAACTGGAATCGAAATGTTCAGAAAGTTATTAGACGACGCGCAAGCTGGAGATAATATCGGAGCATTATTAAGAGGTGTTCAAAGAGCTGATATCGAAAGAGGTCAAGTTTTATCAAAACCAAATTCAGTACACCCTCACACTAAATTTGTAGGTCAAGTATACGTACTTAAAAAAGAAGAAGGTGGAAGACATACACCATTCTTTGATGGATATAGACCACAATTCTATTTCAGAACAACAGACGTTACAGGATCAATAAAATTACCAGACGGAATGGAAATGGTAATGCCAGGAGACCACATTGACATGAATGTTGAATTAATCACTCCAATCGCAATGGATGAAGGATTAAGATTCGCTATCAGAGAAGGTGGAAGAACTGTAGGTTCTGGAGTTGTTACTAGTATAGTAGAATAAGAAATTGATCATTGCTATGTAATAGGACTAAGTTGTAGAACTTAGTCCTATTTAAAGGAAGATTGACAACTTAAATATTCTATGATATTGTATAAAAGTGACATTTTAAGCAACGCAAATTAGAAGTGAACAAGAGAGTAAACTCCTTGTTTAAATATATATGAAAACTGGAGGTGCAGTCATGAGAACAAGAATAACTTTAGCATGCACAGAGTGTAAACAAAGAAATTATGATTCAATGAAAAACAAAAAAAATGATCCAGATAGATTAGAAATGAAGAAGTATTGTAAATTCTGTAAAAAGCACACTCTTCATAGAGAAACAAAGTAATTAGCCGAAGTTATGACATATAGTTATTAAAAATAAGGATGTGAAGATATGTCAGCAAAAAACAATGTAAAAACTGAGAAAGCTGTTAAAAGCAATAGTTTGCTTAGTTTTTTCAAAGAGGTTAAGATAGAGGTTAAGAAAATAACTTGGCCTTCAAAAAGTGAGACAAAGAAAGCGTTTGTTGCAGTTTTAACATTCACGCTAATGTATACTATATTAGTTGGTGGATTAGATTCTATTTTCAGCAGCCTCTTTAAAATGATTTTAAATTTGAAATAAAAAGGAGGTTTGGGTGATTTTTAGATCACCTGACAAGTATGAGTGATAGAGCAAGGTGGTATGTAGTTCATACATACTCAGGATATGAAAATAAAGTTAAAGCAAACTTGGAAAAAGCAATTGAAAATAGGAATCTTGAATCATTAATCCATGATATACAGGTACCCATGGAAGAAGTGATTGAAGAAAAAGATGGAAAACAAAAGGTCTCATTAAAGAAGAAATTTCCTGGATATGTGCTTGTAAAAATGTTAATGGGTGATGAAGCTTGGTACGTTGTAAGAAATACAAGAGGCGTAACGGGATTTGTGGGCCCAGGATCAAAACCAGTTCCTCTTTCTGATGAAGAAGTTGAATCGATGGGTGTGTTAGAAATGCCTGTTGATATTGATTTGGAGATAGGGGAGAGCATTAGAATTATCTCAGGACCATTAAGGGATTCAGTAGCTATAATACAAGAGATAATTGTAGATAAACGTAAAGTAAAAGCTTTAGTAGATATGTTTGGCAGAGAAACTCTTGCTGAACTAGACTTTAATCAAGTTGAAAAATTAGTTTAAATAAACTAATTTTAATTAAGTGGGAGAACTAAAAAGTTCGTTATACCACAGTAATAGGAGGAATAACAAAATGGCTAAGAAAGTAACTGGAATGATTAAACTTCAACTTCAAGCAGGTAAGGCAACACCAGCTCCACCTGTAGGTCCAGCTTTAGGTCAACACGGTGTAAATATAATGGGATTCTGTAAGGAGTTCAATGCAAAAACTGCAAATCAAGCTGGGTATATAATCCCAGTAGTTATCACAGTTTATCAAGATAGATCTTTTAGTTTTATATTAAAGACTCCTCCAGCTGCAGTTCTAATTAAGAAGGAAATAGGATTAGAAAGTGGTTCTGGAGTACCTAACAAAACAAAAGTTGGTAAGTTAACTCAAGATCAACTTAGAAAGATCGCTGAAACTAAGATGCCAGACTTAAATGCTGCAAGTGTTGAATCAGCTATGAGAATGATTGCAGGAACAGCTAGAAGTATGGGAGTAACTATTGAAGAGTAATTCGTAAAAATAAGTGGGAGGTAAAAGCCGTTAACACCACAGAGGAGGCAAATTATGGGAAAAAAATACATTGAAAGTGCAAAGCTTATAGATAAGAGTGCATTATATAATCCAGTAGAAGCGTTAGATCTTACATTAAAAACAGCAAAGGCAAACTTTGATGAAACTATTGAATTACATGTAAGACTTGGAGTAGATCCAAGACATGCGGATCAACAAGTTAGAGGAGCTGTTGTATTACCAAATGGAACAGGTAAAACAGTTAGAGTTCTTGTATTCGCAAAAGGAGATAAAGCTACAGAA
Organism: Clostridium chromiireducens; assembly: GCF_002029255.1. Taxonomy (GTDB): domain Bacteria; phylum Bacillota; class Clostridia; order Clostridiales; family Clostridiaceae; genus Clostridium; species Clostridium chromiireducens. Next base: position 14,724 of record NZ_MZGT01000001.1, read on the forward strand.
GCTGAAAAAGCAGGAGCTGATTTTGTAGGAGCTGAAGAATTAGTTCAAAAGATCCAAAGTGAAAATTGGTTTGATTACGATGTAGTTGTTGCAACACCAGATATGATGGGAGTTGTAGGTAGAATAGGTAGAGTATTAGGACCTAAAGGATTAATGCCAAATCCAAAATCAGGAACAGTAACATTTGATGTTGCTAAAGCAATTGAAGAAATTAAAGCTGGTAAAGTTGAATATAGAGTAGATAAAACAGCTATAGTTCACTGTCCAATTGGAAAGAAATCATTTGGTGTTGATAAATTAAAAGAAAACTTTACTGCATTAATGGATGCTTTAGTAAAAGCTAAACCAGCAGCAGCAAAAGGTCAATACTTGAAATCAGTATCTGTTTCAAGTACAATGGGACCTAGTGCGAAAGTTAATCCTACAAGAGCTTTAGATTAGTATTGACTTTACTAAAGTTAAGTGATACAATATTTAATGTTGTAAAAAGAAAATAGTTTTTCCGTAGACAGTGGGTGCGAAAGCGTAAAGATATACTACCCGCCTAGGTTATGTATAATAGATGATATTATAGGCCTTCCTTGTCTACGGGAAGGTCTTTTTTAATAAAAGAAGCAGTTTGTAACTGTGAGGAGGTGGACTACAGTAATGAATAAAAACAGAGAACTTAAGGAAGCGAAGGTTGCTGAAATTAAGGAAAAATTAGAAAAATCAAAAGCTGTTGTTCTTAGTAAGTATCAAGGTCTAAATGTTGAAGAAGATACTGCTCTTAGAAAAAGTTTAAGAGAAGCTGGAGTTGAATACAAAGTATATAAAAATACTTTAGTTACTTTAGCAGCTAAAGAATTAGGCTTAGATGGTATAGCAGAATATTTAGAAGGACCTGTATCTATTGCATTTAGTTATGAAGATGTAACACTAGGTGCAAGACTTTTAAATGATTTCGCTAAAGATCACAAGAAGTTAGAATTAAAAGCGGGTATTGTAGAAGGAGAAATCTACGATGAAGCTAAGATTAAACAACTTGCGACAATACCATCAAAAGAAGTTCTTATTGCAAAACTTCTTGGAAGTATCAAGTCTCCAATATCAAGCTTTGCACGTGTATTAAGTGCTATTGCTGATAGTAAGGGAACTGAATCTGCAGAATAATCAAAAAATAAAATTTTAAGAAAAAATTTCGGAGGTGCTATTAAAAATGACAAGAGAAGATATAATTCAAGCAATAAAAGAAATGAGCGTTTTAGATTTAAATGAATTAGTAAAGGCTTGTGAAGAAGAATTTGGAGTAAGTGCTGCTGCTGCTGTTGTAGCTGGTGGACCTGTAGCTGGAGCTGCTGCTGCTGAAGAAAAAACTGAATTCGACGTAGTATTAGCAAGTGCAGGAGATAACAAAATCAAGGTTATCAAAGTAGTTAGAGAAATAACTGGATTAGGATTAAAAGAAGCTAAAGAAATAGTTGATGGAGCTCCTAAGACAATAAAAGAAGCAGTTTCTAAAGAAGAAGCTGAAGAAATGAAAGCTAAATTAGCTGAAGTTGGAGCTACTGTAGAAGTTAAGTAGTTCATAAAAAAAGGTGCTTTATAAGCACCTTTTTTAAACTACATTTATAAAGCTATATAAAATGCTTATTTTTAAAAAGTAGGTGTTTTATATAGCTTTATAAATGATATGATTCATTTATAATATTTGTTGACAACAAAAATTTCCTATGATATTATAATATAATGTATTATTCACTATGGGATACTATATATTTTATAGTAGAAAAAAGAGTATAATGTGGTGAATAGTGGTTATACTATAAAAAGACGCTGTCCGAAAGCAAAAGTCCTTAGGGAAAGTATGCTTTTGGCTATTTTAGTTTATTTTATACAAGGGGTGAAAATTCATGGTACATCCTGTCCAAGTTGGAAAAAGAACAAGAATGAGTTTTGGTAAGGTTAATGATGTTACCGAAATGCCGAATTTAATTGAAGTACAATTAGATTCATATGAATGGTTTTTAAGAGAAGGGTTGCACGAAGTATTTGATGATATTAATCCTATCACAAACTTCACAGGAAATTTAGTACTTGAGTTCGTAGATTATAAGCTTGATATGGAGAATATCAAGTATTCTGTCGAAGAATGTAAGGAAAGAGATGCAACTTATGCTGCACCATTAAAGGTTTCAATTAGATTACAAAATAATGAAACCGGTGAAATTAAAGAGCAAGAAGTATTTATGGGAGATTTTCCACTGATGACTGAACAAGGTACGTTCGTTATTAATGGTGCTGAAAGAGTTATTGTAAGTCAGCTAGTAAGATCGCCAGGAGTATACTATAACTACTCTATAGATAAGAGTGGTAAAAAGCTGTATTCGTCAACTGTAATTCCTAATAGGGGTGCATGGTTAGAATATGAAACGGATTCTAATGATGTAATCTATGTAAGAATTGATAAAACTAGAAAGTTATCAATTACTATTTTAGCAAGAGCTATGGGATTGGGCAGTGACCAAGAACTGTTAGATTTTTTTGGTGAGGAAGAAAGATTTAGAGCTTCTATAGAAAAAGATAATACTAAAACTAAAGAAGAAGCATTACTTGAGATATATAAAAGATTAAGACCAGGTGAACCACCAACAGTAGATAGTGCTATATCTTTAATTGATACTTTATTTTTTGATGCCAAAAGATATGATTTATCTAGAGTTGGTAGATATAAATTTAATAAAAAACTTGCCTTGAATTTAAGAATTGCTAATCAAGTATCAGCAATGGATATTGTTAATCCACAAACTGGTGAGATTATGATAGAAAAAGGGCAAAAAATAAATAGGTTGATGGCTGAAGAAATACAAAATGCTGGAATTAAATCAGTAGATGTATTAGTAGAGGATAAAGTTATTAGAGTAATTAGTAATAATTTTGTTGATCTAAAAAAGCAAGTTTCTTTTGATGTTTCTGATTTAGGAATAAAGGAACTAGTTCATTATCCTACATTAAGAGAAATATTAGATAATTTTTCAGATGAAGGAAGTATTAAAGAAGAAATAAAGAAAAATATTAGTAGACTTATTCCTAAACATATTATAAGAGATGATATATTTGCGACTATTAGTTATGAGTTAGGATTAGCTTATGGAATAGGTTATGTTGATGATATAGATCATTTAGGAAATAGAAGATTAAGATCTGTAGGAGAATTATTACAAAATCAATTTAGAATTGGTTTATCTAGAATGGAGAGAGTAGTTAAGGAAAGAATGACTATTCAAGACCAAGAATCAATAACGCCTCAAATGTTAATTAACATAAGACCTGTAGCAGCGGCTATAAAGGAATTCTTCGGAAGTTCACAATTGTCTCAATTCATGGATCAAACAAATCCATTATCTGAACTTACGCATAAGAGAAGATTATCCGCATTGGGACCAGGAGGACTTTCAAGAGAAAGAGCTGGCTTTGAAGTTAGAGACGTTCATCATTCACATTATGGTAGAATGTGTCCAATTGAAACACCAGAAGGTCCAAATATAGGTCTTATAAATTCGTTAGCAACTTTCGCAAAAGTTAATGAGTATGGATTTATCGAAACACCATATAGAATTGTTGATAAAGAAGATGGAAGAGCTACAGATGAAATAAGATATTTCACTGCTGATGAAGAAGATCAATGTTTAATAGCTGAAGCAAAGGAACCTATGGATGAAAGTGGGTACTTTATCAATAAAAAGGTCAGAGTAAGACACTTAGAAGATATATTGGTTGTTCCAACAACTGACGTTGATTTAATAGATGTATCTGCAAGACAAATTGTATCTGTTGCAACTGCGATGATACCATTCCTTGAGAATGATGATGCATCAAGAGCACTTATGGGTTCAAACATGCAACGTCAAGCAGTTCCATTATTAAGTCCTCAAGCGCCAATAGTTGGAACTGGAATAGAATTTAAAGCTGCTGTTGACTCAGGAGTATTACCAAAAGCAAAGAATGCTGGAGTAGTTACTTATGTGTCAGGTAGTGAGATTCGTGTTAAGAGAGACTCGGATGGTGGTACAGATGTTTATAAATTATTAAAGTTTAAGAGAAGTAACTCGGGAACTTGTATTAACCAAAGACCGTTAGTTGATACTGGGGAAGTAGTATACAAGAACCAAGTAATAGCAGATGGACCATCTACAGATTTAGGAGAAATTGCATTAGGTAAGAATATAAGAATGGGATTTATAACTTGGGAAGGTTATAACTACGAAGATGCTATGCTGATTTCAGAGGAATTAGTTAGAGAAGATGTCTTCACATCTATGCACATAGAAGAATATGAATGTGAAGCAAGAGATACTAAGCTTGGGCCAGAAGAAATAACAAGAGATATACCTAATGTTAGTGATGATGCATTAAAAGATGTAGATGATAGAGGCGTTATAAGAATAGGTGCAGAAGTAAGATCGGGTGACATATTGGTTGGAAAAGTAACACCTAAGGGTGAAACGGAGCTTACTGCAGAAGAAAGATTGTTAAGAGCAATATTCGGAGAAAAGGCTAGGGAAGTAAGAGATACTTCACTAAGAGTACCTCATGGAGAAGCTGGAATAATAGTTGATATAAAAGTCTTTACACGAGAAAATGGAGATGAATTAAATCCAGGTGTAAATGAACTTGTAAGATGCTATATTGCTCAAAAGAGAAAGATTTCAGTTGGAGACAAGATGGCAGGACGTCATGGTAATAAGGGGGTTATCTCTAGAATATTACCAGAAGAAGATATGCCATTCTTACCAGATGGTAGACCTCTTCAAATATGTTTAAATCCACTTGGAGTACCGTCTCGTATGAATATAGGGCAAGTACTTGAAGTACACTTGGGGTGGGCAGCAAGCCACTTAGGATGGCATATATCTACGCCAGTATTTGATGGTGCGACACAACCTGAGATTACAGAGTGTATGTTAAAGGCAGGCTTTAGAGAAGATGCTAAGACTATATTGTATGACGGTAGAACTGGAGAGCCATTTGATAATCCGGTAACTGTTGGTATAATGTACATCTTAAAACTTCACCATTTGGTAGATGATAAGATTCATGCTAGATCAACAGGACCATATTCACTAGTTACGCAACAGCCATTAGGAGGTAAAGCTCAATTTGGTGGTCAAAGATTTGGTGAAATGGAAGTTTGGGCTCTAGAAGCATATGGAGCGGCACATACACTTCAAGAAATATTAACTGTTAAATCAGATGATGTTGTTGGAAGAGTTAAGACATATGAAGCTATAGTTAAGGGTGAAAATATACCTGAGCCAGGAGTGCCAGAATCATTTAAGGTTCTTATAAAAGAGCTTCAAGCATTATGTTTAGATATTAAAGTTTTAAATGATGAACATGAAGAAGTAACTTTGAAAGAATTTGTTGATGAGGATATGGCAAATATAGAAGTTAATATTGAAGGTGCTGAAGAAATAATGGTGCCAGAACCAGAAATATTAGAGGATGATAGTTATGATCAAAATAGAGATGAAGATATAGATGATATTGATTATGACGAAGGCGTTGATATAGCTGATCTAGAAACTGAATTAGAACTAGATGATTTTAATGATGAACACTAATTTTGAAGGGAGGATTTACCCTTGTTTGAATTAAATAATTTTGATGCAATACAAATTGGTTTAGCGTCTCCAGAACAAATAAGACAATGGTCAAGAGGAGAAGTTAAAAAACCTGAAACAATAAACTACAGAACATTAAAACCAGAAAGAGATGGTTTATTCTGTGAAAGAATCTTTGGACCAATGAAAGATTGGGAATGTCATTGTGGAAAATATAAAAGAGTAAGATATAAAGGGATAGTTTGTGACAGATGCGGAGTTGAAGTTACAAAGGCTAAAGTAAGAAGAGAAAGAATGGGGCATATAGAATTAGCTGCCCCAGTATCTCACATCTGGTATTTCAAAGGAATTCCATCAAGAATGGGATTAATTTTAGATATGTCTCCAAGAGCTTTAGAAAAAGTTTTATATTTTGCGTCTTATATAGTAATAGATCCAAAAGAGACACCTTTATTAAAGAAGCAGCTTCTTAATGAGAAAGAGTATAGAGAAGCAGTAGATAAATATGGTGACGAAAGCTTTGTGGCAGGCATGGGAGCAGAAGCTATTCAAGAATTACTTGATGAAATTGATTTGGAAAATGGATCAAAAGAACTTAAAGAAGAGCTTAAGCAAAGTACCGGCCAAAAGAAAGTTAGAATTATAAGAAGACTAGAAGTTGTTGAATCTTTTAGAAAGTCGGGAAATCGCCCTGGCTGGATGGTTATTAATGTGATACCAGTAATACCACCAGATTTAAGACCTATGGTTCAATTAGATGGTGGTAGATTTGCAACGTCTGACTTAAATGATTTATATAGAAGAGTAATAAATAGAAATAATAGATTGAAAAAATTATTAGATCTAGGTGCACCGGATATCATAGTTAGAAATGAAAAAAGAATGCTTCAAGAAGCAGTAGATGCACTTATTGATAATGGTAGAAGAGGAAGGCCAGTAACTGGACCTGGTAATAGACCTTTAAAATCTCTTTCGGATATGTTAAAGGGTAAGCAAGGTAGATTTAGACAAAACTTACTTGGAAAAAGAGTTGACTATTCTGGTAGATCAGTTATAGTTGTTGGACCAGAATTAAAAATGTATCAATGTGGACTTCCAAAAGAAATGGCTATAGAACTATTTAAGCCGTTTGTAATGAAGAAGCTAGTACAAGATGGAATCGCCCATAATATAAAGAGTGCTAAAAGGATGGTAGAAAGAGTATTACCTCAAGTATGGGATGTGTTAGAAGAAGTAATTTCAGATCATCCGGTATTACTTAACCGTGCACCTACATTACACAGACTTGGTATTCAAGCATTCCAACCTGTACTAGTAGAAGGTAGAGCAATAAAACTTCACCCATTAGCATGTACAGCTTATAACGCTGACTTTGATGGAGACCAAATGGCTGTACATCTTCCGTTATCAGTAGAAGCTCAAGCAGAAGCTAGATTCTTAATGTTAGCTGCAACAAATATTTTGAAGCCGTCAGATGGTAAACCAGTTTGTGTTCCAACACAAGATATGATTCTTGGATCATACTATTTAACGATGGATAAGAATGGTGCAAAAGGGGATGGAATGACATTCTCAAGCAAAGATGAAGCTATAATGGCATATGAAGTTAAAGAAATTGATATACATGCTCAAATCAATGTTAGAATGTTTAGAGAAATTGATGGTATAGTTAAGTCTAAGATAATTAAAACAACAGTTGGAAAGATTATATTTAATGAATCAATTCCACAAAACTTGGGATTAATTAATAGAGAAAATGAAGAAGAAATGTTCAATCTAGAAGTTGATTTCTTAGCTACTAAAAAGTCATTAGGCACGATAATTGATCAATGTTATATGAAGCATGGTCCGGTTAAAACATCTATAATGCTTGATAATATTAAAGCATTAGGTTATCATTACTCATCAATTGGAGCTGTAACAGTTGCTTCATCGGATATTATAGTTCCTGAAATAAAATATGAACTGCTTAAAGAAGCGGATGAAACAGTTGATAAAATTGAGAAAATGTATAAAAGAGGATTCATATCTGATGATGAAAGATATGAAAGAGTTATAGAAAAATGGACTCAAACAACTGAAGACGTAGCTAATGCACTAATGGATAGTCTTGATAAGTTTAATCCAATATATATGATGGCAGATTCGGGAGCCAGAGGTTCTAAATCTCAAATCAAGCAATTAGCGGGTATGAGAGGACTTATGGCGAGTCCATCAGGTAAGATTATTGAGTTACCTATTAGAGCTTCCTTCAAGGAAGGTCTAGATGTTATAGAATACTTCTTATCAACGCATGGAGCAAGAAAAGGTAATGCGGATACAGCTTTAAAGACTGCCGATTCAGGATATTTAACTAGAAGACTTGTTGATGTATCGCAAGATGTTATTGTAAGAGAAGAGGATTGCGGTATAGATAACGGAATCTATGTAAGTGAAATAAAAGAAGGCAGCGAAGTTATCGAGGAATTAAGAGAAAGATTAATAGGTAGATATCCTGCAGAAGATATCGTTAATCCTGCTACTGGTGAAGTATTAGTTGCAAGAAACGAATATATGGATCCAGATGTTGCTGACAAGGTAGTTTCAGCAGGGATTAAAAAAGTAAAAATCAGATCAGTATTTACATGTAACTGTAAAGTTGGTGTTTGTGCAAGATGTTATGGAATGAATATGGCAACAGCTAAAAAGATTGATATTGGAGAGGCTGTTGGAATAATAGCGGCTCAATCAATAGGGGAACCAGGAACACAACTTACAATGAGAACATTCCATACAGGTGGAGTTGCGGGAGCGGATATAACTCAAGGTTTACCTAGAGTTGAAGAGTTATTTGAGGCAAGAAAGCCAAAAGGACTTGCGATAGTAAGTGAAATAACTGGTACTGTTAGAATAGAAGAAACTAAGAAAAAGAGAACTGTTGTAGTAATGAGTTCTGATGGAGAAGAGCGTAGCTACGATATACCATTTGGTTCAAGATTAAGAGTGGCTGATAATGATTATATTGAAGCTGGAGATGAAATCACAGAAGGTTCAGTAAATCCACATGATATAATGAGCATAAAGGGTATAGATGGTGCAAGAAGATACTTGCTTTCAGAAGTTCAAAAAGTTTATAGATTACAAGGTGTTGATATTAATGATAAGCACTTAGAAGTAGTTGTTAGACAAATGACTAGAAAGATAAAGATTCTTGAATCAGGAGATACAGATTTATTGCCAGGAACAATGATTGATATGTTTGACTTCTATGAAGAGAATGCTAGAGTTAGAGAATTTGGTGGAGAAGAAGCTAAAGGAGAACAAACTCTATTAGGTATAACTAAAGCAGCATTAGCGACTGATAGTTTCTTATCTGCGGCTTCATTCCAAGAAACTACAAGAGTTTTAACAGAAGCAGCAATTAAAGGAAAGATTGATCCGCTGGTTGGATTAAAGGAAAATGTAATAATTGGTAAATTAATTCCTGCTGGGACTGGAATGATGAGGTATAGATCCTTAAAAGTAGAAACAGACGAGGAATTAGTTGAAGAAGCTATTGGAGAAATGACTGAAGAATAAACTTTTAATTATATTGACATGTATAAGGTAAAATGATAAAATACAATTTGTGTGATTTTAAATACAAAATCACACAAATAAATGTCAATATAATCAATTTGTGAATTAAATTGATATCTTACGATAAAGAGATCAATTTACTACATAAGATTTAGACATAATTATTGAAATTATATAACGTGATTAAATAAATGTATGTTATATAATCTATTAAATTAGCGTTTATCTTAATTAAAAAATAGATAAATAAATTTCAGGAGGTGAAAAAATGCCAACTATTAGCCAATTAGTAAGAAAAGGCAGAAAATCAGCAGTAGTTAAATCAACTGCACCAGCACTTAAAGAGTGTCCTCAAAAAAGAGGGGTATGTACAGTAGTTAAAACAACAACTCCTAAGAAGCCTAACTCAGCGTTAAGAAAAATTGCCAGAGTTAGATTAACAAATGGATTTGAAGTAACTGCATATATTGGTGGAGTAGGTCACAACTTACAAGAGCATAGTGTTGTTCTTATAAGAGGTGGAAGAGTTAAGGACCTTCCTGGTGTTAGATACCATATTGTAAGAGGTGCATTAGACTGCGCTGGAGTAGCTAACAGATTACAAGGAAGATCAAAGTACGGTGCTAAGAGACCTAAGAAAAAATAGGACTTTTAACAAAGAATAGTGCTTATCTTCAACAGAAGTTATAGATTTAACATAAGTTTATATAGATGTAAGAGATAGCACTTTACGGTATTAGAAAAATGCCGAGTACCGATGAACTTAAATTTAAAATGTTAAGGAGGGAAGAAAAGTGCCAAGAAAAGGACATATTGCAAAAAGAGATGTATTACCAGATCCAGTGTACAATTCAAAAGTTGTTACTAAATTTATAAATAGTATAATGGAAGATGGTAAGAGGGGTGTAGCCCAAAAAATATGCTATGATGCATTTGAATTAATAGCAAAAAGAAGTGGAAAAGAACCTTTAGAAGTATTTGAAGAAGCTATGAACAATGTAATGCCATTACTAGAAGTTAAAGCTAGAAGAATAGGTGGTGCTACTTATCAAGTTCCAATAGAAGTTAGACCAGAAAGAAGACAGACTTTAGGAATAAGATGGATGTTAATAGCAGCAAGAAAAAGAGGCGAAAAGCTAATGCTTGAAAGAGTAGCTGGTGAATTACTAGATGCTTCTAACAATACAGGAGCAGCTGTTAAAAAGAGAGAAGATACTCATAAAATGGCAGAAGCTAATAAAGCATTCGCTCATTACAGATACTAATATATATCAAAAACTGTTTTGGCTTATGCCAAGGCAGTTTTGTCAAATTAAATTATATTTACTCGTTGAGAGGAGGACAAATAAATGGCTAGAAAATATCCTTTAGAGAAATTTCGTAATTTCGGTATAATGGCCCACATAGACGCAGGTAAGACAACAACAACAGAGCGTATATTATTCTATACAGGTGTAAGTCATAAAATAGGGGAAGTTCATGATGGTGCAGCTACAATGGACTGGATGGTTCAAGAACAAGAAAGAGGTATAACAATTACTTCAGCTGCGACTACATGTTTCTGGAAGGACCATGAACTTAATATCATTGATACTCCTGGTCACGTAGACTTCACGGTTGAAGTTGAAAGATCATTAAGAGTACTTGATGGAGCTGTTACAGTTCTTGATGCTAAGAGTGGTGTTGAACCACAAACTGAAACTGTTTGGAGACAGGCGGATAAGTATGGAGTACCAAGAATGATTTATGTAAATAAGATGGATGCAACAGGTGCAGATTTCTTTAGATGTATAAGTACAGTTAAAGAAAGATTAAAAGCAAATGCGGTGCCGATTCAGATTCCAGTTGGAGGCGAAGAAAACTTTAAGGGTATGATTGACCTTATAAGAAATGTTGCTATTATGTATTATGATGATCTTGGAAAAGATATGAGAGAAGAAGCTATACCAGCAGAATATGCTGATCAAGCCGAAGAATACAGAAGTGCAATGATAGAAGCTATTGCTGAAACCGATGAAGAGTTAATGGAAAAGTATTTAGAAGGTGAAGAAATCACTGAAGATGAATTAGTTAGTGCGTTAAGAAAAGCAACAATAGCTAATGAAATTTATCCATGTATCTGTGGATCTTCATACAAAAACAAGGGTGTTCAACAAATGATTGACGGCGTAGTAGCTTACTTACCATCACCATTAGACATCCCTGCTGTAAAAGGAACAACATTAGATGGTGAAGAAGATCAAAGAGAAGCTTCAGATTCTGAACCATTATCAGCATTAGCATTTAAGATTGCTACTGACCCATTCGTTGGTAAATTAGCTTTCGCAAGAATATATTCAGGAATAATGGAAAGTGGTTCTTATGTTCTTAACTCAACAAAAGGTAAGAAGGAAAGAATCGGTAGACTTGTTAAGATGCACTCAAATTCAAGACAAGAAGTTGAAGCTTTAGAAGCCGGTGAATTAGGTGCTGTAATTGGACTAAAGAACACTACAACAGGTGATACTTTATGTTCAGAGTCTAAGCCAATAATACTTGAATCGATGGAATTCCCAGAACCAGTTATAAATGTAGCTATTGAACCAAAAACAAAGGCTGCTCAAGAAAAAATGGGAATGGCATTAGCTAAATTAGCTGAAGAAGATCCTACTTTTAAGACTTGGACTGATACAGAAACAGGTCAGACAATTATTGCTGGTATGGGAGAACTTCACTTGGAAATAATTGTTGATAGACTTACAAGAGAGTTTAAGGTTGAGTGTAACGTTGGAGCTCCTCAAGTAGCATACAAAGAAACAATTAGAAATGCTGTTAAAGCTGAAGCTAAATATGCTAAACAATCAGGTGGTAAAGGTCAATACGGTCATGCTGTAATTGAAATGGAGCCAACTGAAGGTGAATATGTATTTGAAAATGCAGTTGTAGGTGGAGCTATTCCTAAAGAATATATCCCAGCTATCGATGCAGGTATCAAAGAGGCATCTTTAAATGGTATAATTGCTGGATACAATGTTATTAACTTTAAAGTTAAGTTAGTACATGGTTCATACCATGAAGTTGACTCGTCAGAAATGGCATTTAAGATTGCAGGATCTATGGCATTCAAAAATGCTATGGCTAAAGCAAGTCCAGTACTTCTTGAGCCAATGATGAAAGTTGAAGTAACAGTTCCTGAAGAATATATGGGAGATGTTATTGGAGATATCAATTCAAGAAGAGGTAGAATGGAAGGAATGGAAGCTGTTAATGGAGCTCAAGTTATAAGAGCGTTTGTACCATTATCAGAAATGTTCGGATATGCTACTTCATTAAGATCTAGAACTCAAGGTAGAGGTGTTTACTCAATGGTATTCGATCACTACGAAGAGGTTCCAAAGAATATTCAAGAACAAATTGCTGGCAGCAGAGCTAAGTAATAGATAATATGTAACTTTGGTTAATACCTATAGTTTAAGTGATAGTTTATAAGATATAATTATTTTGAATAATTTTTATATAAATGGTAAAAAACTTAAATAATAGATATAGATATTAAAATATCTATAAGTTATAATATTTACGAAAAGATTCATTAAATTATTGTCTATCAAGGGAGGAAAATTATAATGGCAAAAGCAAAGTATGAAAGAAGTAAGCCACACGTTAATATTGGAACAATAGGTCACGTAGACCACGGTAAGACAACATTAACAGCAGCAATCACAACTGTATTATCAAAAAAAGGATTTGCAGAAGCGTTTGACTATGCATCAATCGATAAAGCACCAGAAGAAAAAGAAAGAGGAATTACAATCAACACTGCTCACGTTGAATATCAAACAGAAAGCAGACACTATGCTCACGTTGATTGTCCAGGGCATGCTGACTATGTTAAGAACATGATAACAGGAGCAGCACAAATGGATGGAGCTATCTTAGTTGTATCAGCAGCAGATGGTCCAATGCCACAAACAAGAGAACATATACTATTAGGATCAAGAGTTGGTATAGAATACATGGTAGTATTCTTAAACAAAGCTGATATGGTAGATGATCCAGAATTATTAGAATTAGTTGAAATGGAAGTTAGAGAATTATTAAGCGAATATGACTTCCCAGGAGATGATATTCCAGTAGTAACAGGATCAGCATTAAAAGCATTAGAAAACCCAACAGATGAAGAAGCAAGCAAATGTATCTTAGACTTAATGGATGCAGTAGATAGTTATATCCCAACACCAGAAAGAGCTACAGATAAGCCATTCTTAATGCCAGTAGAAGATGTATTTACAATCACTGGTAGAGGAACAGTTGCAACAGGAAGAGTTGAAGCTGGAGTACTTCACGTAGGAGACGAAGTAGAAATCGTAGGATTAAGTGAAGAAAAGAAGAAGGTTGTAGTAACTGGAATCGAAATGTTCAGAAAGTTATTAGACGACGCGCAAGCTGGAGATAATATCGGAGCATTATTAAGAGGTGTTCAAAGAGCTGATATCGAAAGAGGTCAAGTTTTATCAAAACCAAATTCAGTACACCCTCACACTAAATTTGTAGGTCAAGTATACGTACTTAAAAAAGAAGAAGGTGGAAGACATACACCATTCTTTGATGGATATAGACCACAATTCTATTTCAGAACAACAGACGTTACAGGATCAATAAAATTACCAGACGGAATGGAAATGGTAATGCCAGGAGACCACATTGACATGAATGTTGAATTAATCACTCCAATCGCAATGGATGAAGGATTAAGATTCGCTATCAGAGAAGGTGGAAGAACTGTAGGTTCTGGAGTTGTTACTAGTATAGTAGAATAAGAAATCTTTGATTTAGATTTCAATTAATAAAAGCAAGGAATAAGTTTCCTTGCTTTTATTTTCAGATGTGATAAAATGTTTATGAATTTTTAATATAAGTACATCGAGATAAAAAGTAGAAATAAAAAAATACATAAAAATATTGTAATGGAATCAAAAAGATATAAGAAAAGTTAAGATAAAATACAAAACAAAAAAAGTTGAAAAAATGTAAAAAAAAAAGCTTGAAATGACAAAGCAACAATAGTATAATTAAGAAGTTGCATAGCATACAGCGAAGATTCGAGAGGTTGCCGGACTTCCGGGTAATTCTTGATGAGCAAGTTTGGATCTAGAATCCGACGGCAGGGATTAAGTAGAATGTTGGAGTGTTGAGAAACACCTGGAACAGTTTACAGAACAATCGCTGTTGTGCGTTAGAAGTAAAACGTACATAAAAAGGAGGGAAATGAAATGTCAAAGCAAAAAATAAGAATTAGATTAAAAGCATTTGATCATACAATATTAGATCAATCTGCTGAAAAAATCGTAGAAACTGCAAAAACAACAGGAGCTAAGGTTGTAGGTCCAGTACCTCTACCAACTGAAAAAGATGTTGTTACAATATTAAGAGCGGTTCATAAGTACAAAGATTCAAGAGAACAATTTGAGATAAGAACTCATAAGAGATTAATCGATATTGTTAATCCGTCACCTAAAACAGTTGATGCATTAATGAGATTAAATCTTCCAGCAGGTGTTGATATAGAAATCAAACTATAATACTGGAAATAATATAAAAAAACGGCTAGTTATGATTGTTAACAGTCCGCTAATTAGTTTGGGAGGTGTAAATACATGAAAAAAGCTATAATTGGAAAGAAAATAGGAATGACACAAATTTTTGATGAAAAAGGTAAGGTGATTCCTGTAACTGTAGTAGAAGCTGGCCCATGTGTTGTTGTTCAGAAGAAAACATTAGAAAATGATGGATATGAAGCAATACAAGTTGGTTTCGATGAAATAAGAGAAAAGTTAGCTAATAAGCCAAGAAAAGGTCATTTTGCAAAGGCAGGAGCTACTTTAAGAAGAACTCTTAAAGAATTTAGATTTGACGATATAAGTCAATATGAAGTTGGTAATGAAATAAAAGCTGATGTATTTGAAACAGGTGAAAAGGTTGATGTATCTGCAGTATCTAAGGGAAAGGGCTTCCAAGGATCAATTAAGAGATGGAATCAACAAAGAGGACCTATGACTCACGGTTCTAAGTTCCATAGAGCACCAGGTTCAATGGGAGCTTCATCAGATCCGTCAAGAACATTCAAGAACAAGAGAATGCCAGGACATATGGGATCTGTTAATACAACAGTACTTAATTTAGAAGTTGTTAAAGTAATAGCTGAAAAGAATTTAATACTAATTAAGGGTGGAATCCCAGGACCTAACAAGGGTACAGTAGTAATTAAAAATACAGTTAGAGCTTAATTTCTTTAGAGAAAGGAGGAAATAAAATGCCTACAGTAGGAGTATTTAATAAAGAAGGAAATAAAGTTGCAGATATGGAGTTAAATGAAAGTGTATTTGCAGCAGAAATTAATGAAAATGCGTTACATCAAGTAGTAGTTGCATTATTAGCTAACAAAAGACAAGGAACTCAATCAGCTAAAACTAGATCTGAAGTTAGAGGAGGCGGAATTAAGCCTTGGAGACAAAAGGGTACTGGAAGAGCAAGACAAGGTTCTATCAGATCACCACAATGGATCAAAGGTGGTATTGTATTCGCACCAAAACCAAGAGACTATAGAGTTTCAATTCCAAAAAGCATGAGAAAGGTTGCTATGAAATCTGCTTTAACTAGCAAGGTTCAAGATAATCAAATGATAGTTCTTGATTCATTAAATTTCGAAGCACCAAAAACTAAAAATGTAGTAGAAATGCTAAAAGCTTTAGAAGCAAATAAAGCGTTAATCATAACTGCAGAATCAAATGAAGTAGTTTATAAATCAGCAAGAAATATTCAAGGAATAAGTGTTATTCCAGCAAACAACATCAATGTATATGATTTGTTAAAATATGAGAAATTAATCATAACTAAAGATGCTGTATCAAAAATTGAGGAGGTGTACGCATAATGAAATTAACTAGCCATGATATAATAAGAAAGCCAATTATAACTGAAAAGAGTATGGCGTCTATGGCCGACAAAAGGTACACTTTCATAGTTCATGCTGATGCTAATAAATCTCAAATAAAGAGAGCAGTAGAAGAAGTTTTTAATGTGAAAGTTGAATCAGTTAATACTATTAACGGCTTAGGTAAGACTAAGAGAGTGGGCGTACATGTAGGTAAGAGATCAGACTATAAGAAAGCTATCATTACATTAACTGAAGAAAGCAATGGAATTGAATTCTTTGAAGGAATGCAATAGTAGTACAATAAAGCCATTATTGGTGATAAACACCAGAGAAGCTTGAAGAAGGAGGGAATTTTAAATGGCAGTTAAAAAGTTTAACCCTATTACACCATCAAGAAGACAAATGACTATGCCAACTTTTGAAGAAATAACTTCACAAGAACCAGAAAAGTCACTTCTTGTTGCATTAAAGAGTAAAGCGGGTAGAAATGCTCAAGGTAAAATTACTGTTAGACATCGTGGCGGCGGTGTTAAGAGAAAATATAGAATAATAGATTTCAAGAGAAATAAAGATGAAGTTCCAGCAAAGGTTGCAACTATAGAATATGATCCAAACAGATCAGCATATATAGCGCTAGTTATATATAGTGATGGAGAAAAGAGATACATTCTTGCACCAGCAGGTTTAAAAGTTGGAGATGTAGTAGAATCTGGAGTTAATGCAGATATTAAACCAGGAAATGCTCTTCCATTAAAGAATATACCAGTAGGTACTGTTATTCATAATGTAGAATTACAAAGAGGTAAAGGTGGTCAATTAGTTAGAGCGGCAGGTGGATCAGCTCAATTAATGGCTAAAGAAGGAGATTATGCAACTCTTAGATTACCATCAGGTGAAATGAGATATGTAAGAATCGAATGTAGAGCTACAATAGGAACACTTTCTAATGCAACAAACGATATAGTTAATATCGGTAAAGCTGGTAGAAAGAGACATATGGGATGGAGACCAACAGTTAGAGGATCTGTAATGAACCCTAATGATCACCCTCACGGTGGTGGTGAAGGTAAATCTCCAGTTGGTAGACCAAGTCCAGTTACTCCATGGGGTAAACCAGCACTTGGATACAAAACTAGAAAAACTAAGAAATATTCAGATAAATTTATTATCAAAGATAGAAGAGCTAAATAGTTTGAGGAGAATAGTAAGTTCTCTTCAAAGCTTAGAGCTCAGTGTTTAGGAAGGGAGGCATATTAGTGAGTAGATCAACAAAGAAAGCACCTTTTATTCATGAAGGACTTTTTAAGAAGATAGAAGAAATGAATAGCAATGGAGAAAAAAAGGTTGTAAAGACTTGGTCAAGAAGTTCAACAATTTTTCCACAATTCATAGGACACACAATTGCAGTTCATGATGGAAGAAAGCACGTACCAGTATATATATCAGAAGATATGGTTGGCCATAAGTTAGGTGAATTTGTATTAACTAGAACTTATAAAGGTCATGACGATAAAACATCAAAAAGATAGCCTGGAAAGGAGGATCATAAATGGAAGCTAGAGCTATAGCAAAATATATTAGAATGTCTCCAACAAAGGTAGGAGTAATTCTTAATTTAATAAGAGGAAAACAAGTTAATGAAGCTTTTGCTATTTTACAATATACTCCAAGAGAAGCAGCAGTTGTAATAAACAAAGTTTTAAAATCAGCAGTTGCTAATGCAGAAAATAATATGGAATTAAACGCTGATAACTTATATGTTTCAGAATGTTTCGTTGGTCAAGGGTCAACATTAAAGAGATTCCAACCTCATGCTCAAGGTAGAGCATTCAAAATCTTAAAGAAAACAAGCAATATAACAGTAGTTGTTAAAGAAAGAGCTTAGTTTATAAAAGGAGGGAAAAGTAAGTGGGTCAAAAAGTAAATCCTCATGGCCTTAGAGTAGGTGTTATCAAAGGATGGGACGCAAAATGGTATGCTAATAAGAAAAATTTTGCTGATAATCTTATAGAAGATAACAAAATTAGAAAATTTGTTAAAAAAGAACTTTTTTCAGCAGGTATTTCTAGAATAGAAATTGAAAGAGCTGCTAAGAGAGTTAAATTAAATATACACACAGCAAAACCTGGTGTTATTATAGGAAAAGGTGGATCAGGAATCGAAGCTTTAAAGAATAAATTAACTCAATTTGTTGAAGGTAAGAATATCTTAATAAATATAGTTGAAGTTAAAAGCGCAGAGGCTGATGCACAATTAATGGCTGAAAACATTGCTGCACAATTAGAAAAAAGAATTTCATTCAGAAGAGCAATGAAACAAACAATGCAAAGAGCTATGAAACACGGAATAAAAGGTGTAAAAACTGCATGTTCTGGTAGATTAGGTGGAGCTGAAATAGCAAGAACTGAACATTATCATGAAGGAACAATTCCACTACAAACATTAAGAGCTGATATTGATTATGGATTTGCTGAAGCAGATACAACATACGGAAAAATCGGAGTTAAGGTTTGGGTTTATAATGGAGAAGTTCTTCCAACTAAGAAAGTAGAAAAGGAAGAGGCTAACGCATAGGAAAGGAGGAATAGATCATGTTAATGCCTAAAAGGGTAAAACATCGTAAGGTGCAACGTGGTAGAATGAAAGGTAAGGCAACAAGAGGTAATTTCTTAGCTTATGGAGATTACGGAATTCAAGCATTAACTTGTGGCTGGATTACAAGTAATCAAATTGAATCTGCCAGAATTGCTATCAATAGATACATTAAAAGAGGTGGAAAACTTTGGATAAAGATTTTCCCGGATAAACCAGTTACAGAAAAGCCAGCTGAAACAAGAATGGGTTCAGGTAAAGGATCACCAGAATATTGGGTTGCAGTAGTTAAACCGGGTAGAATTCTGTTTGAATTATCAGGAGTACCAGAAGTAACTGCAAGAGAAGCAATGAGACTTGCTTCACATAAACTTCCTGTAAAGACAAAATTTGTTTCAAAAAGAGATTTTGAGGAAATGGGTGGTGAAGAATAATGAAGGCTAGAGAATTAAAAGAATTGAAATCAAGCAATCCTCAAGATTTAACAGTAAAGTTGGGCGATCTTAAAGCAGAATTATTTAACTTAAGATTTCAATTAGCTACAGGACAATTAGAAAATCCAATGAGAATAAGAGAAGTTAAGAAATCTATAGCCCAAATAAAAACCATCTTAAGAGAAGAAGAATTAAAAGCATTGGAACAATAAAATTGGAAGGAGGTAAGCCCTAATGGAAAGATCATTAAGAAAGAAAAGAATTGGTAGGGTTGTTTCTGATAAAATGGAAAAGACTATTGTAGTAGCTGTTGAAACTAAGGTTAGACATCCGTTATATGGAAAAACAGTTAATAAGACTACAAAGTTTAAAGTACATGATGAAAATAATGAAGCTAAAATTAATGATAGAGTATCAATCATGGAAACTAGACCTTTATCTAAAGATAAGAGATGGAGACTTGTTGAAATAGTTGAAAAAGCTAAATAGGCTTTAAAACTGAAAGGAGGGTAATTTAATGATACAACAACAAACCTTATTAAAGGTTGCAGATAATTCAGGTGCAAAAGAAATTATGTGTATCAGAGTCTTAGGCGGATCTAAAAGAAAGTTTGGTAATATCGGTGATGTTATAGTTGCTAGCGTTAAAAGTGCAACACCAGGTGGAGTTGTTAAAAAAGGTGATGTTATAAAGGCAGTTGTAGTTAGATCAGTAAGAGGCGTAAGAAGAGCCGATGGTTCATACATTAAATTTGACGAAAACGCAGCGGTTATAATTAAAGACGATAAACAACCAAGAGGAACTCGTATCTTTGGACCTGTTGCTAGGGAGCTAAGAGATAAGGAATTTACCAAAATTCTATCATTAGCACCAGAAGTTCTATAAGAGGAGGTGGCCAACTTGAAGATACATGTAAGAAAGAATGATACAGTTATTGTTATATCTGGTAAAGATAAAGGCAAAACTGGTGAAGTGTTAAAAGCATATCCAAAGACAGGAAAGATTCTTGTTCAAGGAGTTAATATAGTAAAGAAACATCAAAAAGCTAATAAGGGTCAAGTTGAAAGCGCTATAATTGAAAAAGAAGCGGCAATCAACAGCTCAAAAGTTATGTTATATTGTAACAAATGTAAGAATGCAACTAGAATCCAAAATGAGATTTTAGCTGACGGCACTAAAGTTAGAAAATGTAAGAAGTGTGGAGAAACATTCTAGAATTTGAAAGGAGGTAACTAATATGACAAGACTTCAAGAAAAATATCAAAAAGAAGTAATTCCAGCGATGATTGAGAAGTTCGGATACAAAAACATAATGGAAGTTCCGAAGTTGGAAAAAATCGTAATAAACATGGGAGTTGGAGAAGCTAAAGAGAACCAAAAAGTTCTTGAATCAGCAGTTAATGACTTAACTTTAATTGCAGGTCAAAAACCTGTATTAACAAGAGCTAAGAAATCTGTAGCAAACTTCAAAATTAGAGAGAACATGGCATTAGGATGCAAAGTTACACTAAGAAAAGCTCAAATGTTTGAATTTGCAGATAAGCTAATGAGCATTGCATTACCAAGAGTTAGAGACTTCAGAGGAGTTTCAAGCAAGGCTTTCGATGGTAGAGGTAATTATTCATTAGGAATAAAAGAACAATTAATATTCCCAGAAATAGAATATGATAAGATAGATAAAGTTAGAGGAATGGATATAATCTTCGTTACTTCAGCTAACACAGACGAAGAAGCTAGGGAATTATTAAGATTCCTTGGAATGCCATTCGCTCAATAATAAGGAGGGAAACACATTGGCACGTAAGGCTATTATTGAAAAGTGGAGCAAAACTCCTAAATTTAAAACTCAAGCTTATACAAGATGTAGAATATGTGGAAGACCACATGCGGTATTAAAGAAATATGGAGTATGCCGTATTTGTTTTAGAGAGCTTGCTTATAAGGGCGAAATTCCAGGTTGTAGAAAAGCAAGTTGGTAGTATATACAATGTAACGAAAGGAGGCACATTAAATGGTTATGACAGATCCTATAGCAGATTTATTAACTCGTGTAAGAAATGCTAATGCTGTAAGACATGAAGTGGTAGAGGTACCTTCTTCAAATGTAAAGAAGGAAATTGCAAATATATTATTACAAGAGGGTTATATAAAAGAAATTAATGAATATAACGATGGAGTTGTTCCTATGTTAAGATTATCTCTTAAATATGGAGCTAATAAAGAAAGAGTTATAACTGGTATTAAGAGAATTTCTAAGCCAGGATTAAGAGTTTATTGTAAGAAAGATGAAGTACCAAAGGTTCTTAATGGATTAGGTATTGCTGTTGTTTCAACTTCAAATGGAATAATGGTAGATAGAGAAGCTAGAAAGAACAGTTTAGGTGGAGAAGTAATCTGCTACGTTTGGTAAGATTTCAGATAAATTAAACTAAATAAAATTGCAGAAAATGCAATTTTGAAATAATATAGGAGGTGCAATTATGTCAAGAGTAGGTAGATTACCAATAGCTATCCCTTCTGATGTAACTGTTACTGTAACACCAGACAACGTTGTTACAGTTAAGGGACCAAAAGGCGAACTAGTTAAAACTATGCACAAAGATATTAGCATAGCTGTTGAAAACAATGAAGTAATTGTTACTAGACATAGTGAACAAAAAGATCACAGAGCTCTTCATGGTTTAACAAGAGCATTAATTAATAATATGGTAATTGGAGTTAAACAAGGTTACCAAAAGACATTAGATTTAGTTGGTGTTGGTTATAGAGCTCAATTACAAGGAAAGAAACTTGTGATGAACCTTGGATATTCACATCCAGTTGAAATTGAACCTATTGACGGAATCACATTTGAGACTCCAGCTGCAACTAGAGTAATAGTAAGCGGAATCGACAAAGAAAAAGTTGGATTTGCAGCAGCAGATATAAGAAAATGGAGAGTACCAGAACCATACAAGGGTAAAGGTATTAAATACGAAAATGAAGTGATCAGACGTAAAGAAGGTAAGACTGGTAAGAAATAATAGAAAGGAGTGAGTTTTATGTTCAAGAAGGTAGACAAAAAGGCGAGCAGAGAAAAACGTCACCTTAGAGTTCGTAAAAAAGTTTTTGGTACTGCGGAAAGACCAAGACTTTCAGTTTTTAAGAGTGAAAAGAATATTTATGCACAAGTTATTGATGATATAAATGGTGTAACAATAGTAGCTGCTTCAAGTTTAGATAAAGATTTTGCTGCTAAAGGCGGGAATAAAGAAGGTGCTAAACTAGTTGGAGAAGCAATAGCTAAAAGAGCTATAGAAAAAGGAATTGATGCAGTGGTATTTGATAGAGGCGGATACATATATCACGGAAGAATTCAAGAATTAGCACAAGCAGCTAGAGAAGCAGGCTTGAAATTCTAATAAACAAGGAGGGAAATAAATGAGAATCGATCCTAGTACACTAGACCTTAAAGAAAAGGTTGTTTTCATAAACAGAGTTACTAAGGTTGTTAAGGGTGGTAGAAACTTCAGATTCAGTGCTCTAGTTGTTGTCGGAGACGAGAACGGACACGTTGGTGTTGGAACTGGTAAATCTATTGAAATCCCAGAAGCAATAAAAAAAGGTATAGAAGATGCTAAGAAAAACTTAGTAAGCGTTGCAATGGTAGGAACAACAATTCCTCACCAAGTTAATGGTAAATTTGGAACTTCAAACGTTCTAATTATGCCAGCTAAAGAAGGTACAGGAGTTATTGCTGGAGGTCCAGCAAGATCAGTACTTGAATTAGCAGGATTAAAGGATGTTAGAGCTAAATCATTAGGTTCAAACAATCCAAACAACATGGTAAATGCTACAATAAACGGATTAGCTAGTTTAAGAACAGCTGAAGATATCGCTAAATTAAGAGGCAAATCTGTAGAAGAAATATTAGGTTAGGAGGTATTGCAATGGCTAAATTAAGAGTTACATTAGTAAAGAGCTTAATAGGTAGAAAGAAAGACCATATCGCTACTGCAAACGCTCTTGGACTTAAGAAAATAGGAAAAACAGTAGAACCTGAGGCAACACCTCAAGTACAAGGTATGATAAAAAAGATAGAATATCTATTAAAAGTAGAAGAAGTATAAAAATAAGGAGGTGCACTGAATATGAAACTTCACGAATTAAAACCAGCAGCAGGTAGCAAGAAAGCACCTAAAAGAATTGGTAGAGGTACTGGTTCTGGCTTAGGAAGAAATGCTGGTAAAGGTGAAAAAGGTCAAAATGCAAGATCAGGTGGTGGCGTAAGACCTGGTTTTGAAGGCGGTCAAATGCCTTTATATAGAAGACTTCCTAAGAGAGGTTTTACAAACATTTTTGCAAAGAAGATTGTTAGCATAAATCTTGACAGATTAAATATCTTTGAAAATGGTACAGAAGTTACTCCAGAATTATTACTTGAAAGAAGAGTTGTAAGTAAGGTTCTAGACGGAGTAAAGATTCTTGGAAACGGAACATTAGAAAAAAGCTTAACGGTTAAAGGATGTAAGTTCTCTAAGTCTGCTATAGAAAAGATTGAGGCAGCTGGGGGAAAAGTTGAGGTGATGTAAAGTGCTTCAAACTCTACGTAATGCATTCAAGGTTCCTGAACTTAGAAAAAAGATTTTATGGACGATATTACTAGTTGCAATTTTCAGGATGGGAAGTCATGTTCCTCTTCCTGGAATTAACTCTGACTATTTGAAAAATCTGTCTCAATCTGGAGGACTATTAGGATTTTATGATATGCTTTCAGGGGGCGCATTTAGTAGATCCAGTATTTTAGCATTAGGAGTTATGCCATATATTAACGCATCAATTATAATTCAACTATTAACTGTTGCTATACCGCAACTAGAGCAGCTTTCAAAAGAAGGCGATACTGGTAGAAAGAAAATACAAAATGCAACACGTTATGTATCTCTTGGAATTGCATTCATATTAGCGTATGGAATTTATGCAACAATTTCAAGTAGTGGAGCAACAGCTGGATTAAATTCAATTCAAAAAGTTATTATTGTTTTTGCTTTAGTAGTTGGAACAACATTCTGTATGTGGTTAGGAGATCGAATCACAGTTAAAGGTATTGGAAATGGGACGTCTATATTAATATTTGTTAATATAATTTCAAGAGTTCCAACAACAATCGGATCAATGCTTACACTTAAGGAAGCAGGAAGTGCAAGTATTATAGAAATTGTATTATTTGGAGTATTTGCTGTACTGTTGCTTGCCACTATATTATATTTTTCTTTGTCCGAAAGAAGAGTACCTGTGCAATATGCAGGTAAATTCGCTTCAGGGAATAGTAATATGGTAAAAGCACAATCAACAACACACATCCCATTAAGTATAATTGGATCTGCTGTTCTTGCGATTATATTTTCTATGTCAGTAATGGAATTTCCAAAAACAATTGCAACATTATTTGGTGGAATTGGAGAAGGTCAAAAAGAGTGGGCAAAATGGATACTGACAAATCCTACATCTATATTCAACCAGAGAAGTTGGATGTATGTAGTGTTATATGCAGTACTTACCTTATTCTTTAATTGGTTTTATACTCAAATCACATTTAAACCAGATGAAATGTCTGAGAATTTGCATAAATCTGCAGGATTTGTGCCAGGTGTAAGACCAGGAGAAGAGACTACAGTATTTTTTGAAAGGGTGCTTAATAGAGTATCTTTTATTGGAGGGATATTAGCAGCAGTTTTAGCTGTAACTCCAGTTTTAGTTCAAAATTATACGCAATTTCAAAATATAGCTTTTTCAGGAACTGGATTATTAATTGTTATAAATGTTGCATTAGATTTTACAAGAAAAGTGGAGTCACAAATGGTGGTTAGACACTATAAGGGATTTCTTAAATAGATTAGAATAAATGGAGATGAAGCCAGTGAAGATAGTATTACTAGGTCCTCCTGGAGCTGGAAAGGGAACACAGGCTAAATCGATCAGTAATAAATATTCAATACCACACATTTCTACGGGAGATATTTTTAGAAAAAATATTTCTGAAAACACTCCTTTAGGAATAGAGGCAAAAGGTTATATAGATAACGGTCAGCTAGTTCCTGATGAAGTAACTATTAACATGGTTAAAGATAGGCTACAGCAGGATGATTGTAATGCTGGATATTTATTAGATGGTTTTCCTAGAACTGTGGCTCAGGCTGATGCTCTTAACAGCTTTCTTATAGAGAGAGGCGAACAATTAGATACTGCATTATTAATAAAGGTACCTAATGAGTTTATCTTAGAAAGAATGACTGGTAGAAGAGTATGTCCATCTTGCGGAGCAAGTTATCATGTTAAATTTAATCCTCCAACTCATGAAGGAAAATGTGCTTTGTGTGGAAGCGAAGTTATACAAAGAAAAGACGATACAGTTGAAACTGTAAAGGAAAGACTTGATGTATATCAAAGAGAAACACAACCACTAATTGAATTCTACAGCGATAAACACTTGCTATCAGAAGTAGATGGAACGAAAGCTATTAATGAAGTTTTCAGAGGAATATGCGAAATGTTGGGGAACAACAAATAATGATTATCATAAAGAATCATGATGAAATAGCCATAATGAGAAAAGCAGGTAGAATAGTAGGAGAAACATTGCTATTGCTTGAAAAAGAGGTAAAACCCGGGGTAACAACTGCAAACTTGGATAGAATAGCAGAAGAATTTATAACTAAGCATGGAGCAAAACCTTCATTTAAAGGCTTATATGGTTTTCCTTCGTCACTATGTATTTCAGTAAACGAGCAAGTAATACATGGATTTCCAGGGAATTATGTTCTTAGGGAAGGTGATATAGTTAGCGTAGATTGTGGTGCATTTTTTAATGGATTTCACGGAGATGCTGCAAGAACCTATCCCGTTGGAAATGTTTCAGTAGAAGCTCTAAAATTAATAGATATAACAAGAGAGAGTTTCTTTCAAGGTATAAAGTATGCCGAAGATGGAAATAAATTAACTGATATATCGCATGAGATACAAAGCTACGTAGAAGCGGCAGGTTTCTCAGTTGTAAGAGATTTTGTAGGGCATGGGATTGGACGTAAGGTTCATGAAGATCCAAATGTACCTAATTTCGGCAAACCTGGTAAAGGTCCAAAATTGCTTGAGGGTATGGTATTAGCCATAGAACCTATGGTTAATGCAGGTACTAATAAGGTGAAGACATTGAAAGATGGATGGACAGTTGTGACAGCAGATTCTTCTTTATCAGCACATTATGAAAATACAGTTGCAATTTTATCAGATGGACCTGAAATTTTAACACTGATTAAGTAGAAAAAAGAGTGTTGCTTAGTTATAAATTTGCATAATACCGTTGTGGTAGTGTTAATTTATACTAAGGTAATCATTGAGGTGAAAAATTTGCAAAACAATGACTTGATTGGAAAAGTAGTACTTTCGAAAGCAGGAAGAGATAAAGATCACTTATATGTTATTGTTAGGCAGATAAATGATAATTATGTATTACTAGCTAATGGGGATACAAAATTAGTTAATATGCCTAAGAAGAAAAAGATTAAACACTTAAGTATTTTAGAGGATATAGATGATGAGATTTTATCATCAATACAATCATGCGATAAGAGTACTGATTTAAAGATTAAGAGATTCCTAAAGCTTAGAGGCATTGTTAAGGAGGGTTGATTACCTTATGTCAAAAGATGACGTTATAGAAATGCAAGGTACGGTATTAGAATCTTTACCAAATGCTATGTTTCAAGTTGAACTTGAAAGTGGCCATAAGATTTTAGCACACATATCGGGTAAATTAAGAATGAACTTCATAAGAATTTTACCAGGAGATAAAGTTACAGTAGAACTTTCTCCTTACGATTTAACAAGAGGTAGAATTACATGGAGAGCAAAATAAGGTAGATATAAATTACATTTAAGTTCTACCACAAAAGTAATATGAGGAGGGTTAGCTATGAAAGTAAGACCATCAGTTAAGCCTATTTGTGAAAAGTGCAAAGTAATCAGAAGAAAAGGAAAAGTAATGGTAATCTGTGAAAATCCTAAGCACAAGCAAAAACAAGGCTAATGATCAAGTTTACAATATTATTTACATTAAAATAAATGTAAATAATATTGACATTTCAGCAAAAGTCAAATATGATTATATAGTCGTTTAATTAATCAAAAATAAATTTTAGGGCGGCTGGCAATGGTAATTATCTATTGACCTAAAATTTTATTATAAATATAAAATCAACTTTTATACATTTCAATTATCAGGAGGTGTAAATTTTAATGGCAAGAATATCAGGTATTGATCTACCAAGAGAAAAGAGAGTTGAAATAGGTTTAACTTATATATATGGGATAGGATTATCAACTTCACAAAAAATCTTAGCTGTAACAGGAATTAATCCAGATACAAGAGTTAAGGATTTATCAGAAGAAGAAGTTAATGAAATCAGAACTTATATCAACAAGAATTTAATGGTTGAAGGTGACTTAAGAAGAGATGTCGCTTTAAATATCAAGAGATTAGTAGAAATAGGATCATACAGAGGAATTAGACATAGAAGAGGTCTTCCAGTTAGAGGACAAAAAACTAAGACTAATGCAAGAACTAGAAAAGGTCCTAAAAAGACAATAGCTAATAAGAAGAAATAGTAAGGAGGGAAGATAATGGCAGCTAAAACAGTTAAGAAAACTAGAAGAAAAAAAGAAAGAAAAAATGTTGAGCATGGCGCTGCACACATTAAGTCAACTTTTAATAATTCAATAGTTACTTTAACAGACGCAGTAGGAAATGCTTTATCATGGTCAAGTGCAGGTGCACTAGGCTTTAGAGGATCAAGAAAGAGCACACCATATGCAGCTCAAGCAGCAGCAGAAACTGCAGCTAAAGTAGCAATGGAACACGGCTTAAAAAGTATAGAGGTTTATGTTAAAGGACCTGGTTCAGGAAGAGAAGCAGCTATAAGATCCTTACAAGCAGCAGGACTAGAAGTAACTTTAATTAAAGATGTTACTCCAATACCACATAATGGTTGTAGACCACCAAAGAGAAGAAGAGTCTAATATAACCGTAGTAATAGGAGGTGTAATTTAATGGCAAGATATACTGGCGCTACATGTAGATTATGTAGAAGAGAAGGTATGAAACTTTTCCTTAAAGGTGATAGATGTTTTACAGATAAGTGTGCTTTTGTTAGAAGAAGCTACGCACCAGGACAACATGGAGCAAGCAAGAAGAAGCAATCAAACTATGGTGTTCAATTAAGAGAAAAGCAAAAAGCAAGAAGAATTTATGGCGTTTTAGAAGGCCAATTTAGAGCATATTATGAAAGAGCTGAGCATATTAAAGGTATAACAGGTGAAAACTTACTTAAATTACTAGAAATGAGACTTGATAACGTAGTTTATAGATTAGGTTATGGTTCATCAAGAAATGAAGCTAGACAATTAGTAACTCATGGTCATTTCTTAATAAATGGTAAAAAAGTTGACATTTGTTCATATAATGTTTCAGTTAATGATACAATTACTGTATGCGAAAAAAGCAGATCAAGTGAAAAATTCAAAACTTTTGTTGAAAATCCAAAAACTTTACCAAAATGGTTAGAAGCTAATGTTGATAACTATGAAGGAAAAGTAGTTGCAGAGCCATCAAGAGAAGATATAGATGTGCCTGTTAACGAAACGCTTATTGTTGAGTTATACAGTAAATAATATATTTATATTTGTTAGAGAAATTTATCACAATATATGCAAATATAGAATCAGTTGCCCTCATAATAAGGTTGCCATTTTTAAAATAAGGAGGGTTTGTCAATGTTAGAAATCGAAAAGCCAATAATAGAATGTATAGAAGCTAATGAAGATGGTACTTATGGTAAGTATGTTGTTGAGCCACTTGAAAGAGGATATGGTATCACATTAGGAAATGCCCTAAGAAGAATATTATTATCATCACTTCCAGGAGTTGCAACAACCTCTGTCAAAATTGATGGAGTACTTCATGAGTTTTCTACTGTTCAAGGAGTTAAAGAAGATGTTACTGAATTAATTCTTAATATTAAATCATTAGCTCTAAGAATGAATGGTGAAGGTCCAAAGGTTATTTATATTGATGCTAAAGGACCAGGAGAAATTACTGGAGCTGATATAAAGACTGATGGTGATGTTGAAGTTGTTAATAAGAATTTACATATTGCAACTTTAGATAACGATGGAAGACTTTATATGGAATTAACAGTTAATAAGGGAAGAGGTTATGTTACTCAGAATAAAAATAAGAGTGATGAATTACCAATCTCAGCTATAGCAGTTGATTCTATTTATACACCAGTAAAAAGAGTTAATTTTACTGTTGATAACACAAGAGTTGGTCAAATTACTGATTATGATAAATTAACTTTAGAAATTTGGACTAATGGTACTATAAAAATAGATGAAGCTATTAGTTTATCAGCAAAGATACTTATTGAACATTTCAAATTATTTATGTCATTGACAGATAATACTAATGACGTTGAAATAATGATAGAAAAAGAAGACGATAAAAAAGAAAAAGTCCTAGAGATGACTGTAGAAGAACTTGATTTATCAGTTAGATCATATAACTGCTTAAAGAGAGCCGGAATTAATACAGTACAAGAACTTGCAACGAAATCAATGGATGATATGATGAAAGTAAGGAATCTAGGAAAGAAATCGTTAGAAGAAGTTGAAAGAAAGCTTAAAGAATTAGGTTTAGCTTTAAAACTAACCGAGGAGTAAGGAGGTAAATCCATGGCAGGTCATCGTAAATTAGGTCTTCCTACAGACCAAAGAAGAGCTATGCTAAGAAATCTTGTTACTAGTCTATTAAAACATGGTAAAATCGAGACAACTGAAACAAGAGCTAAAGAAACTAGATCAATAGCTGAAAAAATGATTACTCTTGGAAAAAGAGGAGATCTTCATGCTAGAAGACAAGTATTATCTTATGTTCAAGAAGAACTAGTTGTTAAGAATTTATTTGATAATGTAGCTCCAAAGTATACTGAAAGAAATGGCGGATATACAAGAATCATAAAAAAAGGTCCTAGAAGAGGGGACGGAGCTGAGATAGTAATACTTGAATTAGTATAATACTAATTGGGGATTAAGTTTAGACTTAATCCCCATTTTAACATAGAAAATTATAATGTGAGAAAATTAATATATTATAGAGCGGTTTTTTGCATTTTTAGTAAAAATCAATGCTTTTTATTGATTGTATTGAATTTTAAGATATAATAGAACTTATAATTGAACATATATAGCTCTATGTGGAGCAAAACATTTGTATAATATATTAATAATAAAACATCATGGAGGTTATGTCATGAGTGATGAAATGATAAAGTGCACAAATGTATCTTTTAAATATATAAAGGACTCAGAAGGAATAAAAGAAGAGAAATACGCAGTTAATGGTGTTAATTTAGAAGTGAAAAAAGGAGAATTCTTAGTTGTATTAGGGCATAATGGTTCTGGTAAGTCAACAATGGCCAAACATATGAACGCTCTTTTAGTACCTACAGAAGGTACTGTTGTAGTAGATAATCTTGACACGAGTGATCCACAAAATGTATGGAGTATTAGGTCAAAGGCTGGGATGGTATTTCAGAATCCTGATAATCAGTTAGTTGCAACAATAGTCGAAGAGGATGTAGCTTTCGGACCAGAGAACCTAGGAATTGAACCGTTAGAAATACGTAAAAGAGTCGATGAAAGTTTAGAAAAAGTGGGGATGAGTAAATATAAGAGACATGCACCACATCTTTTATCTGGGGGTCAGAAACAAAGAATTGCTATAGCTGGAATACTTGCAATACAACCTAAATGTATAATTTTTGATGAACCAACTGCTATGTTAGATCCATCAGGAAGAAGAGAAGTTCTTAAGACAATAAAAGACCTTAATAAAAAACATGGTATTACTATAGTATTAATAACACATTACATGGATGAGGCAGCTCAGGCGGACAGGATTATAGTAATGGATGGCGGAAAAATAAAAATGGAAGGTACTCCACGGGATATTTTTCCACAAGTAGAACGTATGAAAAAGATAGGGTTGGATGTTCCACAAGTTACAGAATTAGCATATGAATTAAAGAAATCAGGAATATATATTAATGAAAAAATATTAAATGTAGATGAGATGGTGAATGCGTTATGTCAATTAAAATAGAAAATTTAACACATATATATATGCCTAAAACCCCATTTGAGAAGATTGCTTTAGATAATGTGTCATTGAATATAGAAGATGGAGAATTTATAGCTTTAATAGGACATACTGGATCAGGTAAATCAACTTTAATTCAGCATTTCAATGGATTATTAGAGGCTACTAGTGGAAAAATAATTGTTGACGGAGTGGATATTACAGATAAGAAGGCCAAACTTACTAATATTAGAAAAAAGGTAGGATTAGTATTCCAGTATCCTGAATATCAACTATTTGAAGAGACTATAGCCAAAGATATTGAATTTGGACCAAGAAATCTTGGACTTTCTGATGAGGAGATTCACGAGAGAGTAGTTAAGTCTATGGAAATGGTTGGATTAGACTATGAAACCTATAAAGATAAATCACCATTCGACTTAAGTGGAGGACAAAAGAGAAGAGTTGCAATTGCAGGGGTTGTGGCAATGCAGCCTACAACACTTATATTAGATGAACCTACTGCGGGATTAGATCCTAAAGGTAGAGATGATATATTGGAACAAATAATTAAATTACATAAGGACTATAAGATGACAATTGTTATTGTTAGTCATAGTATGGAAGATGTTGCAAAATTTGCAGGAAGAATTATTGTAATGAATGATGGAAAAGTTGAATTACAAGGGACTCCAGCAGAGGTATTTAAAGAAGTAGATACGTTAGAGAAAATAGGGCTTGGTGTGCCTCAAGTAACATATTTAGTTAGAGAGTTAAGGAAAAAAGGTTTTAATATTTCAGATAATGTATTTACAATAGAAGAAGCCAAGAAAGAACTCTTGTCTATTCTAAATACAAATAAGGTGAAAGGAGAATAGGCAAAGTTATGTTGAAAAATATTACAATAGGACAATACTTGCCGGGGGAGTCCTTTATTCATAAATTAGACCCTAGAACAAAAATCGTTTTATCTATACTTTTTATCGCATGTTTATTTATAATAAATAAGTTTGTAGGATATACAGTAATAGTAGGATTTTTATTAGGCGTGATTTTAATAGCAAAAGTTCCATTTAGATTTATTTTCAATGGGTTGAAACCAATATTTTTGCTAGTTGCATTAACAGCTATTATGAATATATTTATGGTTAGGGGTACAGAAGGTACTGAAGTATTTAGTATAGGCTTTTTAAAAGCATATCCAGAAGGTTTAAGTATTGCTGCTTTTATGGCAATTAGATTAATTTTATTAATTATAGGAACATCTTTACTGACATTAACTACGTCTCCTATTGAATTAACAGATGGCATAGAAAAGTTACTTAAACCAATAGGTAAGGAGATAGCTCATGAACTTGCTATGATGATGACAATAGCATTAAGATTTATTCCTACACTGATAGATGAAACAGATAAAATAATGAAAGCTCAAAAGGCAAGGGGAGCAGATTTCGAATCTGGTGGAATTATTAAGAAGGCTAAGAGTCTAGTACCATTGTTAGTTCCTCTATTTATAAGCTCATTTAGAAGAGCTGATGAATTAGCCATGGCGATGGAAGCAAGAGGATATAGAGGTGGAGCTGGACGAACTAGAATGAAAATGCTTCAATTTTCATATAGAGATACGATTGCATTTATCATCTTTGGAATACTACTTATATGGTGCTTAGCAGTTAGATTGTATTAATATGTAATTAAGAGGATAGAATGAGAAATATAAAATTAATAATTGAATTTGATGGAAGTGACTTTTGTGGATGGCAAAGACAGCCCAAGGGGAGAACTGTTCAGAAGGTAATAGAGACTGCAATATTTAAAGCCACTGGTGAAGAAATTATGATCAATGGAAGTTCTAGAACTGATGCAGGTGTTCATGCAAGGGAAATGGTTGCTAACTTTATCACTAATAGTACAATACCCGGAGATAAATTTAGAGAGGCTTTGAATACGAGGTTACCTGAAGATGTATCTATTATTAAATCAGAAGAAGTGGAAGAGAATTTTCATGCTCGATATTCGTCAAAAGGAAAGACATACTCTTATACTATTGTAAATAGATATGAAAGATTATCTTTAGGACATCAGTATTTATATCATTATAGATATAACTTGAATATTGATGAAATGAAGAAAGCTTGTCAATATTTCATGGGTAGTCACGATTTTAGGGCATTTATGTCTCCAGGGAGCTCAATAAAAACAACTGTAAGAAATATTAAGGAGCTTTATATTGAACAAAAAGGGGATAGAATAAAAATATTTATAACTGCTGACGGTTTTTTATACAATATGGTAAGAATTATAGTAGGAACATTACTAAAAATAGGTAATGGAAAATTAAAAGCAGAAGAAATCGAGAAGATAATAATCGAGGGCAATAGAAAACGAGCTGGAATGTGCGTGCCTCCAAATGGGTTGGTATTAGAAAAAGTTTTTTATTAAATGGCAAAAAAATGTTGACACGCCCGTGTGCGTGTATTATAATAAGTTTGTTTGTTAAATCATTTATGTATATAAGATCCACTAGCCCCGGGTCTTGACATAAAAAATTTTACTTAGAAAAGTAAATAATTAATGTAAGTTCAGGGAGGGAAACAGATGAAATCATACATTGCAAAAGCAAGTGAAATTGAAAGAAAATGGTATGTTGTTGATGCTGCTGGTAAGCCACTAGGTAGAGTTGCTAGCCAAGTTGCTTCAATTTTAAGAGGTAAAAATAAACCAACTTTTACACCTAATGTTGACTGCGGAGATTTTGTTATTGTAATTAACGCAGAAAAGGTTGTATTAACTGGTAAGAAGTTAGACCAAAAATTAATGAGAAAACATAGTTTATATCCAGGCGGATTAAAGGAAACTCCTTATAGAGTAGTATTAGACAAAAAACCTGAATTCGCTTTTGAAGAAGCTGTAAGAAGAATGCTTCCAAATGGTGTATTAGGAAGACAAATGTTAAAGAAATTAAACGTATATAGAGGTGCTGAACATAATCATGCAGCTCAAAAACCAGAAGTACTAGAATTAAGATACTAATACGATCTCGGGAGGAGGAAAAAGAAATGGCAAAAGTTCAATACATGGGAACTGGAAGAAGAAAGAAATCAGTTGCAAGAGTAAGACTTGTACCAGGAAGTGGTAAGGTTGTTGTGAATAAAAGAGAAATAGAAAGCTTTTTTGGTTTAGAAACATTAAGAGTTATCGTAAACCAACCATTAGTTTTAACTGGAACTAAAGATAGATTTGACGTTTTAGTAAATGTTCACGGTGGTGGATTTACAGGTCAAGCAGGAGCTATCAGACATGGTATAGCTAGAGCACTAGTTAAATCAGATGAAGCTTTAAAGTCAGAATTAAAGAAGGCTGGATTCTTAACTAGAGATCCAAGAATGAAGGAAAGAAAGAAATACGGTCTTAAAGCAGCAAGAAGAGCTCCACAATTCTCAAAGAGATAGTATTTGGAGTGCAGATTCCACAAACTTTATGTTTGTGGAATCTTTTTTATTATAAATAATTATTTTCATGGTAACAGCTGTATAATGCAAGCAAAGAAATTATTATAAATGAATTTGAATAATTATAGTTAGATAGCAAACAATATCTTTAGAATAAAAATAATTGGAGGAATAATTAAAATGAAAATCAAAAGAATTGTGATGCTATTTTGTATAATCTGTTTAATATTCGGAGTACCAGTAAGAGTAAATGCAGACGAAAATAAAATTCAGAATATTATATTAATAGATCCAGGTCACGGAGGAATTGATGGAGGAGCTAAATCAAAAAATGGGACAATAGAAAAGGATATAAATTTAGCAATATCTACGAAATTAAAGAAGCAGTTAGAGGATCGAGGGTACAAAGTTTATATGACGCGAGAAGAAGATTCTGAGTTATCTTCTAAAAAGGCGAAGGACTTAGGTGCAAGATGTCAAATGAAGAAAGACACTAAATGTGATATATTTATTTCTATACACCAAAATATGTTTCCACAAGCAAATTGCTTCGGTGCCCAGGTTTGGTATTCGTCTAATGATAATAGTAAAATTTTAGCTGAAAATATTCAAGTTTCGCTAAAAGAAACAATAGACGATAAAAATAAAAGAGTTCCAAAAGCGGCTAGAGATCAATATAAGATACTACGAGATGGTTATGAAGGTGCATGTGTACTTGTTGAATGTGGTTTTCTATCAAACTATGAAGAAGAACAAAAACTAAAGAGTGATGAGCACCAAAGTAAAATAGTAGAAGGAATACTTGCTGGCGTTAATAAGTATTTTGAGAGTAGAAAGACTAATGATTTATATTCAGAGAAATAGGTCCAACTTTAATACTGTTAGTTGGTGTTCTATTTGAAGAGTAAGTTCTATTAATTAATAAAATTAAGTTATATAGAATTAAACAAATTAAAACTATAACTAAAAAGTAAATTATTACTGTTAGAATTTTATTTAAAGTATTATTATAACTGTTACCCATTGATGAACCCTCCTGCAGGATAAATTGACTATATTTAAGTATAGTAGCGTCAGAACATAAATATGAAAGTATAGAATAAAAATATTGACCATATTATTAATATATGTGTTATCTATTATTATATATTAATTCAAAAATTTACTGTGAGATATTATCACTGAATTGTAAGTACAAATATAAGTTTATTTAGGGTTGTAAATAGAGAGAAATGCTTTTAAACTTATATGTAGTAATAAGTTTAAAAATAAGAATAGGATTAATATTAAATAGCAATTCTATTCTTATTGAAAGCAAAGAGTAGAGGAGCTGTATTAATGAGAGAAATTAATGTTGAATTAGTAGCAAGTGCTGTGAGAAATTTATCTATCGAGTCAAATTATTTTTTAGGATCAGACATTAAAGATGCATTGCAAAAGTCTAGAGAAGAAGAGCCATGGAAATTAGCATCAGAAGTCTTAGATAAGATAATAATTAACTCTGAAATTGCAAGTAATGAACAAATGCCTATGTGTCAAGATACGGGTATGGCTTGTGTTTTTGTAGAAATAGGACAAGATGTCCATTTGGTTGGAGGGAGAATAGAGGATGCTATTAATGAAGGGGTACGTAGAGGTTATGAGGAAGGCTTTTTAAGAAAGTCAGTTGTAGGAGACCCTATTAAAAGAATAAATACTAAGGATAATACACCAGCTGTGATATATTATGATATAGTTGATGGAGATAAAATCAAAATAACCCTAGCACCAAAAGGATTTGGATCGGAAAATATGAGTAAAATAGGTATGCTTAAACCTTCAGATGGATTAGAAGGTGTTAAGAAATTTATAATAG
Source organism: Clostridium chromiireducens (assembly GCF_002029255.1). Lineage (GTDB taxonomy): Bacteria > Bacillota > Clostridia > Clostridiales > Clostridiaceae > Clostridium > Clostridium chromiireducens. The sequence goes on from NZ_MZGT01000001.1 coordinate 51,307, forward strand.
ATACAGTTAAATCTGCAGGTCCTAATCCATGCCCACCAATGGTTGTAGGTGTCGGAATAGGAGGGACTTTTGATAAAGCAGCATATCTTGCTAAAAAGGCATTGCTTAGGCCTATAAATATTAGAAATAATGATGATTTCTATAAGGAATTGGAAATAGAGTTATTGGAAAAAATAAATGAACTAGGAATCGGTCCACAAGGTTTCGGAGGAAGAACTACAGCTTTGGGGTTGAATATTGAAACATATCCAACTCATATTGCAGGATTGCCGGTTGCAGTAAATATAAACTGTCACGCTACAAGACATAAAGAAGTTATAATATAAAATATTAGGATATAATTATTAATGCTAGTATTTTATGTGAAATAGAGAAGTCAATTTATAATTGATTTATATGTTATTATTTCAAGCAATTAATACTTGTATATTGGGTTACATATTTAAAGATAAGTGTAAATTTTAAAATTATTACGGCGCTGGAGGAAAGAATAATGGAAATAAAGTTGAAAACACCTCTTACAGAAGATAAAATACAAAATTTAAAGGCAGGAGACAGTGTGTTACTAAGTGGAGTAATTTATTCCGCGAGAGATGCAGCTCATAAAAGATTAATAGATTTGCTTAATGAAGGAAAAGAGCTACCTTTAAGCATAAAAGATGAAACAATATACTATGTTGGACCATCACCAGCAAAGCCTGGAAAAGTAATAGGATCTGCAGGACCTACTACTAGCTATAGAATGGATGCATATGCACCTACATTAATGGATCTTGGATTAAGAGGTATGATTGGTAAAGGTGCGCGAAATGATGAAGTAATTGATGCAATAAAAAGAAATAAAGCTATTTATTTTGGTGCTATTGGGGGTGCAGCTGCACTAATAGGAAAAAGCATTATCAAATCAGAAGTGATAGCATATGAAGATTTAGGTGCTGAAGCTATAAGGAAAATGGAAATTAAAGATATGCCACTAGTTGTCATTATAGATGCTAATGGAAACAATCTTTATGATATTGGGCAGCAAGAGTATTTAAATTCAGCTAAGTAAGGGAAGTTAGTGTAAAGCCATATTAAGAAAAAGGAGAAACATATGGATAGAATCAAGTTGCTAGGAAAAGAGAAAAGTAAGAGAATGCTATTAATTATTTTAGTGCTAATTGCCCTAGGGGTAATATCTTATCAGTTATTAGAAAATAGAAGAAATAGAAGCATCCAAGGTAATGATGAAAGGCAAGAAGAGGCAATCAGCCCTCAAAGTAAAGAAGAATCAAGCAATAGTGGAAGTGAGGAAAAATTAAACAAAACTATTGAAAAAGATGCTGAAATAATTGATAGTTCTAGTAGTAAGAACCAATTGAATAAGGAGAAGGAATATTCATCCAAAGAAAATGAATTATATAATGAAGCTTATAAGTTATTTTTTTCTCATGAATATTCTAAAGCAATTAGTAAAGCGAATGATCTTGTAAGTGAGTTTCCTGGCAATGCCATGGGATATAATATAAGAGGAATTTCAAAAGCTTATAATGGTGATTATGATGGTGGCATGAATGATATAGATAAGTCTCTTAATATAAATAGTAACTATGGCTATGCACGATTTAATAAAGCACTCGTATATGAGGTATATGGAAATATGGATAAAGCATTAGAGTGGTATAATAAAGCATTAGAAATTGAAGAGTATGTATGGAGTTATTATGGGATAGCATCTATCTATGGAAGAAGAGGGGATGTTAAGAATACAATGATATACTTAAATAAAGCAATAAAGTTGGATTCGGGTGTTAAGGAAGTAGCAAAGAATGAAGAGGATTTTAATCCGGTCAAAAATTCAAAGGAATTTCAAAATGCAGTATATAATTGATCAAATTTATAGGTTCAACAGGGATTAGTAATATACTTTATAAAAGTGGCTTTAGGAGGAATTAACATGTTTAACGTATTAGTAGTTGACGATGAAAAGGAAATACGAGATGCAATTGAAATATATTTAAGAGGCGAAAACTTAAAAGTGTTTAAAGCTGAAGATGGTCTAGAAGCTTTGGATATTCTTGAAGATGAGAAGATACATTTAATAATATTAGATATAATGATGCCTAGGCTTGATGGAATACGTACCTGCTTGAAAATAAGGGAAAAACTAAATTTACCTATAATAATGCTATCTGCAAAGGGTGAGGATTCAGATAAGATATTAGGATTAAATGTAGGTGCAGATGATTATATAACTAAGCCGTTTAATCATCTAGAGCTTGTGGCAAGAGTTAAATCACAACTTAGACGATATGAAAAGCCATTAAGCGTTGAAGAGGGAAAGGATATAATTAAGGTTAAGGATTTAGTTATAGACACTATTGCTAAAAAAATTACATTAAGGGGAGAAGAGGTTAAAGTAACAGCTACAGAATACAAGATACTTCACCTATTGGCATCAAACTTAGGAAAAGTATTTTCTATAAAAGAAATATATGAAAATGTATGGGAAGAAATATTTTATAAAAGCGAAAATACAGTTACGGTCCACATTAGAAGAATAAGAGAGAAGATTGAGATTAACACAAAAGAGCCTGAATATATTAAGGTGGTGTGGGGAATTGGATATAAGATTGAGAAGGAAGATTAAAGTATATTTTAGCAGTATTTACTTAATAGATATATTGATTATAGCGCTAATAACATTAATTCTATTTTCAATTTTAGGAGATTATATACAGATAAATAAGGCACAACACGATTTAGCTGCAGACAAAATTAGAAGTAATGCATTGGGGTTAAGCGCATTGTTCTGTATATATATGGGGTTCATCGCAAAGGCTTTTCTTATAGTTAAAAAGAATCCTAAATCGCCCAAAATTCAATCTAATTTCATAAACAATATGATCTTTGTAATGAAAAAAGGATTGCAATATAAGGAAACAAGGAATACCTTATTAATATCCGTATCTTTAGCAATGATACTACTAATCGTATATTTATATTTTTTAGCCACTGGTGGATACGAAAACAATATATTTGTTAGATTCTTTCAGACGTATCCCTTTAAAGGTAGTATATTTGTTATTATTATACTATTTCTTACAATGATGTATGCACTAAAAAAGACTTTAGATATTATTGTGGTAAATGATGCGCTGAGGAAAGTTTGTGAAGGGAATTTACAAGAGGATATTAAACTAGATGGTTCGCCTGCTATAAAAGAGTTAGCAGAAAATATCAATTTGTTAAAAGCTGGGTATAAGGAAATTTTAGAAAATGGTGTTCATAATGAGAAGTTAAAGACTGAATTAATATCTAATGTATCCCATGATTTAAAAACCCCATTAACTTCGATAATTAATTATGTAAACATACTAAAGAGTAGCGATATAACAGAAGAAGAAAGAGCAGAATATTTATTAATCTTAGAAAAAAAATCTTTAAAATTAAAGGCTTTAATTGAGGATCTATTTGAAATGTCAAAGATTAATAGTGGGAAGATTAAATTAAACAGAGAACTAATAGATATTTTATCTTTAATATATCAGGGAGTAGGGGAATATAGCACTTTATATGAAGAAAAAAACATATCTTTTAAAGTGACAAGTGAAGAAGATGCAGTATACATGGAACTTGATGGTAAGATGATGTCTAGAGCGATAGAAAATATAATAATCAATGCTTTGAAATATTCTCTAAATAATACTAGAGTATATATAGACATTAAATCAGAAAATGATTATATTATAATTGGCGTAAAAAATATATCAAATTATGAAATGGACTTTAATGAAGATGAAATGTTTGAACGTTTTGCAAGAGGTGATAAATCCAGAAACTCAAAAATTGAAGGTTCAGGATTAGGTCTTGCCATAACTAAGAGTATAGTTGAACTTCATGGTGGAGAAGTTAAGATAAAAAAAGAAGGAGATATGTTTAAAATTTATCTAATACTTCCTTTAAGTAAGGGATAGTAGATATTAATAAACAAAATATATCAATTAAGTAGTTAATCTATGTAAAATTAAAGATTAACTACTTTTTTCATACATATCTATAAATTTTAGCGTTTTACAAATATTATATCAACAATTATAATATACAATATGTTGTATATAAGATATGAATTATATATAAAAAACACAATATGTGGTGGAGGAAGATTAGAAGATGTCAACTATAAATCAACTATGCAAGGATGCAATTTCTGAAATTAAAGATAAAGAAGGAGTTTATACTGAGGAAAAATTATTAGCTGCATTAGATCATATTATTAGAGATGGAATGAACAGTAGTGATATAAGGAAATCATTAATTCAAGTTTCATTAGAATTAACTACAGATATGGAGCCGAATTGGCAATATGTAGCGGCTAAGGTATATACATATGAATTGTATAATAAGATAAGGTCTATTAGAAACTTAGATAAAGAAGCAGATTTATACAAAAATTATTATGAATTTATAAAAGATTTAACTAGTAGAGGTCTGTATGGAGAATATATTCTTGAGAATTATTCAAAAGAGGATATTTTAGAGTTAGAGAAGGAGATAAAAGGGGAACGGGACTTTTTATTTAATTATAGTGGAATAAATCTTTTATCAAAGAGATATTTAGTTCAGGATTATAATAGGGATGCTATTGAACTTCCTCAACAAATGTTTATGGGAATAGCTATGCATCTTGCTATTCCTGAAAAGAAAGAGAATAGGGTATATTGGGCAAAGAGATTTTATGATGTGTTAAGTTCTTTAAAGGCAACCATGGCGACACCAACAATGTCTAATGCAAGAAAACCATTTTATCAGTTAAGTTCATGTTTTGTAGATTCTGTAGAAGATAGCTTAGAAGGAATTTATAAATCACTTGATAATTTTGCTAAGGTATCGAAATTTGGTGGAGGTATGGGAATCTATATGGGAAAAATCAGAGCATTAGGTTCTCCTATTAGAGGATTTAAAGGAGCGTCAGGAGGAATAATTCCTTGGGTCAAATTATTTAATGATACAGCTATAGCTGTGGATCAATTAGGTGTTAGAAATGGATCTGTTGCTATATGGCTTGATGCATGGCATAAGGATATTCCTGAATTTCTTCAAATAAGAACTAATAATGGAGATGATAGAAAGAAGGCTCATGATGTATTCCCAGGTCTTTGTTATCCGGATTTATTTTGGAGGCTTGCTGAAAATGACATAGATGCTGATTGGTATATGATGTGTCCATATGAAATTAAATCTATTAAAGGATACGCTTTAGAAGATTTTTATGGTGAAGAATGGGAAGAAAAATATTATGAATGTGTTAATGATGAGAGAATAGAAAAACGAATAATGTCTGTAAAGGACTTGGTTAGATTAATTATTAAGAGTGCAGCTGAAACAGGAGCACCATTTGCATTTTATAGAGATACTGCAAATAAAATGAATCCAAATAAGCATAAAGGGATGATATATTCCTCAAATTTATGTACGGAAATAATGCAGAATATGAGTCCAATGACAATGCAAAAGAGCCAGATATTAAAGGAAGACGATTGTTATACAGTAGTAGAAAAGATAGTACCAGGAGATTTCGTTGTATGTAATCTATCATCAGTAGTCCTTGGTAATGTAGATGTTCTAAATGATGAAGAAATGGAGTATGTAATAGAGACTCAAGTTAGAGCTATGGATAATGTTATAGATCTAAATTATTACTCTGTCCCATTTGCTGAGATTACAAATAAAAAATATAGAGCGGTAGGGCTTGGTACAAGTGGATATCATCATATGCTTGCTAACAATAAGATTCATTGGACAGAAGAGGAACATAAAAGTTTTACAGATGCAGTCTATGAAAAAATAAACTATTTTGCCATAAAAGCAAGTATGGAAATATCAAAAGAAAAGGGAGCTTATGAATTATTTACAGGATCTGATTGGGATAATGGTAATTATTTTGAATTGAGAAAATATAATGATATAAGATGGAATGAGTTAAGAGTTCAGGTTAATGAATTTGGAATGAGGAATGGATACTTAATCGCTATAGCACCAAATGGATCAACAGCAACTATTGCAGGAACGTCGGAAGGAATTGATCCTATTATGGCTAGATTTTATTTAGAAGAGAAAAAAGGTAGTATAATTCCGAAGACAGCACCAAATCTTTCAGAAGAAAATTACTGGTATTATAATTCTGCTTACAATATAGAGCAAACATGGTCAGTAAAAATGAATGGTATACGCCAAAGACATATAGATCAAGGTCAATCATTTAATCTTTACATAACAAATAATTATACTATGAGGCAGATAATGAACTTATATATACAGGCTTGCAAGAGTGGGGTTAAATCTATTTATTATGTTAGATCAAAATCACTAGAAGTAACTGAATGTGAAACATGTTCAGCTTAACTTCTTTAAAAAATGATTTGGTGTGAATCGCTTACTCAGCGAGTGAATTGCGAGTCGAGTTTCCTTTAGGGCGCTCCAAATCGTGTATTTGGCCGGCGGAACTTATGCAAGGCGAAAGTAGATAAATAAGAGTCAATTTTTTAAATATGATACAAGAACAGGAGAATTAACCAGTATGAGTATAAACAAAAAACCTCTTTTTAATGAATTCGGAGATAGAGAGATTAGTAAGAAGAGACTTATAAACGGTAATACAACGAATTTAAATGATTTTAATAATATGAAATATAATTGGGTTTCAGATTGGTATAGACAAAGTATGAATAACTTTTGGATACCAGAAGAAATTAATCTTTCACAAGATTTAAAGGATTATCAAAATTTATTAGATGAAGAAAGAATAGCATATGATAAAATATTATCATTTTTAATATTTTTGGATTCTATTCAAACAGCTAATTTAAGCAATATAAATAATTATATAACAGCAAGTGAAATTAATCTTTGTTTGACAATTCAAAGTTTCCAAGAAGCTGTACACTCTCAAAGTTATAGTTATATGCTTGACAGCATATGCTCACCTGAGAAGCGAAATGAAATACTTTATCAATGGAAAGATGATGAAATACTATTAAATAGAAATAAATTTATAGGGGATCTATACAACGAATTTATAAATAATCCTACCAAGCATACTTTACTAAAAACTATTATGGCTAATTATATACTAGAGGGAATTTATTTCTATTCTGGCTTTATGTTTTTTTATAATTTAGAGAGAAACGGCAAGATGCCGGGATCAGCTCAAGAAATTAGGTATATAAACAGAGATGAAAATACTCATCTTTGGTTATTCAGGAATATCATAAGAGAATTACAAAATGAAAATCCTGAACTATTTACAAGAGAGGTAAAGAAAGAATTGTCGGAAATGATGAAAACTGGTGTAGAGCAAGAAATTTTATGGGGACGTTATGTTATTGGGGATAAGATACAAGGAATAAATAAACAATTAATAGAAGATTATATAAAATATCTAGGAAATAAGAGATTAAAAGAGATAGGCCTAGAACCACTTTTTAGTGAACATAATGAAAATCCAGCTTTATGGGTAGATATTCAATCAAATGCTAACTCGGTAAAGACAGATTTCTTTGAAGCAAGGTCTACAGCCTATGCAAAATCCACAACTTTAGTTGATGATTTGTAAATTAGACTTATTAAAATGATTAAATAATAGAAAAAAATGGATAAAAACTATATTGTGTATGACTTTTTAGTAAAAAATCATAAAAAAACGGTTAAATTAAGTTAATTTTTTTGTGAATTATGTTATAATAGAAAGGGTTTATACTTAAAATAAGACTTGCAATATACAAAAATGTAAAAATTAATATTTTATAACAAAATTTACAATCAAGGAGGAGTTCCAAATTATGAAAAAAGGTATTGCGGCTTCTAAGGGTTATGCAATAGGTAAGGTATTTTTACAAGAAAACGAAGAAATCGTTATAAATGATACTAAAATTGCAGATATAGGTGCAGAAAAAGAAAAGATGCAAAAAGCATTAGATGATTCTAAAGCACAATTAGAAATCATTAAAGCAAAAGCAGAAAAAGAAATGGGTGCAGAAAAAGCAGCTGTTTTTGAAGCACATATAACATTATTAGATGACCCAGAATTTACTGGAGCTATGATGATGGAAATTGAGAATAATAGCGTTAATGGATTAAAGGCAATTGAAAGTGTGACAAGTACTTTTGTTGCAATATTTGAATCTATGGATGATGAATATATGAGAGAAAGAGCTGCAGATATTAAAGATGTATCTAAGAGAATAATATCAAATTTTGCAGGTAAGGGTGGAGACTCTTTTGCAATAACTGAAAATAATACAATAGTAGTAGCTCATGACTTAACTCCATCTGATACAGCAGGATTAGATAGAAGTAAAGTTGTAGGATTTATTACAAACATTGGTGGAAGAACTTCACATGCAGCAATAATGGCTAGAACTTTAGAAATTCCAGCTGTACTTGGATTAGGTGATATAACTGAATGTGTTAAGACAGGAGATGCAGTTATTGTTGATGGATTAACTGGGGATGTAATTATAAATCCTTCAGAAGAAGTTATAGCAGAATACAAAGCTAAAAAAGAAAAATTCCAAGCAGAACAAGAAGAATTAAAGAAATTAATAGATGTTAAAACAACAACTAAATCAGGTAGAAGAATTGAAGTTTGTGGAAACATCGGTCAGCCAGAAGATGTTCTTGGTGTTTTAGCAAATGGTGGAGATGGTGTAGGATTATTCAGAACAGAATTCCTATACATGGATAGAGATAGTGCTCCAACAGAAGACGAACAATATGAATCATATAAATTCGTTCTTGAAAAAATGGAAGGTAAGCAAGTTGTAATAAGAACACTAGATATCGGTGGAGATAAAACACTTCCATACTTACCATTACCAGAAGAAATGAATCCATTCTTAGGATATAGAGCAATAAGACTTTGCTTAGATAGAAAAGACATATTTAAAGTTCAGTTAAGAGCATTACTTAGAGCTTCTATATACGGAAATCTTGCAGTTATGTTCCCAATGATTTCTGGATTAGAAGAATTTGAGCAAGCAAAAGAAGTTGTTGAAGAATGTAAGGCGGAATTAAAGGCTGAAGGAAAAGAATATTCAGAAAAGATTCAATGGGGTATAATGGTTGAAATCCCTGCAGCAGCTGTTTATGCTGATGAATTAGCTAAGCATGTAGACTTCTTCTCAATTGGAACAAATGATTTAATTCAATATACTTTAGCGGCTGATAGAATGAGCGAAAAAGTTTCATATCTTTATAATCCAATGCATCCAGCAGTACTTAGATTAATAAAGATGACTATAGATGGAGCTCATAAGCACGGTAAATGGGTTGGAATGTGCGGAGAAATGGCTGGAGATGAAGCAGCTATCGCAACATTGGTTGAATATGGATTAGATGAGTTCTCAATGAGTGCAACATCAATCTTAAATGCTAAGAAGATAATGTTAGAGCAAGAATAATATAGAATATATCGTTTATATAATTAAGGCTATCTCAATATTAAGTGAGGTAGCTTTAATTTTTATATTTAATTATGATAATTAAATACGCTATAATATATTATAAAATAATAAAATATCTTGTATTAAGGATAATTAAGGGGAATTTTATGGATAAAAAGGCTAGAAGAGCTTATGATAAGGCTATGAATTACTGTGAGAAAGGAAAAATAAATAAAGCCTTGAATATATGTGAAGATATATTATTAGAGGGGTTAAATAATTCAAGTGTATTGAACTTTAAAGGACTTTTATTGTATCAAAAAGGAGAGTTGAATGAAGCAATTACTATTTGGAATATGAATAGAGATTTAAATAATGATAATGTTGCAAGGAACTACATAAAGGATGCAGTTGCTGATGAGAAGAGGTTAGAGTTATATAAACGAGGAGAGCAGGAATTAAAACAATTAAAAGTTGATAAAGCGCTGGAGTTGTTTATGAGATGTGTAGAAAGCGATTTTAATGCAATTAAAGTAAATACTGGAATTGCTATGTGTTATCAAAAAAAGGGTGATTTTTATAAAGCAAAAGAATATGTAGATAAAGCTTTAAGGATAGATAAAGGTGCAATCACGGCAAGAAACCTCCAAAAGGAATTAGAAGAGAGTGGAATATATATAGACGGTGAAAATTCTTCAAAAGGCGTATTATTGGGAATTACAATTTTAATCACCGTCGTTGCTATTGTAATTGGGGGATACACAGTTATATCAAAATACAAAAATGTGGATTCGAATAATATTGCTGAAGAGGTCAAAAAGAATGAAGGTGACGTGAATGAGGAAGTTAAGGAATCAGAAGTCAAAGGTAGTACACAGTCTGATTTAGAAGTATCACAAGAAGCAAAAAATAATACCCAAAAGAATGGTTTTAATAAAGATAAGGCTAAATTATTAATAGATAATAATGATTTAGTTGGCCTGTTCGAACAACTAAAGGATGTTAAGCAGGAAAGCATAAGCAATGAAGATTTTGAAGTATATGAAAAGTCTATTGATTTGATGAAAAACCAAGGTGTATCACAGTTTTATGAAAATGGACTAAGGAGTTTCAATGAAAATAATTATTCTGAGGCAAAAATTTCCTTAGATAAAGCATATATATATTGTGAAGGAAATAGTTTAAAAGAGCACATATTATTCTACAGAGCGAGTAGTGCTTCTAAGTTACCTGATAGTTCTGACGCAATAGGCGAATATGAGGAGTATTATAAGCTGTACCCTAAAGGTGTGTATACACAAGAGGCTTTATATGATTTGACATTATTAACCAATTTGGTAGATAAGCAGAAGAGTATAAATTATGCAAAGATAATAATTAATAACTATCCAGATTCGATTTATGCAAATGATACTATTAAAGGAATAGCTAATGAATAAAATGGTGTTTTATCTTGAAAATTATTCCACTAATAATTAATTAATAAATTGATGTCATATTAACATATGTATTAGGAAAAGATAATTATACAATAAACACATTAGGATAAACGTGATTGTTAACTAGTATATATTTAGAAGAAGGATAGGTGAGAATATGATCTCAATAATTAAAGGATGTAATGTGTATGCACCTAAGCATCTTGGAATAAAGGATGTTATGATATCTGGTGGAAAGATAGAAGGTATATATGACGATCTTAATATTGAAAATGAGTTACTTGATATTGAGATTATTGATGGTAAAAATAAATTACTATTTCCAGGATTCATAGATGGCCATGTTCACATTATAGGTGCTGGAGGTGAAGGCGGATATAATACAAGAACGCCAGAAATGCCATTATCTAGCTTAGTGAAAGCTGGGATAACTACAGTTATTGGATGCATAGGCACAGATGGGATATGTAGAAGTATGAAGGCATTGATAGCCAAGGCAAAGGCACTAAAACAAGATGGTATGTCTGCATACTGTTTAACTGGTTCTTATGAATTGCCAGTCCAAACAGTAACAGATTCAATTAAAAATGATTTGATGCTGGTTGAAGAAATAATTGGAATTGGAGAAATAGCTATTTCAGACCATAGAAGCTCTCAACCAACTTTTGATGTATTTGCAAAAGCAGTAGCCGAAAGTAGAGTTGGAGGGTTGTTATCAAATAAGAGTGGAATTGTTAATATACATTTAGGTGAAGGAGATAGAAAGTTAAATTATTTATTTGAATTAATAGATAAAACAGAAATTCCTGCAACTCAATTGTTGCCAACACATATTAATAGAAATGGAGAACTTTTTGAAAGTGGCTTAGAATATGTTAAAAAAGGTGGATTTATTGATTTAACCACAAGCTGTGATTTAGATAATTTAGCAGAAGGTGAACTTAGAGCTGGTGATGGTTTAAAAAAATATTTGAATGAAAAACTACCTATAGAACATATAACTTTTACTTCAGACGGAAATGGGAGCATGGAGAAGTTCGATAAAGATGGAAAATTAGCAGGATATGAAATATGTTCGGTATCAACATTATATAAAGAAATTAAATATGCAATTACTGAACGAAATGTTCCAATCGATGATGCGATTAAGGTAGTAACATCGAATGTTGCAAAAATTATGAAACTTAAAAATAAAGGGTATATTGAGAGTGGAAAAGATGCAGATTTAGTAATGGTGGATGAAAAAAACTTAGATATACAAATGGTTCTGGCAAATGGAAAAAAAATGATGGAGAATGGAGAAGTTATCGCAAAAGGCTTTTTTGAGGAGTGAAAATAAGAAAGGGGTAAGCTATGTTAATCTAAAGTAGCTTCCCCCTGTTTTTACATCAATATTTAAGCTTTTGTTTTGAAAAAGGTATGATGTCCTATAGTTGTTTGATTAATTTTTTGAGTTTCTTTCATCCAGCTACACGTTGCTATGGCTGGATTGTAGAAGAATAAGGCATCATTTGTTGGATCAGTACCTCTGATCGCGTCGTATACTGCATTATAGCAATCTTGATTTGCATTAGCATTTATTTTACCATTTTTAACACAAGAAAAGGCATTTTTTTGAAAAATGACATCCTTAATAGTGTTTGGAAAATGTGGATCAGTAGTACGATTTAGTACAACAGAAGCTACTGCCACCTTTCCAGCATATGGTTCACCAGCACTTTCGGCAGAAACAAGCTTTGCCATTAATTCTATATCTTCACCCGTTATATATAATTGTTGAGTATTATGATTAAAAACTTCTAAAACATCCTTATGTTTTTCATTAGATTGTGAATTTATATTAGTATTTAAATTATCTTTCACAGTTTTTTGGTTTATGGAAATATTATTAGTTCCACTACTAGTTTCGCCCAAAACTACGGCAAAAGTTGGATTTACATTAATAACGGAAAGATATAGTATTAAAGCAGTTACAAAAATACTACATTTCTTTTTCATAAAAAACCTCCTTAGGTATAGTGCAACAAATAATATTATTGCCAAAGAAAGTAATTATATGCACTATTTATTTTTATAATCATTTTATAGAATTTTATAATGGCTCAAATTGGAACTATTTACTGTTAATAAAAAATTATTATAAAAATAATTAAAAAGTAAGAAAATTATAATTCTCTTTATATCTATGCGTATACTATTTGTTGTATAATTTTAATTAAGAATGAAGAGAGGTGAGAAATTTGCAGGAACTTTTATCTATGCTAGAAAAAAGCTTTTCTAATATGTCACTTTGGAGTGTGTTGGATATACTAGTGGTATCTTATATATTTTACAAGTGCTATACGCTAATAAAAGAAACAAGGGCAGAACAGTTATTAAAGGGAATATTGCTAATTATAGCGCTTATTCCAATAAGCTATTTATTAAAATTGGATATGTTATATTTTATATTAAATAAAACATTAACTATCGGGGTATTATCTGTAATTATTATTTTTCAACCAGAAATTAGAAGAGCATTAGAACACTTAGGAAGAAGTGCTTTTGATGATAAGCATTATTTTTATAATAAAGAAGACTTGAATGCAATGATAAACGAGATTTCAGTTGCTATACAGAATTTAGCTGAAAGCAAAACTGGAGCATTAATTGTAATAGAGCAAAGTACAGGTCTTAATGAATTGATTGGTGCAGGAACATTGTTAGATGCAAATGTAACCTCAAATCTTTTAGAAAATATATTTGTTGTGAACACTCCGCTTCATGATGGTGCAACTATAATAAGAAATAATAGAATTTTAGCATCAGGTTGCGTCCTTCCACTAACTAGTAATACTGCAATTAATAAAAAGCTAGGAACTAGACATAGGGCAGCACTGGGCTTATCAGAAGTGTCAGATGCATTAGTTATAATTGTATCAGAAGAAACTGGTGTTGTATCATTGGCTATAAATGGCAGGATAACTAGGGGATACGATAAGGAAAGATTAAAAAGTGTAATAACTAAAATTATAGAAAATAGAAATGAGAAGAAAGTTAAAACAGCGGGAGAGAAGGTGAGGTCATGGATAAAAGTGAAAACAGAACGTTAATTGTTAAGATTATCTGTATATTGTTATCATTTTGTTTATGGTTATATATATCAAACGTTGAGAATCCTCTTAGAACCTATGAACTGAAAAATATTCCAGTTGAATTAATTAATGAGAACTCTCTAATTGATTCAAAATTTGCAATTATGAATAAGCAGCAATTTACAGTAGACTTAAAATTAGAAGGACCATCTAGCGAAGTGATAAAGATTAGGAAAGAAGATTTTAAGATTGCAGCTGATATGTCGGCTTATGCATTGAAAGGCGGAGAAAATACAATACCAGTTCAAATAATAAGCTATCCACAGAATATTAATATTAAGAACAATGGATTCCTAGGAATAAAGGTAAATTTGGAGGAATTGGTACAAAAAGAAGTTACAATAAAATCAAAAGTTAAGGTTAACTATAAGGAACACATCTATGAGAAGGAACAAACTATAAGTCCGAAGACAGTAAAAGTCACAGGTGGTAAAAGCGTGATTGAGAGGATTAGTGATGCAATTCTAACTGGAGATGAAAGAGATGTGGATAACAATAAACAAAGTGATTATAGCATAAAATTCGTAGATTCATTTGGAAATGAGGTTAATGATGTTGAATCTGATATTAAAACGGCTAAGCTATCTATTGTAGTAACAAATGGAAAAGTAGTGCCTATAAACCTTAAGACAAATGGTACTATACCACAAGGATTTGTCTTAGATGGATATGAACTAAGTAAAAGTAGTGTAAATATATTAGGTAATAGTCAAAATTTAGATAAAATATCATCAATAGATACTGAGTCGGTGGACATGTCGTCACTGCAATCAGATAGCCAAATGAACGTTAAACTTAATTTACCAGAGGGCATTTTAGTACAAGATGGGGAAGGTATTATTAATGTGAAGTTTAAAGTTAAGAAAGAAGAAAGTGTAACTAAGAATATAGTATGTAATGTTCAAATTAAGAATTTAAGTGAAAATCTGATATTAGAAAATTCAAATTTGACAACTAATGTGTCAGTAACAGGGATACAAACCGAACTGGATAAAGTAACAGCTCAGAATATAAATGTAATATTGGATTTATCAAATATTAAAGAAGAGGGAACTTTTGAGTATACGCCCAAAGCAACGCTTGTTGATGGGAATAATGCGGCAATATCAAGTATTGGAAGTGTTAGTGTAGTAGTTAAAAAGAAAGCTTGATAAAAAGTCACAGTATTATTAATACTGTGACTTTTTATGATATAATTTGTTTAAATTAGAGTAGTTTGAATTAATACTTTGTAGGGTATACTAAGTTAAGCATGATTTTTAAACAATAGTAATTAAGAAAACTGTCATTTTAGTTTGAAAGGATATGGTGAAAAGACTGTGGCTATAAGAATAAATAATATAACATTAGGCTTAGATGATGATATAGATGATTTAGAAAAGAGGATATGTAAAAAGTTAAATATTTTGAATGAGCATATTAATGAAGTCATTATAATAAAAAGAAGCCTAGATGCAAGGAAAAAGAATGATATAAAAATTAGTTATTCTGTTGATGTAATTTGCGATAACGAGAAAAAGATATTATCTAGAATACATGATAAGGATATTAGATTAGAAGAAATTAAGGAAGTAGAATCTATAAAGCAGGGAACACAAGAACTTAAATCTCGCCCAGTAGTAATTGGATTTGGACCAGCTGGAATTTTTGCGGCATTAACTTTAGCAAGACATGGCTATAAACCGATAGTATATGAACGAGGGGAAGATGTTGAACAAAGAACAAAATCCGTAGAAAAGTTTTGGAATACTGGAGAGCTAAATCTTGAATCAAATGTTCAATTTGGTGAAGGTGGAGCAGGAACATTTTCAGATGGTAAATTGACTACAAGAATTAAGGATCATAGATGTACATTTGTATTAGAAGAATTAATTAATGCTGGTGCGCCATCAGAAATAAAATATGAAAGTAAAGCTCATGTAGGAACAGATCTTTTGAAGGGCGTAGTTAAAAATATACGAGAAGAAATAATACGTCTTGGAGGGGAAGTTAATTTTAGCTCTAAGCTAGAAAAAATATCATATGAAAATGGTAAGTTAAGTAGAATAATTGTTAACGGTCAGGAAATGTCATGTGAAGCATTAGTTCTTGCCATAGGGCATAGTTCAAGAGATACATATGAAATGTTACATAGAGAACAAGTTTCTATGGATGCAAAAGCCTTTGCTATAGGGGTGAGAATAGAACATCCACAAGAATTGATAAATATTAGTCAATATGGGGATAATCATAAACATCCTAAATTGCATGCTGCAGACTATAGATTGACTTATCAATGTGAAAGATTAAAAAGAGGAATATATTCATTTTGTATGTGTCCTGGAGGGATAGTGGTTGCAGCAGCTTCAGAAGATGGGAGACTCGTGTCTAATGGGATGAGTTATCATGCTAGAGATTTAGAAAATGCTAACTCGGCATTAGTAGTAACTGTTTCACCGGAGGATTTTGAAGGAAATTCTCCACTTCGTGGTATGGAATTTCAAAGATATTATGAAAGCTTAGCATTTAAGCTTGGAGGAGGCAATTATAAAGCACCAGTTCAGCTGGTTGGAGATTTTATGAAAGATAGAATATCAACTAAATTAGGGCGTGTTACACCAAGTTACACCGCAGGATATGAGTTTAAAGAATTAAAGAAATGTTTACCTGAGTACGTTATTGAAGCACTTAAAGAGGGAATAATAAATTTTGATAAAAAGATAAAGGGATATGCAATGGACGATGCAGTTTTAATAGGGATTGAAACAAGAACATCCGCACCAGTTAGAATTAATAGGAATGCTACGCTAGAAAGTGTGAATGTATGTGGACTATATCCGACAGGTGAGGGTGCAGGATTCGCAGGAGGAATAATATCAGCAGCAGTTGATGGGATAAAGGTAGCAGAGCATATAATTGAAAAATTTGATTTACCCGAATAATACTAGAAATTATATATGATGGTTTTTAATAATCTATAATAGAAAATAGATATATAGGGAATTTTAATACAGAGTTTAGTGTATTAGAGATTAAATTTTTGTTAAATAATAAAGTTAATATTCTGAAAATTCAACATTTCCAGTAATTTTTTGTTACAATAAGATATAGAAGGAATAGTTATTAAATTAGATTGACATAATTTTAACAAATAATTAAATTAATTATAAAATAAAGCTAAAAATATTAAGGTAAGAGGTGCAGAAAATGAGTAAAAACTTCGATGATTTATTATCAAGACTAAAGGAAGTTCCAACAAAAAAAGTAGCAGTAGCAGTAGCGCAAGATGAACCAGTGCTAGAAGCAATAAAGGAAGCTACAGAAAAAGGCATAGCTCAAGCAATATTAGTTGGAGACAAACATCAAATACATGAAATAGCGAAAAAGATTGACTTAGATTTATCAGATTATGAAATAATGGATATAAAAGATCCAAAGAAGGCTACTTTAGAAGCAGTAAAGTTAGTTTCAAGTGGTCATGCAGATATGTTAATGAAAGGATTAGTAGATACTGCTACATTCTTAAGAAGTGTATTAAACAAAGAAGTAGGATTAAGAACAGGAAAGCTAATGTCACATGTTGCGGTGTTTGATATAGAGGGCTGGGATAAGTTATTATTTTTAACAGATGCAGCATTTAACACATATCCAGAATTTAAAGATAAAGTCGGAATGATAAATAATGCAGTAGTTGTTGCTCATGCATGCGGAATAGATGTTCCAAAAGTAGCACCTATATGCCCAGTTGAAGTTGTTAATGCAAGCATGCAATCAACTGTTGATGCAGCGCTATTAGCTAAAATGAGTGATAGAGGACAAATAAAAGGCTGTATAATTGATGGACCTTTTGCACTTGACAATGCGATATCAGAAGAAGCAGCTCATCATAAAGGCGTTTCAGGTCCAGTAGCTGGTAAAGCGGATGTGTTGCTACTTCCAAATATAGAAGCGGCAAATGTTATGTATAAAACATTAACATATTTCTCAAAATCAAGAAATGGTGGCCTTTTAGTTGGTACATCGGCACCAGTAATACTAACATCAAGAGCAGATTCATTTGAAACAAAGGTTAATTCAATTGCTCTTGCAGCATTAGTTGCAGCAAAAAATAAGTAATAAATCTATCCGTAATTATCAATGCATAATTAAGGAGAGATTTGTATGGAATTTGCAACACACTTTTAAGATTCTATAAGAATTTTTTCCGTAAATTGTGCATTGTTAACTGTATATTATGCATTAAATTTAAGGGGGATTCAGAATGTCATATAAGCTATTAATAATTAATCCAGGATCAACATCAACAAAAATTGGTGTTTATGAAGATGAAAAGGAACTATTTGAAGAAACTTTAAGACACACAAATGAAGAGATAAAAAGATATGATACAATATATGATCAATTCGGATTTAGAAAGGATGTTATATTAAATGTTCTTAAAGAAAAGAATTTTGATATAACTACTCTAAGTGCTGTTGTTGGTAGAGGTGGAATGCTTAAACCTGTTGAAGGTGGAACATATGCAGTAAATGACGAGATGGTGGAAGATTTAAAAGTTGGAGTCCAAGGACCACATGCTTCTAATCTTGGCGGAATAATTGCTAAATCAATTGGGGATGAGCAAAATATTCCATCATTTATAGTGGACCCAGTTGTCACAGATGAGTTAGCTGATGTAGCTAGATTATCAGGGGTACCAGAACTACCAAGAAAAAGTAAGTTTCATGCTTTAAATCAAAAAGCAGTAGCTAAGAGATATGGCAAAGAAAGTGGACAAGGATATGAAAATCTAAACCTTGTAGTTGTACATATGGGTGGAGGAGTTTCAGTTGGAGCTCACAATCATGGAAGAGTTATTGATGTAAACAATGCTTTAGATGGAGATGGCCCATTCTCACCAGAAAGAGCTGGATCAGTTCCAATTGGTGACTTAATTAAAATGTGTTTTAGTGGAAAATATAGCGAAGCAGAAGTATATGGCAAGGTTGTAGGAAAAGGTGGATTTGTTGGATACCTAAATACAAATGATGCAAGAGTTGTTATTGACAAAATGCAAGAAGGAGATAAAGAATGCGAATCAATATATAAAGCGTTTGTTTATCAAATTTCAAAAGCAATTGGAGAGATGTCAGTTGTATTAGAAGGTAAAGTTGACCAAATTATTTTTACTGGAGGTATTGCATACTCACCAATTCTTGTTCCTGACCTTAAATCAAAAGTTGAATGGATTGCCCCAGTTACAGTTTACCCAGGAGAAGATGAATTACTTGCTTTAGCCCAAGGTGCTATAAGAGTACTTGACGGAGAAGAACAAGCTAAAGTTTATTAATATAAAATAACACTTAGAAATTATATTTTAATTATTTCTAAGTGTTATTTTTATTTTGAACATGATTGAAAAAATTGAAATTATATCTTGCATTTAATTAAAAGGGTATTAAAATAGTAAATAATATAGGAATACTTATTTTGAAATAAATGATTAGTATAATCATGTTGATAATATGATCAAAATGTATGCAAATGATATAATAATAAGTAATCTTGATGATCCACCATGAGTAGTGAATATTAATAAAAGTCGGGGTATATTATGGATAGACTAAATTGTATTTTAAATGATGAAAGATATATGTACTATTTAAAAAGAAATAAAAAATTTGAGAAGGGCAGAAAGTTTTGTAAACATAACTTAAAGCATTTCTTAGATGTAGCTAGAATAGCCCAATTAATAAACTTAGAAGAAGCTTTGGGATTCAAGAAGGAGATTATATATGTAACTTCAATTTTGCATGATATAGGCAAATCTTTTCAATATGAAAATGGAACACCTCATGAAATAGCTTCATGGGAGATTGCAAAAGATATTTTAGAGGATTATAAATTTTATGAAGAAGAAGCCGAGCTTATAAAACAAGGAATATTGGGCCATAGAAACAAAAAGAGTGAGGGATTTTCGTTGTTAATATATAGAGCAGATAAACTTTCAAGATTATGCTTAACCTGTAAGTCTGCAGATGAATGCAACTGGAGCGATGAAAAGAAAAATTTTAAAATATACTATTAAGAGGAGTTTTACATATAATGAAAATAGGAAGTAAGGAATTTAAAATAGGAGAAAGAACATATATTATGGGAATATTAAATTTTACGCCAGACTCTTTTTCAGATGGAGGAAAATTTAATGATATGGAGATAGCTATAGCTCACGTTAAAAAGATGATAGAAGATGGAGCAGACATAATAGATATTGGCGGGGAATCTACAAGACCTAATCATGCTCCAGTAGATGAGGAAGAGGAGATATGTAGGGTTATTCCTATAATAAGGGCTGTAAGAGAAAAGTTTGATATTCCTATATCTATAGATACATATAAAGCAAAGGTAGCAGAAAAGGCCTTAGAGGCAGGTGCAAACCTTATTAATGATATCTGGGGATTTAAAATGGAAAGGGACATTGCAAAAGTAGCAGCAAAATATAATGTACCATGTTGTTTAATGCATAACAGAGATAATACAGATTATAAAAACTTAATGGAAGAAATATTGGAGGATTTGAAAGAGAGTATAAAAATCGCTAAGGATGCTGGAGTAAAAGATGAAAATATTATTTTAGACCCAGGCATAGGCTTTGGAAAAACTTATGAGCAGAATTTAGAAACTATGAATAATCTAGAGAAACTTAAGAAGTTAGGATATCCTATATTGCTTGGAACATCGAGAAAATCAATGATAGGATTAACTTTAGATTTACCAGTGGAAGAAAGAGTAGAAGGTACAGTGGCCACAACCGTTATCGGTATAATGAAAGATGCTTGTGACTTTGTAAGAGTCCATGATGTACTTGAAAATTTTAGAGCGGCAAAAATGACTGATGTAATTGTAAGAAGATAGGATGGATGAATTTTGGATAAAATGTATATAAGAGATTTAGAGTTGTTTGGTTTTCATGGAGTATTTGAAGCGGAGAAAAAATTGGGTCAAAAATTCATCTTGTCCTTTGAATTGGATTTAGATTTAAAAACTGCCGGTAGGACTGGGGATTTGACTAAGTCAGTTCACTATGGTGAATTGTGCGAGAAAATTGAGGCGGAATTTATCAGGGAAAATTATGACCTTATAGAAACAGTAGCTTTAAATTTGGCAGACTTTATTCTTAATGAGTATAACGTAATTAGTGGGGCCAAGGTTTTCTTGAAAAAGCCTTGGGCGCCTATTAAAAAGCATCTAGATACAGTGGAGATAATGGTTGAGAGAAGGAGACATAGGGCATATATAGGCTTAGGCTCAAATGTCGGAGATAAAGAAAAGTATCTAGAAGAAGCAATAGAAAAAATATCAAGTGAAAATAATATTAATTTAAGGAAAAAATCATCATTTATTATTACAAAACCATGGGGATATTTAGATCAAGAAGATTTTCTGAACGCAGTTATAGAAATAGATACAATATTAGAAGCAGATGAACTTATGGACTTGTTACTTAAATTCGAGGAAGAATTAAATAGAGAAAGAGTCATAAAGTGGGGGCCTAGAACGATTGACTTAGATATTATTATGTATGATGAAATAATTTCTTCTAATGAAAAAGTAATTTTGCCACATCCAAGAATGCATGAAAGAGAGTTCGTATTGAGGCCTTTAAATGAGATAGCACCATATTTGATGCATCCTGTACTTAATAAGAGGATATTTACATTATTGGAAGAATTAAATACAGATAATTAGTCAATAATAGAAATAGCTTATAGTTAAGGTATGGAGGGGTTTATGAGAAGTTCATTAAAATTTACTAATAAATTAAGCATGTTATCTGAAATGGAGTGTGAATCTAAATTTCAAATATTGCAGTACGAAAATTTGGATGGAGCCACTGATGTTCAATCTGCTTTAGGGCTTAATATAATGAAAGAAAGTGGAATAAAATTAAAGCAGATAAGAATAATACTAGAAGATAGCTCAGTGAGGCTTGAGCCAGGTTCACTAAGCTATATGAAAGGAACTATAGAGGTAAGAAGTAAACAAGGCGGATTATTAGGGTTTGGTAAAAAGATAATATCAAGTAAATTAACTGGAGAAACTGTAGTTAGACCTACGTATAGCGGAACAGGCGAGATATTTCTAGAACCTTCTTTTGGACATTTTGCATTAATAGAGTTAGAAGATGATGAAATTATAATAAGTGATAATATGTTTTATGCATGTGAAGAAGGGATAGAGGTAAGTGCCGCGATGCAGAAGAATGTATCATCTGCTCTTTTAGGTAACGAAGGACTATACCAAACCAGATTAGACGGTAGTGGTATTGTTGTCCTCAAAATCCCAGTTCCAGAGACTGAAATATTTAAATGCATATTAATAAATGATACCTTAAAGGTTGATGGAAATTTAGCTATTTTAAGAACAGGAAATATTGAATTTTCAGTGGAGAAATCATCTAAATCTATTATTGGAACAGCTGTAAGTGGCGAGGGAATAGTTAATGTGTATAGAGGAACAGGAGAGGTTTGGCTTATGCCAACTAGATATATATACAAAGATTTGTGTATAAATGAAACTAACAGATTAAGAGCAATAAAATATCAAGTTGATGAGGAAGATGATTAGTCTAAACGTAACGTTTGTAAGTTTCAAACGTTATTATAATGTAAATCAGCCTATTTATAAAAGAAGTCTTATAAATAGGCTGATTATTTTATAGACATAATTCACATATATGAAATACTTGGTGTAATCTATTTGGTCCTATGATCGACCAATTTATAATGATTATTTAGAAAATTTGCTAAGTCTATGCTAACTTTATTTGCACCATAAATATTAGTATGACCAGGATTATTCATATCTTCTTTAAAATTAAATTTTATCTGTTTCATTTTATTTTTATCAGAATAATTTATGAATGGGATATTATTATTTTTTGCTATTACAGATACCTTATTGTACATGGATGCATCATCTTTATACCAGAAGTTATCATCATTGCTACTATAATCATAAGGTGCATTTATTAATACTAATTGAAAACCTCTTTCTTTGGACAACTCCATAAATTTATATAAATATTCTAAAGTTTTGTGAGGTATTTCTCCAATTTCATCGCTATATTGTTCTGAAGCTATATCTTTTCCATACTTATTATCTCCAGCCTCGAAGCCAGCGGCTTCCTGATTAGCATATAGATTAACATTAAAATCTGATTGAGTTAAGCTGGCCCATCTATTTTTATATTTTAGAATTGGAAATAAATAATATAGTCTTTGTTCTCTAGGGGTACAATCCATTATTGCATCTATCTTATTTTCTGATAATCTCATGTTATCAAGAACATTTCTTATATATCCTTCCTCGCCATATTCATTAGTTAGGCCTAAGTAATATATATCCAAAACTACAATTTTTGTCTCGGGGTGAGTTTTTAATGCTTCTTTAAGTAAATAGTATGTAACATCTATAGGTTGACCTCCGGTACCATAGTTAAAACTGGTTATACCATAATTATTAAATAGAACCTGTGGATCAATCATGCCGTTCATATGGCTAGAACCAAGCAATAGAACATCATATTGATGAGATTTATCATACCAGCCTTGATATAACTTTGCGGCGTGACCAGGTCGAACTAGGATAGAACTAAGCCAATGTAATGAAATGAGAATAATAGATAATAGTATAATTGACTTTAGTAAGAAATTTTTAATCATAGCTACACTCCTAGAATTGAAAATAGATAAATTGTTGCTCACTATATTGGAATCCATATACCCCGAATACAACTATTGCCAATACTGTAGTTACGTAAACAGTCCATCTAAACAACAAATTTTGAGCAGATAACATATTTATTATGTTTGATCTTGTTTCTAAAATGTTAACAATTAATATAATTACAATACCTATTATACTCATAAAGAATTCTTTTGAATTAAGTCCTAGATCATATAATGAACCGTCTGCAAGGATCCAAGGATTAAATACAAATAAATTATTAAGCAGTATTTTTATATCGATAAATGAATTTGCCCTGAAAAACATCCATGCAAAGTCTACCAAAATAAATGTGATAATTACTTGCAATAACTTATAGCTAAAAACATCGGTTCTTATATTAAACTTTTTTATTACATAGTTTTTTACCGGCATAATCAAATTACCAACGACTTGATAGATTCCATGAAGTAATCCCCATATTATGAATGTAATTGATGCTCCATGCCATAATCCGCTAATTAAAAAGACAATAACAATATTTATGTATGTTCTAACTTTCCCTTTTCTATTACCACCTAAAGGTATATACAAATAATCTCTAAACCAATCACCTAAGGTAATATGCCATCTCTTCCAAAATTCCTTAATGGATTTTGAAAAATAAGGTTGCCTAAAATTAGTTGTAAGGTTAAAACCCATAACATTAGCAGCACCTATAGCTATATCTGAATAAGCAGAAAAGTCAGAATATATCTGGAAGGCGTAGAATATTGTAGCTATGATAATTTGAAAGCCGAAGTAATCATTTGGAGAATTATATACAGTGTTAACTAATATAGCTAATCTATCAGCAACAAATATTTTCTTAAAAAATCCCCATAACATTCTGATTAAACTATTTTTAACCCTTTCGTGATCAAAGTTGTATGTTTGATTAAATTGGTGAAGTAAATCCTTAGATTTTTCTATAGGTCCAGCGACTAATTGAGGAAAGAATGAAACAAAAAGAGCATATTTACCTAAGTTTCTTTCGCAAGGTATGTCACCCCTATATACATCTACAGTATAACTTAAAGCCTGAAATGTATAAAAGGATATACCAATTGGTAAAAGTATATCAAATATAGGTGGACTGAAATTAACTTTATAAAAGCTGCTAGTTGTAATTATTAAGCCAGAGAAAAAATTATAATATTTAAAGAAAAATAATATTCCCAAATTTATTATGAAGCTTAGAAATAGCCAAAAATTCTTTAGTTGTTTTGAGACCTGCTTATCTTTTATTGAATTACTACTATCAATCAGTAATCCGCTTAAATATGTGACCATGGTAGAGAAAGCTAATAAAATTGAGTATTTTGGATTCCATGACATATAAAAGTAATAACTAGAAAGTAGTAACCATATCCATCTTGTTTTTCTAGGAATAATAAAGTAAGTAAGAACAACCACTGGGAAAAATATAAAAAAGTGTATGGAATTAAAAGACATATTGTTCCTCCTTGTGAATTATAAATACAAAACTATGTATTATATGATAACGGTTGTTTTTTATTTTTATCAATACAATTATTCCCAATAATGACAAATGATAAACAAAGTAATGGCAAAAAGTGATATTTTTTACAAATAAACAAATAGAATTAATGCTTTCGCATATTAAAGTTGTAAAGGAGACTTTGGATGGGTATAATTAAATAGAAACGATTATGCAATGAGGTGATAAAGTGAGTTCTTTAGAGTCAAAGATTAAGAGTAAAGAATTAGACTTGTTTTTTAAAGCAATTTTGGAACTTAAAGATATAGATGAATGTTATATGTTTTTTGAAGATGTTGCAACTATAAATGAGGTTAAATCATTAGCCCAGAGACTACATGTAGCAAAGCTTCTTAAATATAAAAAGACTTATTCAGAGATAGCAGAGATTACGGGTGCAAGCACTGCGACTATAAGTAGAGTAAATAGATGTTTAAATTATGGAAGTGACGGTTATAATTTAGTTTTAGAAAGATTGAAAGAGGAAGATATTGATTAATATGTTGAGGATTACTTTTACATATTATACAATAAATAATCATTGTTAAATGTTAAAATTTAATAATACAGAAGATTGTAAATAGCAATTAAAAATATTATACTATTTAAGGTGATAAATAGACTAAAGTCATAAAAAGTAGTAGCTTTTATCATTATCAAAAATATTATAGTAATAAGTGGCTATAATGAATAAAAAAGTGAGGTAAAATTATGGGTAGAATGTTTGGAACTGATGGCGTTAGAGGAGTTGCAAATGCTGAATTAACAGCGATGACTGCGTATAACCTTGGTAGAGCTGGAGCATATATATTGACAGAAGGTGCTCATAAGCCTAAGATATTGGTTGCAAAGGATACAAGAATATCTGGGGATATGTTGGAATCGGCATTAATAGCAGGAATATTATCAGTTGGAGCTGAGGCAGTAGTTCTTGGAGTGGTGCCAACACCAGCAGTTGCATATTTAACAAGGAAATATGGAGCTGATGCAGGTGTTATGATTTCTGCGTCACATAATCCAGTAGAATATAATGGTATAAAGTTCTTTAATGATAAAGGATACAAGCTTTCTGATGAGTTAGAAGATGACATCCAAAGAGTTATTGAAAGTAATTTTGAGGGCGTACCAAGCCCAATAGGTACAGATTTAGGAAGAGAAACAATTGAAATATCTGCTTTAGATGAGTATATAGAATTCGCAAAAAGTACAATACCTTATAACCTAAAAGGGTTAAAAGTAGCTTTAGATTGTGCAAACGGAGCTGCTTATAAGTCATCAGTAAAGGCGTTTAGAGAATTAGGTGCTGATGTATTTGTAATTAATGATAATCCAGATGGAACAAATATTAATGAAAATTGTGGGTCAACACATCCTGAAGAGTTAATGGAGTACGTTGTAAGAAAGGGATGCGACTTAGGATTTGCCTTTGATGGCGATGCTGATAGATGCTTAGCTGTGGATGAAAAAGGTAATCTAATAAATGGTGATTTTATATTAATGTTATGTGCTAAGTACTTAAAAGAGCTTGGAAAGTTAAAAGATGATACTTTAGTTGTAACTGTAATGAGTAATCTTGGATTAGATATTGCTAGTAAAAGAGAAGGAATAAATCTTGTTAAAACTAGTGTTGGCGATAGATATGTTTTAGAAGAAATGGTTAAAGAGAAGTATGTTCTTGGTGGGGAGCAATCTGGTCACGTAATATTTTTAGATTATAATTCAACTGGAGATGGCTTAGTTACTGCGCTTCAAATTGCAAATATAGTTAAGAAAAAAGAAACACCGCTATCAGAATTATGTACTGTAATGAAGGAATTGCCACAAGTATTAGCTAATGCAACAATTCCTAATGATAAGAAAGATTTATATTTAACTGATGCTGAAATACAAGAAGAAATTAAGAAAATTGAAGACGCATTAAATGGTGTTGGAAGAGTGCTTATAAGACCATCCGGAACAGAACCACTAGTTAGAGTAATGCTAGAAGGGGAAGATCAAACGGAAATAGATAAAATGGCGCATAATTTAGCTAATTTAATTGAAAAGAAATATAATTAGTTTATTATATATTAATAAGAGAGGAATCCTTCCTATAAAGAAGGATTCCTCTTTGTAATTATTCACTGATAATTAGGAGAAAATATGTAAGGTTACATAGTTTTCTATTATGAAATATAATTATATAATTATTGTAGATATTAATAATTGATACTTTTTCTAGAGAATTACCTGCTAAATATTTCATTTTGGCAGGTAATGAACACTTATAATGTTTAAATTATAAGTGTTTTCATATGCTAGATGAACCTAAAATAATCGTTTTTAATTCAAAGGAGGATTAATATGAGAAAAATAATAGATCCGGGGCTTTTTTCAAAGCAAGTTGCTGCAGATACTAAAAGAGGAGAATTTAACTTTAAAAATGCTGTTATAGTAGAAAACGATGTCAAAGTAGATTTCGTGTTTATTGGAGATTCTATAACTGATTTTTGGGAGATAAATGCATACTTAGGTGGAAGTAATAAAATGGTTATAAATAGAGGAATAGGAGGGGACACAACAGAGTTTGTTTTAAAAAGATTTGATGCGGATGTGGTTCAGCTAAAGCCAAAACATTGTATACTTATGATTGGTATTAATGATGCGTGGGATTTAGAAGATGATCCATGGACTCAGAAAAAAGGAATAGATATAGAGGATGTGATTTCACGAGCTTACTGCAATATTTATGAAATGATTAAAAAGGCAAAAGAGAATAATATTAATTTAATCCTCTGCTCTATACTGCCCACAAATATGGAATTTACAAATAAAAACAAAGAAAGAAATAGTTATGTTTTAGGAGTTAATAAAAAATTAAAGGCAGTTTCCAATAAGGAAGAATTAATATATGTGAATTACTACTCAGCTTTTGTGGAAAATGGACAAACTTATGTTAAAGATGGACTTACAGCGGAAGGACTGCATCCTAATACTAAAGGATACAACATAATGATAGAGGTCTTAAGAAATACATTATTAGAAAATGATATTATATTATAATAAGCCATAAGAAAATAATATTATAATACCAACTTTAAAAGAAATTATCAAATAATTGAATTAAATCTCTCGTGTATAACAAGTGCTTAATAAGGGGATAAATAAAATAGATTAATATACAAATTATATGTATGAAAGAGGAGGTAATTTATATGAAAAAAGAGCCTTATAATGAGTACTTATTAGTATTTCCAAGTGGAAACTGCAAGGGATTTAATGATATAGAGGGAGCCAAGGCATACATAAATAACTATTATGAAAGAAGACTAGATAATGTTTTTCATAAAGATGGTTATAACGATGCAACAGAAATTGGAGGAGATGAATATAGATATAATGTATTTACGCAACTAGGTGCAGAAGAAGGAGCTAAATGCGAGATATATAAAACAGGGGCATTTATTAAAGAAATCGATAAAGAATTAATTTTTGAGGATGATAAGGAAGAAATAATCTCTAAATTGTGTGAAGCAAAAATAAATTTCAATATATATGATTATAGTTTAGATACAGTTCTTGCTAATATTCAAGAGGTTGAGTATATGGAGGATTTTGGAACTCATGTTGGAAAGTTTTAGATAATAAATGCAAGTATTTACAAAAGTGTTCTAAAAATAGGCATGTTTAAATTATCAATTAATGATAACTAAACAATTCATATAGTTAAATAAAATATTAATTAATTATTAAATTGGTAAAATAATTAGTGATTAAATAATAAATAATCAATTTGCCTGTGAGATTTAAGGATAAAAAAACAATAATGAAAAATATATTATGAACATGTTGACAATAGCAAAAACGAAGAGTAAAATCTACTCTAACAGGAAAATTTAATAGGTCCTTTAGTTATTAAATGCTGAGATGGAGACAATTGTTTAGCAGACAAGTTGCAGAGAGTCGATGGATGGTGTGAATCGATACTTTAGCTTTAGAATTATCGCTCCTGAGCAGAATCCAGAAAGAGAAAGAAGTTTCTTGAGTAAAAGATATCCGGTGTGCATCCGTTATATGCAAGGGTTTGTTAGAACCTAGTGATATTATATAAGGCGGAATATTATCCCACTTCTTATGATTCATATCATTAAGGGTGGATTTTTTTAACCATTTTTAAGGGGGGAAGACAATGGAGAAGCATGTATTATCTGCTTTAGTTAAGAATTCATCTGGTGTTTTAAGTAGAGTTAGTGGATTGTTTTCGAGAAGAGGATATAACATTGATAGTTTAACTGTTGGTAGAACTGAGGATCCTTCAATTTCGAGAATGACAATTACACTTATGGGTGATGAAAATGTATTAGAACAAGTGAAGAAACAATTGAATAAATTAGAAGACGTGATAAGGGTTATTGACTTTAAGCCTAATGAATCTGTATACAGAGAATTAGTTTTAATTAAAGTAAGGGCTGATGCAGAAAATAGAGCAGCCATAAATGAGACAGTAAAAATCTTTAGAAGTAAGATAATTGATTTATCTACTGATACATTAACGATAGAATTAACCGGGGATGAAAATAAAGTATCTGCATTAATTAACTTGATGGAGGAATATGGAATAGAAGAGTTGGTTAGAACTGGAGTAACAGCGTTGCAAAGAGGGGAAAAAACAATAAAAAATTCTATTGAAAGTTATTAAGGAATAATAAATAAAGATAATGGCAATTGAGTAATAGCAATAAGTAAAAAAATAAAAAGGGGGATAATGATATATGGCTCAGAATCAGGTGAAAATATTTGATTCTACTCTAAGAGATGGAGCCCAAGGTCAAGGAATTTCATTTTCGCTAGAAGATAAAATAAAGATTGTAAAGGCATTGGATGAGATGCAAGTTGATTATATAGAAGCTGGTAATCCGGGATCAAATCCAAAGGATATGGAATTCTTCAAAAGGCTTAAGGATGTGCACCTTGAAAATTCTAGTGTTGTAGCGTTTGGCTCAACAAGAAAATCTAAGATTAATGTAGAAGGCGATAAGAATTTGAAGGATTTGTTATCATCTGAAGCAAGTACAATTGTTATATTCGGAAAGTCATGGGATTTTCAGGTGACAGATATTATAAAAACTTCTTTAGATGAAAATCTTAATATGATTAAAGATACAATTGAATACTTGTGTAAGAACGAAAGAGAAGTAATTTTTGACGCAGAACACTTTTATGATGGTTATAAAGCGAATAAAGAGTATGCAATGGCGACTTTAAGAGCAGCCGAGGAAGCTGGTGCTCAAGTAATTGTATTATGTGATACTAATGGAGGGACACTACCTCAAGAGATATATGATATAACCAGAACTGTAAAAACACAAGTATCTATAGATGTAGGAATTCACAGCCATGATGATATGGGAATGGCTGTTGCAAATTCAATTATGGCAGTTCAAGCAGGGGCAGCACAAGTTCAAGGAACTTTTATTGGTATAGGTGAAAGATGTGGGAATGCTAATTTAAGTGTAATAATACCTATATTAAAATTGAAGCTTGGATATGAGATATTAAATAATATTGAGCTAACAAATCTAACAAAAACATCTAGATATATAGCAGAAATTTGTAATATGACTTTAGCAGATGAAAATCCGTTTGTAGGAAATTCGGCATTTGCTCATAAAGGTGGAATGCACATTGATGCGGTGACTAAGGCACCGAAATCCTATGAACATATAGAACCAGAATTGGTTGGAAATAAGAGGAGATTCTTGGTCTCAGAAGTTAGTGGGAAAAGCACAATTTTGCAAGAGATAAAAAAAGTATTTCCTAATATATCTAAGGATGATAATTCAGTTCAAAAGATTACGGATAGATTAAAAGAATTAGAATATGAAGGCTACCAATTTGAAGGGGCAGAAGGAACAGTCGAACTGGTTATAAGAAAGATAATTGGAAAATATAAACCGTTCTTTAAATTAAATCATTTTAAAATTATCGGAGAGCAACCTTATGGCTTAGAAGAATTTTCGTCAACAGCAGTAATAAACATCACTGTTGATGGTAAGAACGAAATGACAGCAGCAGAGGGTGAAGGTCCTGTAAATGCACTGGATAGGGCAATTAGAAAAGCTCTCGAGGTTTTTTATCCAGAACTAAAACAAGCACGACTTGTGGATTATAAGGTTAGAGTCCTGGACTCAGAAAATGCAACAGAAGCAAAGGTAAGAGTTTTAATTGAATCAACAGATGGAGTTGAAAGCTGGAGTACTGTTGGGGTGTCTCGAGACGTAATCCAAGCTAGTTGGATAGCTCTTGTAGATTCAATAGAATATAAACTAATCAAAGATATTGAGAGAAAAGTAAAAGCATATTTTTAAGGAGATGATTAAAAATGGGAATGACGATGACACAAAAAATCTTAGCAGCACATGCAGGATTAGAATCAGTAAAAGCTGGGCAATTAATTGAGGCAAATCTTGATTTAGTATTAGGGAATGATATTACAACTCCAGTAGCTGTAAATGAATTTCAAAAGTTTGGAACAGATAAGGTATTTAGTAAAAGCCAAATAGCTATAGTTCCAGATCACTTTACTCCTAATAAGGATATAAAAGCAGCAGAACAAGTTAAATATATCAGAGAATTTGCTCAAAAGATGGAAATTGAAAATTTCTTTGAAGTTGGGGAAATGGGTATTGAGCATTGCTTACTTCCTGAAAAAGGATTAGTTGTTGCAGGCGATGTTGTTATAGGAGCTGATTCACACACTTGTACATATGGAGCTCTTGGAGCTTTTTCGACAGGTATAGGATCAACTGATATGGCAGCAGGTATGGCTACAGGAAAATGCTGGTTTAAAGTGCCATCAGCTTTAAAATTTGTTCTTAAGAATAAGCCTGCAAAATGGGTAAGTGGAAAAGATATAATATTACACATAATCGGAATGATTGGTGTTGATGGAGCATTATACAAGTCAATGGAATTTGTGGGTGATGGATTACAATATCTTTCAATGGATGATAGATTCACAATGGCAAATATGGCAATTGAAGCTGGTGGAAAGAATGGAATCTTCCCAGTTGACGATAAAACAGTTGAATATTTAAAAGATCACGCGTCTAGAGAATGGACTAAATATGAAGCTGATGAAGATGCAGAATATGATGAAGTATTTGAAATTGATTTAAACGCATTAAGACCAACAGTTTCGTTCCCTCATTTACCAGATAACACAAGAACAATTGATAATACTGGAGATGTAGTTATTGATCAAGTAGTAATTGGGTCATGTACTAATGGTAGAATTTCAGATTTAAGAGTAGCTAGAGATATCCTAAAAGGAAAGAAAGTTAAGAAAGGTATAAGATGTATAGTTATTCCTGGAACTCAAAAGATTTACTTACAAGCAATAAAAGAAGGAATAGTGACAGATTTAGTTGAAGCTGGAGCGGCATTCTCGACACCAACTTGTGGACCATGTTTAGGTGGACATATGGGGATTTTAGCAAAAGGTGAAAGATGCATATCAACAACAAATAGAAATTTCGTAGGAAGAATGGGGCATGTTGAATCTGAAGTTTATCTTGCAAGTCCAGCAGTGGCTGCTGCATCTGCATTAACTGGGAAAATAACTGACCCAGAATTAGTATAGGAGGTATTTAGTAATGAGCGTAAAAGGTAAAGTTTTCAAATATGGAGATAATGTAGATACAGACGTAATAATCCCAGCAAGATATTTAAATACATCAGATGCTAAAGAACTAGCTGCACACTGTATGGAAGATATAGATGTTGATTTTGTTAAAAATGTAAAAGATGGGGACATAATTGTTGCCAATAAAAACTTTGGTTGTGGTTCTTCAAGAGAGCACGCACCACTTGCAATTAAGACAGCTGGAGTTAGCTGTGTTATTGCATCGACTTTTGCTAGAATATTCTATAGAAATTCAATTAATATTGGTTTACCAATTTTAGAATGTGATGAAGCGGTGAAGAATATTGATGCGGGTGATGAGTTAGAAGTTGATTTCACAACAGGGCTTATTAAAAATTTAACTAAGAATAGGGAATATCAAGGAGAAGCATTCCCGGAATTTATGCAAAAGATAATTGATAATGATGGATTAATCGGATATATAAAAAATAGATAGTAATAAAATATAGATAATAAGAAGATTATAGAAAAGTTAACTTGATATATTTTATCAATAAAGAGATAATAATAATTAAATATATAAAGAGTTTATTTATAAAAAGCAATAAGAAAATAGGTAATTATAAGAGGGGGATTTTTATAATGAAATATAATATAGCTGTAATACCTGGAGATGGGATAGGACCAGAAGTAATAGATGAAACTATAAAAGTTTTAAAAGTTATCGGGGATAAATTTGGGCATAGATTTGAATATGAGTATGTATTAGCTGGAGGATGTGCTATAGATAAAGAAGGAACACCACTTCCTGAAGCAACTTTAGAAGCTTGCAAAAATAGTGATGCGGTTTTACTTGGAGCTGTCGGAGGACCTAAATGGGATGATCCTACAGCAAAAATAAGACCGGAACAAGCGTTATTAGGATTAAGAGGGGCGTTAAATCTTTACTGTAACTTGAGACCTGCCATATTATATGCTCCATTAAAAAATGAATCACCACTTAAAGATAGCATTGTTAAAGATGGAATAGATATTTGCATCGTTAGAGAATTAACTGGTGGTATTTACTTCGGAGAAAGAGGATTAGAGGAAATCAATGGAGTAAAGAGCGCTTATGATACTGAAAGATATAACGTAAATGAAATAACTAGAATCGCTAAAATCGGATTTGAAACAGCAATGAAGAGAAATAAAAAGCTTACAAGTGTTGATAAAGCGAATATATTAGAGAGCTCAAGACTTTGGAGAAGTGTAGTTAATGAAATGGCTAAGGACTATCCAGAAGTTGAGGTGAATCACTTATATGTTGATAATGCAGCGATGCAATTAGTTAAAGATCCAAATCAATTTGATGTGATTGTAACTTCGAACATATTTGGAGATATCTTATCAGATGAAGCTAGTATGGTTACAGGATCAATTGGGATGTTACCATCAGCTTCACTTGGGGAAGGAACTCTTGGAATGTATGAGCCGATCCACGGAAGTGCACCTGATATAGCAGGACAAGGAATTGCGAATCCACTAGCAACTATCCTTTCAGCGGCTATGATGCTTAGATATAGCTTCTCGTTAGAGGAAGAAGCTAAAGAAATCGAAAAAGCAGTTCTTGCAGTTCTTGAAGATGGGTATAGAACAGGCGATATAATGACAGAAGGTAAGAAAAAAGTTGGAACAGTTGAAATGGGAAAATTAGTTTGTGGGAAACTAAAATAGTAAGCTAATTTATTGTTAATGGAGAGATTTACTTTATAGAGGGTATAAAGAAATTTCATCCATTAACTACTGAATGTTACGGTACAATAGGGTCTGTAAGTAATAGAAGAAAATTTTAATAATATATAATTCACAATATATAATGAAGGAATAAAAAAGTTTTTGATTAATAGGTATACTTAAGAAATTTCAAAGAGATTTCATCCTTAATTGTGAATTTAAGACCATTTTATAAGCAAAGGAGTGAGTAAAATGTTATTAACGGGGGCTGAAATCTTAATAAAGTCATTACTTGATGAAGGAGTAGAGACTATATTTGGATATCCAGGTGGAGCAGTATTAAATATATATGACGAATTATACAAGTATAAAGATAAAATAAATCATATTTTAACTTGTCATGAACAAGGTGCATCTCATGCAGCTGATGGATATGCAAGAGCTACTGGAAAAGTAGGGGTTTGTCTTGCAACATCAGGGCCAGGAGCTACTAATTTAGTAACAGGCATCGCGACAGCATATATGGATTCGATTCCTATGGTTGCTATTACAGGAAATGTGGCTCAACCATTGCTTGGAAAGGATAGTTTCCAAGAAGTTGATATAACCGGAATAACAATGCCCATAACAAAACATAATTATATTGTAAGGGATGTTAATGAACTTCAAAATATAATTAAGGAAGCCTTTTATATAGCACAGGAGGGTAGACCAGGACCGGTATTAATAGATATTCCAAAGGATATTACTGCTGATAAAACTCAGTACAATAAAATAATTCCTAAAGAAGTCGTTAGAAAATCTGAATATATTACAGAAAAGTCTTTACAAGAAGCCGTAGATTTAATAAATCAAAGTAAAAGACCACTTATATATGCAGGCGGTGGTATTGGGATAGCTGAGGCAACAGAGGAACTTTTAATCTTTGCGGAAAAGATAAATTCACCTGTATCAACATCACTTATGTGTATGGCGGAATTTCCTAATAATCATGAATTATATACAGGAATGATAGGCATGCATGGAACAAAAGCATCAAATATTGCTGCAACTAAATGTGATTTATTAATAACACTTGGAGCTAGATTTAGTGATAGAGTTATAAGTAATCAAAATCATATTAAGAATGCAAAAGTGCTACAAATAGATGTTGATCCAGCAGAAATAAATAAAAATGTTAAAGTTGATACTTGTATTGTAGGAGATTTGAAAGTAGCATTAAGTCAATTAATACCTTTAATTAACGTAAAGCGAAACGAAGAATGGATTAATACAATAAACAGCTTAAAAGAAAATAAGAAGGTTAAATCAGATTGTGGTTTAACACCAGAATTATTCTTTGATAAGTTAAATAAGTTAAATGACGGAAGTTTCATAATATCTACTGAAGTAGGTCAACACCAAATGTGGACGGCACAATACTTCAATTTTAGAAATGAAAGAACTTTCATAACATCTGGCGGTCTTGGAACAATGGGATATGGTCTTGGGGCTGCAATCGGAGCTCAAGTTGGTAAGCCAGATAAAAGAGTAATTAATATTGCTGGTGACGGAAGTTTTGGGATGAATTGTAATGAATTAGTTACTGCAGTTAAAAATAGACTTCCATTAATCCAAGTAATTATGAATAATAATTGCCTAGGAATGGTAAGACAATGGCAGGACTTTTTCTATGAAGGAAGATATTCTCAAACAACCTTAGATAGACCTACAGATTATGTTAAGCTTGCTGAGGCTTTTGGAGCCAAAGCATTTAGAATAACTGAAGTGGATGAAATAGACTATATACTTAGAAAAGCTCTGGATTCAGAAGGTCCAGTTCTTATAGATTATCTAATAAACAGTGATAAAAAAGTTTTTCCTATGGTTGCACCTGGTGCACCAATTAATCAAATAATAAGCGAAGAAGATATTAATAATAACTAGGAGGGTAATTAAAATGCCAAAAATGTATTACGAAAAGGACACAGATTTAAATTTATTAAAAGGAAAGAAAGTTGCTATAATAGGTTATGGTAGCCAAGGTCATGCGCATGCGCTAAATCTTCATGAAAGTGGAGTGGACGTTGTTGTTGGATTATATAACGGAAGTAAATCTTGGGCTAAAGCTGAAGCAGCTGGATTACAAGTTGCTACAGTTGCAGATGCAGCAAAAGCAGCAGATTTAATCATGATTTTATTACCAGATGAAAAGCAAGGAAAAATATATAACGAAGAAATTGCTCCAAACTTAGAAGAAGGAAATGCATTAGTATTTGCTCATGGATTTAACATACACTTTGGTCAAATAGTTCCGCCATCATACGTTGACGTATTTATGGTTGCACCTAAAGGACCAGGGCATTTAGTAAGAAGAACATATACTGAAGGTGCTGGAGTACCTTGCTTAATTGCTGTACACCAAGATGCAACAGGAAAAGCAAAACAATACGCTTTAGCATATGCTAATGGAGTTGGTGGAGCAAGAGCAGGTATTCTTGAAACTACATTTAAAGATGAAACAGAAACTGATTTATTCGGAGAACAAGCAGTACTTTGTGGTGGGGTTTCAGAACTTATCAAAGCAGGATTTGAAACTTTGGTAGAAGCAGGATATGCTCCGGAAAATGCTTATTTTGAATGTATGCATGAAATGAAATTAATTGTTGATTTATTATATCAAGGTGGATTAAGCATGATGAGATATTCAATTTCAGATACTGCTGAATATGGAGATTACCAAATTGGTAGAAGAATAATCACTGATGAAACTAAGAAAGAAATGAAGAAAGTTCTTACTGAAATTCAAGATGGTACATTCGCTAAGAACTGGTTATTAGAAAATGAAACTAATAGACCAGGATTCAATGCAAGAAGAAGAATGGAAGCTGAACATCCAATCGAAAAAGTTGGTAAAGAATTAAGAGGAATGATGAGCTGGATAGATACAGCTAAGGTAGACTAATATAAAATAATATTTAATATTTTTAGAAGACGAGATTTATATTAGATGATCGTCTTCTTTTTTGATATAATTTATTATGAAAGATTTTCTGCTTTATGCAGAAATCAATACAATTTTTAATGTAGAAGTAGAGGTAATAAATGAATTATGTATATATCGTGGAATGTTCAGATGGGACATTTTATACGGGGTGGACAAATAATCTAGAAAAGAGAATTGAAATGCATTCAAATGGGATTGGAGCGAAATATACAAAAGGCAGAGGCCCTGTTAAGTTAGCATATCACGAAATATTTGAGGATAAAAGAGATGCTATGAGGAGAGAGTATGAAATAAAAAGATTAACTAGAAGAGAAAAATCATTATTAATAAAGGAATACAGTACGAATTTATGAATAAATGTATTATTATAAATTTATGCAACCGATTTTGTTAAAAACGTATTATAACGGAGAAATTAATAATAAATAAAAGAAAAACTATCAAAATTTCCTTATAATTAAGAAAAATATTACTTGTAAAAGTTTTCTTTAATTGATATACTTAAATCATAAAGAAGAATTTACTTCGAGAAAAGGTTAACATGAGTCTAGATAGTATGAGAAATACTAGAAGGACTAAATTTTTTCAAAATTGCGCAAACGCTTGCGAAAGAAATTTCAAAATATGTTAACATTATATATCTAAAAATAAAATTTTAGATATATGTTATATAATATAGTATAAGGTTTTTGAAAATAATCAAAAATCAAATGAATTTTAATGGAGGGGTATTCACATGAAAACAAAAAAATTTTTATCAACAATTTTGGCTTCTACGCTATTAGTTGGAACTATGGTTGGATGTGGAACATCATCAAGCACTGAGTCAAAGAATACAAGCGATTCTGGAAGTGGAAGAACAATTAAAGTATTTCAATTAAAGGTTGAAATTAACGATGCGCTTCAAGAACTAGCTAAAAAGTATGAGGCAGAAAAAGGAGTCAAAGTAGAAATTACTTCAGTAGGTGGAGGTGCAGACTATGGTGCATCACTAAAAGCAGAATTCCAAAAAGGTACTGAACCAGATATATTTATGATCCAAGGTGCAGGAGATTATGGAGTTTGGAAACATAAAATTGACGATTTAAGCTCAGAAAAATGGGTAAGTAATGCTGTTAAGGGAACATTAGATACAGTTACCTTTGACGGAAAAGTATATGGTATGCCAGCAGCAACAGAAGGTTATGGACTAATATATAATAAAGAAATTTTGGACAAGGCTGGAATCGATGCCAAATCTATAGATACATTTGATAAGTTAAAAGCAGCATTTGAAAAATTGGATAGCAAAAAAGCTGAATTAGGAATTGATAATGTTGTATCATATACAACTAAAGAAACTTGGGTAACTGGTAATCATACATTTAATATTCCGTTAGCAGCTCAAGAAAATCCAAAACAATTTACGCAAGACTACGTTGCAGGAAAAGCAGATTTAGTTAATAATAAACAATTTAATGATTGGATGAATCTTGTAGAATTACTTTGCAAATATGGCGGAGGAAAAACATTAGATACAATAGATTACAGTAATCAAGTTGGTAACTTCGCACTTGGAAAAACTGCATTCCTACACCAAGGTAACTGGGTTGCTGGAGATTTAAAGAATTTAGATGCTAAATTTGATATGGGATTTGCTCCTTTAGCTATCAATAATGATACAAAGGTAAGTGGATCAATTCCAGTAGGGGTTCCAATGTACTGGGTAGTAAATAAAGACTCAAAAGTTAATAAAGAAGCTAAAGAATTCTTAGATTGGATGGTTAATAGCAAAACTGGTCAAGAATCACTAGTTAAAGATATGAACATGATCCCTGCATTCACAAACTTTGCAGTTGAAAGTGACAATAAATTAAATAAATCAATATCTGAGTATAATAAAGCAGGGAAAACACTTCCATGGGCATTTACTAATCTACCAGATGGATTTACAATGAATAATATAGGACCTGTATTCTCTAAGTTCCTTACAACTGACATGGGAGCGCAAGCTAAGAAAGATATGTTACAAGGTCTTCAGGACGCGGAACAAAAAGCTAAACAATAATAAATTAAAAAGTTCAAAATGGATTCATGGGGAAACTAAAACTTCCTCATGAATATTTTATAAGAATTTATATATAAGTCTTAGAACATAATAATAAATATTATTAGAAAGGAGCAAGTATATGGGTAAGAAAATGAAAGATAGTAGAGATTTTTGGATTTTTGTAGGTCCATCTCTATTTGCAATAACAATGGTAGTAATAATCCCATTCATAATTGGTATTTATTATACATTTACAAATTGGAATGGTGCGAATCCGGAATATGATTTTGTTGGAATAAAGAATTATATAAATCTTGTTAAAGATGAACAATTCATATATTCTTTAAAAATAACTATATTATACACAATTGCAAGTGTAATAAGTATTAATTTAGTTGGTTTTGGACTAGCATATGCAGTTACAAGAAAATTAAAAACTAATAATTTCTTAAGAACTGGATTCTTTATGCCAAATCTAATAGGAGGGCTTATCCTAGGATTTATATGGCAATTTATGTTTAACTCAGTATTTACTGGACTTGGTCAAGTTTTAGGAAGCAAAGCGCTTTCGACATCCCTATTACAGGATGCAGGTACAGCAATGTTTGCGATGCTAATTGTTTCAACATGGCAATATGCTGGATATATAATGGTAATTTACGTAGCGGCTCTTGAAAATGTCCCAACTGACTTAATAGAGGCAGCACATATTGATGGAGCAAATGGATGGCATACGTTTAAGAATATAACTATACCTATGGTAAGACAAGGAATGACAATTTGTTTATTTTTAACTTTAGCTAATTCGTTTAAATTATTTGACTTAAACTTCTCTCTAACACCCGCAAAAACTACAGAAATGCTAGCTTTAAATATATATAAAGAAGCGTTTGTAGTAAATAATATGGGGATAGGGCAAGCTAAGGCTATTATATTCTTTGTACTTGTAACTACTATTTCTTTAACACAAGTTTACTTCAACAAGAAGAAGGAGGTAGAAGCATAATGGAAGCAAGTAAAATGGTTAATAATGTAGAAAAGAGTAAATCAAATAAAAAGCTAAAAACACTAGATAGCTATACTGGAAGGCTGAAATTCCTAGAAGGATTTGCATGGGCATTACTAATATTATACATGGCACCTTTCTATTTAATGTTCATAAATTCATTTAAAACAAGAAGGGAAATTTTTGCGAATACCACAGGTTTACCAACCACATGGAATTTGAAAAACTATTTAGATGCTATAAATAGAATGGATATGCTAAACTCATTTATTAATTCAATGGTAATAACAGTTGGAAGCGTAGCATTAATAATTTTATTTTCTTCAATGGCTGCATGGGTATTGGTTCGTGATCAAAGTAAGAAGAGTAAGATAATATTTTATGTATTCACTTCAGGAATGATAGTACCGTTCCAAGCTGTAATGCTACCACTTGTAAAATGGATGGCAAAGATTCAAATTGGTCCTATTAAGATGTTAGGTACTCACTATGGTCTTATATTTATGTATATAGGATTTGGTGTTAGTATGAGCATATTCTTATTTCATGGATTTATTAAAGGTATACCGAAAGAAGTTGAAGAGGCGGCAACTATAGATGGCTGTAGCAAATGGCAAACTTATTTAAAAGTAATATTGCCATTATTAAAACCAACTACTGTTACGGTAGCAGTATTAAATAGTATATGGGTATGGAATGATTTCTTGTTACCATTCTTAACAGTAAACGGTAAAATAAATACTATACCACTAGCTATGAATAATTTCTTTGGAGCATTCTCAAAACAATGGGAATTAGCAATGGCGGCATTGATTTTAGCTATAATTCCAATAGTTATATTCTACTTCTTTGTTCAAAAGCAAATAATTGCAGGGATTGTTCAAGGATCAATAAAATAATTATTGATAGGAATTTAGAGACTACTTTAAAAGTTGCTTAATGTAGTAATTTAATGAAATGCGGATTTTTAATCAAGATTTAATATATATCAATAAATCATAATATTGTAGAGCAGGTTAGAAAAGGTATAATTTAAATTTTAGTTAAGAAACTCTATAAATTAGAATAGTTTAAGAAATACTTTTGAGGATAGTCTCTTGATTTTTAACTATGGCAGAATAGAGTTATTTAGATTGTTATAGTTAACAATAACTAATTTATAGGTTTTTACGCAAACGCTTGCTTAAGCTGTGAGAGAGTATAAATTTCCGCAGAATATTTAGAACGAAAGGTGAAAATAGGAGGAAGATATGAATAGAGGTAGTGGTATTATTATGCACATTGCTTCGCTACCAGGAGAATACGGAATAGGAACCTTTGGTAATGAAGCATATGAATTCGGAGATTTTTTAAAGAAAGCAGGACAAAGGTACTGGCAGATTCTGCCCTTAGGCCCTACGAGTTATGGTGATTCACCTTATCAATCTTTTTCAGCATTTGCTGGAAATCCGTATTTCATAGATTTTGAGATATTAAGAAAAGATGGCTTACTTAGTAAGGAAGACTACGAGACAGTTAGCTTTGGTGAATATACTGAGGATATTGATTATGGTGTAATATTTGTAGAAAAATTCAAGGTTTTAAGAAAAGCGTATGAAAATTTTAAAATACAAGATTCTAAAGATGCAAAAAAATTTGAAGAAAAAGAGACATATTGGCTTGAAGATTATGCATTATATATGGCTGTTAAAAATCATTTCGGTTTAAAAAGCTGGCAGACATGGGATGAAGACATCAAACTAAGGAAACCAGAAGCTATCGAAAAGTATAAAAAACTATTAATCGATGAAATAGGATTCTGGAAGTTCCTACAATATGAATTTTATAAACAATGGGAAAACTTAAAATCATATATAAATGAATTAGATATTGAAATAGTAGGAGATATGCCTATATATGTTGCAGAAGATAGTGCTGATGTGTGGGCCAACCCTGAGGCGTTTTTACTTCATAAAAAGACATTAAAGCCACTAAAGGTTGCTGGATGTCCGCCTGATATATTCTCGGCAACGGGACAATTGTGGGGAAATCCAATTTATGATTGGAACTATATGGAGAAAACAGATTACAAATGGTGGGTTGATCGTATAAGACAAAGTTTAAATCTATATGATGTGCTTAGAATAGATCATTTTAAGGGATTTGAATCATATTGGTCAATTCCTTATGGTGATGATACAGCAGAAAATGGTGAATGGATAAAAGGACCTGGAATAAAAGTATTTAATGCAATTAAGGATGAGCTAGGAGATGTTAATATAATTGCTGAAGATTTGGGAACATTAACTGAAGAAACCATTAAATTGAGAAATAATACTGGTTTCCCAGGAATGAAAATATTAACATTTGGATTCGATTCAGATAGTGAAAATCCTTTTTTACCTCATAATTATGAAAAGAACTTTATAGTTTATACTGGTACTCATGACAATGATACTGTTAGAGGGTGGATGGAGACAACAGCGCCAAAAGAGCAAGTTAAAAATGCTATAGAATATTTAGGCTTAAGCAAAGAGGAAGGCTATAATTGGGGGTTCATAAGAGGGGCTTGGAGTAGCATTGCGGATATTGCTATAGCTCAGATGCAAGACTTCCTAGATTTAGGAAATGAAGCGAGAATTAACTTACCATCAACACTGGGAAATAACTGGCGTTGGAGAGTAAAAGGATCATTAATAACAGATGATTTGGCTGAAAAAATTAATAAGCTTACTGAAATCTATGGAAGAACAAATAAAAAGTCTAATATAGACAGTGTACAAGATCTATAAAATTAATATGAATTTACTTAAATAATCTTTGCAATATTAATTTATATATTGTGAAGATTATTTCCATATTAATAAATAGAGGGTATTTTCACTTGTTTATTTAGGAGTTTCTTATTATTTATTTGGAGGCTTTACTAACAACCGTACGGTAAATTTTGTTGTTAGTAAAACTTAGTAATATACTGTTTGTAACATTTTTATAGGTATGATAATATTAAGATTATTAGAGCAAATTATCTGCAAAGATAAGAATATTTAAGATGAGTAGAGTCTTATAATAATAGATTCTACTTTTAAGCTTTTATTTTAGAAGCTTTAAAATAAATATTAATAAATGTTACAGTGGTTTATTAGTATAGAAAGGAGTAGAGGATATGAAAGTTACAATAAAAGAAGTAGCAAAAGAAGCAAATGTATCACCATCAACCGTATCTAGGGTTATATCCGATAGTTCACAAATAAGTGAAGAAACTAAGGAGAAAGTTAGGGAGGCAATAAAACGTTTAAAATATAGACCTAATGCCATAGCTAGGAGTCTAGCTAATAAGAAAAGCAGAATTTTAGGTGTAGTTTTACCAAGTGAAGCTCATGATTTGATAACTAGTACGTTTTTTATCCAAGCAATGAAAGGTATGAGCAGCTACGCTCAAAATAAGAAATATTATATAACTTACGCATTTAGTGAGGATGAGAAGACAGAATTGGAGTACATTAATAATTTTATCACTAGTAATTTGGTCGATGGAATATGTTTATTACGTGCGAGAACTGAGGATAAAAGTATTAAGTATCTTAAGGAAACACAGTTCCCATTTGTAGTAATTGGAAGACCGGAAGAGACAGAGGATGTGTTATGGGTTGATAATGATAATTTCCAAGCTACTTATAATTTAGTAAATGAACTTATAAAAAAAGGTCATAAAAATATTGCTTTCCTAGGGGCTAAAAAGGAATGGAATGTAACTAAGGATAGATTTAAGGGATTTAAAGTGGCGTGTGAGATTAATGGGATATCAATACAAGATAATAATGTTGTCATGGTTAAGGAGTTTAATGAACAAGAAGGTAGAATTGGAACTGTAAGATTATTAGAGAAAGCTACACCTACGGCTATAATAGTAGAAGATGATGTGTTAGCTTTTGGAACATTAAAAGTTCTTAAAGAGAACAATATAAGAAATATAGATGTAGTAGGGTTTAATAATAATCCACTAGATGAATTTCAAAGTCCATCACTATCATCAATAGATATTAATTCGGCTGAACTTGGATATTATGCAGTAAAAATCTTAATAGACTCCTTGGAAAATGATGAAAAATCAATAGACCACTATATTATTGATACTAAACTTGTAAAAAGAGAGTCCTTTAAATAATACTTTCAATTTAATAAGTATTATCTAAAGCTGCAAGCGATTGCGATTGGATTTATTAATAATAAGCATTTTAAATGATTAAATGGGCAAACTCACTCATAGCCTAAAAAATAATATTA
The DNA here is from genome assembly GCF_002029255.1 of Clostridium chromiireducens. Classification (GTDB taxonomy): domain Bacteria; phylum Bacillota; class Clostridia; order Clostridiales; family Clostridiaceae; genus Clostridium; species Clostridium chromiireducens. Next base: position 96,156 of record NZ_MZGT01000001.1, read on the forward strand.
TAAAAATAAGTATGTAATACAAAAGAATTCTTATAAAAATTAAAAATATTTTTAGTTTTAGAGGGTTCTTTTATTTTATATGTACTACTCTTGGATAATTAATTATGGAAGAGTAGTACATATGATTTACGACATTTGTTAACGTTTAACGACAAAATTAAATGGTGAGATAATTAAAAATTAAGCAAAAGAACTAATGATTTACTAAAACTATTATAGAAAGGGAGAGTACAATGAAGATAAAAAGAGAAAAAAATAATAGAAATGGAACAAGCTTAAAAAATAGAATCATAGTTAGTTATATTATTGTATTAAGCTTTATGCTTATAATAGCAAGCGTTTGCATTAATCAAATGAAAAATATTGTGAAAGAATTAGGAGTAACTCAGGAGATAATCAATAATGCAGCGGTTCAGACAATGACAAAGCAAAGCATGAGAGCATCTATTACAGAACTTGAGAATTCGGTAAATAAATTTACTAATATATCAATTATTGTTTCCATTGCTGGATTTATAGTTACCCTAATACTTGCAATTATAATTATTAGAAGAATACTTAAGCCTCTAAATGAATTGAGCAAATTTTCACATTCATTAAGAGCAGGTGATTTAACCATAAAACTTGTAGGAAATTATGATAAAGAGTTCGGAGATGTTATAGAAAGCTTAAATGAAGCAATAAATGCTAATAGATCAATGGTTGGTAATATATATTCTTATTCAAAGTTATTAATAAAATCAAGTGAAGAACTTAATAATATAGTTAACAGCATAAATAATAGAATATTGGAAGTTAATTCTTCAACTGAAGTAATTTCTAGTGAAGTTGAACAGCTAAGCGCAGTTTCTCAGGAAGTAAATTCATCAACATTTGAAATAAAGACTGTAGTATCAGGCTTAAATGAACTTGCAGTAACAGATAATAAATCTGCGGAAACTATAAGAAACAAAGCAATTCATGTTAAAGAAAAGGGACAAACAGCTGCAGAAAATGCGAGGAGAATATACTTAGAGAAGATTGAGAATATTACTAATGCGATTGAGCAAGGCAGTGTGGTACAAGATATCAAAATGATGGCAGATGTAATTGCAGGAGTATCAGAGCAAACCAATCTTTTGGCACTTAATGCAGCAATAGAGGCAGCAAGGGCTGGAGAGCAAGGAAAAGGTTTCGCTGTAGTTGCTGACGAGGTAAGGAAATTAGCTGAACAAAGCACAGATACCGTTGATAAAATAAAAAAGATCATCAGCGAGGTACAAGGTGCTTTTAGTAATTTGAGCGAGCATAGCAAAGATTTACTTTCATTTTTACAAGAAGATGTAGATAGTGATTATGAACTATTAATTGAGACAGCAACTAGCTATGAAAATGATTCAAGATTAATTACTAACATGGCAGAAGAGGTTCAAAATACTAGCATGACTATTGAAGAAATTATTATGCAAATAACCCAAGGAATTAATAGAGTAAGCTTAAATGCAGTAGAGACAGCTAGTAAATCACAAGATATACAAAAAAATGTGGATGAAGTTACTGAGCAAGTGGGGACTATTGTTAAGGCTATTTATGAACAAACTACTATTGCAGAAGAACTGAAAGATGTTATTAATGTATATAAAATCTAAGATAATAAGATTATATTTATAGAAGCTTAATGTATAATGTGTTAATATTTGTATAAAGATAACTCAAAGTCTAGAAATTGGGGGACTATATATGAGTAGAAGAAATTACAAGAAGCATGAAAAAAAACGGCAAGAAGCTTTAAGGAAACAAAATGGTTATTTAAGAAGTTTTATTTCAATTGTCGCAAGTATATTCATTGTTAGTGGATTTGGGTTGTATTTGAAAAGTATAAATACTCCAAATATACCCAAAAATGAAATTAATAGCAATAAAATAAATAATGAAATTATAAGTGAAACAACTGATGAAGATAATATCGTAAAAGAATCAGTTAAGAAGGAGATTTTAATTTCCTTTGCTGGAGATTTTACGCTAGGGACTGATACTAAATTTGCTTATGACGGTAGTTTACCGGCAGCATTCATTAATAGCGGAAGGAATTATTCTTATTTCATGCAAAATGTATCAGATATATTTAAGAATGATGATTATACATTAGTGAATTTAGAGACTACATTTACTGACTCAAATGTTAAAGCGCATAAAGATGGAGAGGTGTTTTATAATTTTAAAGGACCTAAGGAATATGTTAATATTCTTACGAATGCATCTATAGATGGTGTTACAATAGCCAATAATCATATTTATGATTATGGTAGTCAAGGTATAAGTGATACAATTAATACTTTGAAATCAAATAGTGTTGATATTTGTGGTGAAGGATATAAGATATTAAAAGACATCAAAGGAGTTAAGTTTGGATTTTTGGGATATACAGGTTGGGAATACTCAAAAGATTTGAGAGTAAAAATAGCAAATGATATTAGTGATTTAAGAAAGCAAGGCGCAGAAATTGTAATCCCATATTTTCATTGGGGAATAGAGCGATCATATAGGCCATATGATGTTCAAGAGAACTTGGCGAGATTTGCTATTGATAATGGAGCTGATGCTGTCATAGGCTCACATCCCCATGTTATTCAAAGTATGGAAAGCTATAAAGGCAGACTTATAGCATATTCCATGGGAAACTTTTGCTTTGGAGGGAACTCAAACCCTCCCGACAAAAGAACATTGATACTTCAATCTAAAGTTAAAGTTGAAGATAATAAATTAGTTGGTTTTGAATATAAAGTGTTACCCGCTATGATATCTTCAAGAAACGATAGAAATGATTATATCCCTACCTTAGCTAGCGGTGAAAACAAGATAAATATATTAAAAAACTTAAATGAATTATCACCAACATTAAATGGAAGAATTAAAGATGAATTTTTTACATTAGGTTAAAATTAATTTAATGCAGAGAAAAAGGAAAATATTATTTTAAATTTTAGGGTTTATATGATCTATACAATGCAAGGTGTAAGTGAATTTCAAAATTATGAAATCCGCTTACATCTTTTTTTGTTAATTATTAAGAAATGTACAATGATAAATCTAAAGAGAATACTTAAAGGTTGTGTTGCTTATGTTTTTTTTATTACAAAATTGAAAGATAAATGTAAGGATTATCAATATAACATTGAATAAAAGTGATTTACTATATAATTATCAGATTCACATTTATATAAATAATGTTGTTTAAGGAAAAGTTAATGTTTTATTAAGAGTTATATTATATTTGTAATGATATACTTATTGAGTATTAGACGGGACCATATATGTGAACTAATGTGAATGGTAGTAAAGTACATAAACCAATGAGGGGAAAGCATAGAAGAGTAGAATGAATTTATGTTAACTACTTGTATTACATATGAATCAATGAAAATTATAAAGATTGGGGGAATTTATAAATGCCAAAGTTAGATATTAAGAAATTAAAACCTAAAGGCATAAGCCTAAAAGGATTAGAACTGAAAAAGAAACCAAGTAAAAAAGTAATACTACTGTGTACAATATTTTTAATAGCAGCGATATTTGTAATAGTTAAAGTAGTTATGCCTAAACCTGCCTTAGAGATCAAACATACAGTTTTATCAAAGGGAAAAATCATAAATAGTGTGAATGTCTTAGGAGAAATAAAATCTCAGGAGACTACCAATATATATAGTACAATAAGTAATCCGGTAAAAGAGGTTAAGATTAAGGCTGGAGATAAAGTAAAAGCAGGAGATGTTTTAGCTATATTAGATACGGGAGGATTAGAAAAAGATATTGAACAAGCTGTAGTTACTGCTGACGTATCAGAAGCCAATGCTAAGGTGCAGCTTGATAGTGCAAGAAAAGCATATGATGATGAATTACGGTTATATAATAGTAACTCGAATGGGGAGATAAAGAACGCTGAAGAAACTCTAAAATTAGCAAAGATTAATTATGATGATAAGAAAAATATCTATGAGAATAACAAAGCTTTATTTGATAATGAAGCAATTTCAAAGAGTGAATTAAATAAATTTCAAATAGATTATGAAACTGCAAAATCAGATTATGAGAAATCTATAGTAGCATTAGATAATGCAAAAGTTAAGGTGAATCAAGCCCTGACTACAGCTAAGAGCACTTATGATACAGCACAAAATAACAGCAACAATAATAGCCAAAGAATTGCAATAGAAAAACAAAAGCAGCAATTAGATAATTGTACAATTAAAGCTACGGTTGATGGCACAGTTACAGTTGTAAATGCTGTTGTCGGGAATTCTGGAAATGGGGTTTTATTTCAAATAGAAAACTTAGATAATATGGAAATAACGGCATCAATAAAAGAGGTTGATATAGCAAATATTAAAGTAGGACAAAGAGCCGAAATAAAGACGGATGGAACAGGAGAAGAAATTATTCAGGGAGAAGTTATAAGTGTTAGTCCAACTGCTAAGAAGGGTGATATGACCCAAGTTAAATCAACAGCTCAATCACAAGGGACAGGTAATGATACAGGTTTTGAAGCTAAAATAAAGATTAATGGCATCAATGAAAATATAAAAATTGGTATGAATGCGAGAGTAAATGTTATTTTAAATGAGAAATCAGATATTTTTGCAGTTTCATCAGAGAGTATAGTTCAAAATAATGATAGTAAAAGTATATATATAGCAGAAAAAGCTGATGATAAGCCTAATGAGTATATAGTTAAGGAGATTCCAGTAGATACAGGGGTTGAATCTGATTTTAATGTTGAAATTTCAGGTGAGGGAATTTCTGATGGAATTATGATAATTGATGATCCTTCGACTTGTAAAGTTGGAGAAAAAATTAAGATAAATGAGGGGTGAACTTTTTGAAAGATAATATAATAGATATGAGAAATATTGTTAAAAGCTTTTATATTGGAACTCCCAATCAATTAGATATCCTTAAAGATATAGATATAACAATAAAAGAAGGTGAATTTGTATCAATAGTTGGTGCATCAGGATCAGGGAAAAGTACCTTAATGAATATTATAGGAGCACTGGACAGGCCAACTTCCGGAACATATATTTTAAATGGTACAAATGTTGGTGAAAAAACAGATAATGGATTATCAGAAGTGAGAAATAAAAAAATAGGATTTGTATTTCAGACCTATAATTTAATACCAAGAAGCTCAGCCTTAAAAAATGTTGAGTTACCAATGCTTTATTATGGAATGAATAGGCATGAAAGAAGAGAGAGAGCAGAAAAACTTTTAGAACTTGTTGGAATGGAAGATAGAATGAAGCATCTTCCTAACGAGTTATCAGGGGGACAAAAACAAAGAGTTGCTATCGCTCGTGCACTTGCAAATGAACCTAGTATAATATTAGCAGATGAACCAACTGGAGCTCTTGACTCCTCAACAGGAAGATTAGTTATGGATTTGTTTCATAAGGTACATGAAGTAGAGGGCAAGACTATAGTGTTTATTACTCACAATTATGAGCTTGCAGAGGAAACGGAAAGAATTATAACGCTAAAGGATGGAAAGATAGTATCAGAAGAGTATAATGACAAATATGTTAAAAAATTTCCAGATGGTGAAAAGATATGTTTATAAAAGAAAATATATTACTTGCAGTGGCAGGGATAAGGGCAAGTAAAATGCGATCGCTATTAACTATGCTTGGAATTATCATTGGAATATCGTCTGTTATAGGAATTGTATCCATCGGAAGTGCGATAACGGCAAAAGTATCAGGTGAGTTAGATAAGCTAGGTGCTAATAACATGATGGTTCAGGTAAGAGAAAAGAGTGAAGATGGTTCTGACAGAGGATATTCGGGTAAATCACCAGAAGATAGTGACCTTATTACTTTGGAGCAGATAAACTCAATTAAGGAAGCGTTTTCGGATAGAATTAGCAATATAAGTATAGATTCGGATACAGGACAAGGAAAAGTAAAAGATGGATACGTGTATGCTAATATAACGACTACAGGAGTAAATGATGGATATAAAGACGTTAATAATGTAAAGATGATTAGTGGGAGATTCATTTCCGATAAAGATATTAAAGGCATGAAAAAAAGCGCAGTAGTTTCAGATAAACTCGTAAATAATATTTTTAAAGGAAAGTCTGATCCTATAGGAAAAGAAATTAAGGCTTATGTACAAGATAGTATAGAAACATATGTTATTGTAGGAGTATATAAATATCAACCTCCTTCATTTCTTCAAGGAGGGGGGACCGCGGCAAAAGAAAAGGATATACAAACGAGCTTATATATTCCTATAACTACTGCAAAAGCAGAGCAGAAGAATAAAAATTACTATGGTTTTATGATTAAACCAAATACAAATGTTGATTCAGAAAAATTTGTTAAGGATATGAAGAAGTATACAGATAAGTTATATAAAAATAATAAGTATTGGGAATTGCAAGTTATGAATCTTCAAAATGAAGCAGAATCAATTACATCAGTACTTGGTATGATATCCATGGGCATATCTGTAATTGCAGCAATAGCATTACTCGTAGGTGGAATTGGAGTAATGAATATAATGCTTGTATCTGTTACAGAAAGAACAAGAGAAATAGGAACAAGAAAGGCTCTTGGGGCTAAAAGTAGCCATATAAAAATGCAATTCATAACTGAGTCGGTCATAATATGCACAATTGGAGGTACAATAGGAATAGTTCTGGGAATTGGAATGGGAATAATTGCATGTCTGGTATTAAAATCACCAATATCGATATCTGTACCAACAATTTTAATAAGTTTCACTTTTTCAATGGCAATAGGTGTATTTTTTGGATACTATCCAGCTAAAAAAGCGGCAAGCCTTGATCCGATTGAAGCCTTAAGATACGAATAAGTTTATAAAAATAATAATGAGTAAAGCTCAATCAAATATTTAATACAAGTATGCATAAGTAGAATTTAGTTTCAGAAGATAGTCACTATGGTTTGATTGAAAACCTAATTTGGCTATCTTCTCTTTAATTGAAAAGAATTTTCAAAGTATAAAAAAACATTCTATAATTTTAATGACATAGAAAGTCGATATTTTTACTAATATTTATTGACAAGTCTCTGTAACTATGTATAATTAGTATTAACAAAAAAATATCTGGATAAGTTAATCTTATTAAGAGTGGTGGAGGGACTGGCCCTTTGAAACCCGGCAACCTGAAAAAAATTTTATATAAGTTTTTTCGTTGGTGCTAAATCCTGCAAGAGAATATCTTGAAAAATGAGAGGAATTAAGTCTTATTAGAACTTATGTTATGGCTACAAAGTCACTTCTTATTTTTGAAGTGGCTTTTTTAATTACTATTATCTACGTTATTAGCAATAAAGAATGCATTAAGCAAAACAAATTAAAGGAGGCAAAACGATGACTTTAAAAAAATCTTTTGAAACAATTGCAGTCAGTGGGATATCAGGTGGAGATGAAGCTACAGGCGCTATAAGCTTTCCAATATATCAAGCTGCCACATTTAAACATCATGGGCTTAATAATAGTACTGGGTATGATTATGCAAGAGCTCAAAATCCTACTCGAGAAGAAGCTGAAAAAACATTAGCTGTTTTAGAAGGTGGCAAATCAGCAATAGGGTTTTCCTCAGGAGTTGCAGCAATTACGGCCTGTATACACTTGTTTAAATCTGGAGACCATATAATTTTGTCTGATGATTTATATGGAGGCACATATAGATTATTTGATGATATTTTTAGAGATTTTGGATTAGAAGCAACATTTATTGATACTACGGATACACAAAATATATTAAATTCTCTTAAAGAAAATACAAAGGCTATTCTTATAGAAACTCCTTCTAATCCAATGATGAAGGTAACGGACATAAGAGCGGTGGCAGAGATAACTAAAGAGAATGGTTTATTGTTAATTGTGGATAATACTTTCTTGACTCCTTACTATCAAAGGCCGCTAGAATTGGGAGCTGATTTAGTAGTTCACAGTGGAACGAAGTTCTTAGGAGGACATCACGATTTATTGGCAGGATTTATTGTAGCAAATGATGAAGAAATTCTACAAAAGCTCAGGAGAATTCATATGTCAACAGGTGCGACTTTATCACCATTTGATTCATGGTTAATTTTAAGAGGGATAAAGACTTTACATATAAGACTAGAAAGGTCACAAGAAAATACAATAAAGATAGCAAAATTTTTAGAAAGGAACCCAAAGGTAGAAAAAGTTTATTATGTAGGATTAGAGAATTTCGAGGGTTACGAAGTAAACAAAGGACAATCAACTGGTTTCGGGGCAACATTATCATTTAGAGTAAAAGATAAAGAATTAATTCCGAAGATTCTAGAAAGAGTTAAAATAATAAGATTTGCAGAAAGTTTGGGTGGAGTTGAAACACTAATAACATATCCAATAACTCAAACCCATTCAGAAATTCCAGAAGATATAAAGAAAAGGTTAGGTGTAGATGAGTATTTACTTAGATTATCAGTTGGAATAGAAAATATAGATGATCTGATAAAAGATTTAGAAAATGCTATTGGAAAATAGATTATATAGCTTTAAAGTAAGAAACAATAAAAATAAGAATGGGGCGTTAAATATGAATTTTGGAACTAAATTAATACATGCAAGTGGAGACATAGATTCTACAACAGGATCGGTAAGCACTCCGATATATCAAACATCAACATTTCACCAATTTGACATAGAGAATTTCGGAAAATATGATTATGCAAGATCAGGAAATCCAACTAGAGATGTGGTAGAAAAATTGATAGCCGAGCTTGAAGGTGGTGAATGTGGATTTGCATTTGCATCAGGGATGGCAGCTATTTGTTCAGTATTGTCAATATTCTCATCAGGAGATCATGTTATAATCTGTGGAGATGTATATGGAGGAACGTATAGAGCTACTACAAAATTATTCTCGAGATTTAATATCGAATTTACTTTTGTAGATGCGTCAAATATTGAAGAGATAGAAAAAGCGTTTAAAGAAAATACTAAGGGACTTTATTTAGAAACACCTTCAAATCCATTGTTAAAAGTTACAGATTTAAGAGCAGCTAGTAAATTAGCTAAAGAAAATGGTGCGATAACTATAGTAGATAATACATTTATGTCACCATATCTACAAAGACCTATTGAGCTTGGTATAGATATCGTTGTACACAGCGCAACTAAATTTCTTGGAGGACACAGTGATGTTATAGCAGGTCTTGTTGTAACTAAAACAAAGGAATTAGGAGATAGAGTTTATCAAATACAAAATACTTTTGGTGCAGTACTTGGACCACAAGACTCATGGCTTTTAGTTAGAGGTATTAAAACATTAAAAGTTAGGTTAGATGCGCTTCAAAAAAGTGCTCAAAAATTAGCCGAATGGCTTGAGTCAAGAGAAGAAGTTGAGAAGGTGTACTATCTTGGACTACCTTCGATGGAAGGTAGAGAATTGCATCTAGAGCAAGCAGATGGAGCAGGCGCAGTATTATCTTTTAAATTTAAAACATTTGATAGAACAAAAGTATTCTTAAATAACGTAAAGAATGTAGCTGTAGCTGTTAGTTTAGGTAGTGTTGAAACTATAGTTTCATACCCAGCTAAGATGAGCCATGCATCAATACCAAAAGAAGAGAGAGAAGAGCTTGGAATAACAGATACATTAATAAGAGTATCTGTAGGGCTTGAGGATATTGACGATTTAATAGAGTCATTTAAGGAAGCGATGGAAAAGTAAGAAATATAAAAGTAAAAATAAGGTCTGATTGAATATCAATTCAATCAGACCTTTAACTATACGTTATATTCTATTTTAATTTTCGTAATATGGTTATAAGGTTTGAGATGGATTCATCTAACGTGCTTATTTCGTCGTCTGAGAGTTCGGATATTTTATCAACAAATGAATTGCAAATTGCAACTCGAAAAGAATCCAATAAATCGAAAGTTTTTTTTGTTAACTCAACTCGAAGAATTCTTCGATCGTTAGAGTCGGAATATCTATTAACTAATCCGTGACCAATTAAGTTATCTATAATTGGAGTCATATTAGACTTTGATATATTTAAGTTTTCTGCAATTTGAGAAATAGGAGATGAATTGAATTCAGCAAGATAAAAGATAACCTTAATATGTGATGGTGGTATCGAAAAATCGGGAATACAACCTTCTATAACTTTTTCTGGAGATTGAAAATTTTTTGCAATATCATTTTCCTTAAGTACATACTTTTTAATAATCCATAAAAAGTTTACTAAAGAATCAGCTACTTTGAATAAGTTATCTTTATCCATATAAAAACAATCCTTCCTTACGTAATAGTATATTACTTAATTATAAACTATTAACAATCTGAAAACAATATAAAAGATTATTGACTTATAATAGTTATGAAAATATAATCATTATATAGTTTCAATTTATTAACACAATATCTAAAAATTTAATAGGAATTATAAGGTGGAATTAAGTTTTAGTTAAGAAAAAAATAATATATTCCAGTTATTATTAATTTTACAACTTGGTAAGTAAGGAGTATTATTAGATTTATTAGGACAAGTTAGAAATGGAACCTTTAATTCTTTAAAATAATGTATTTAATAGTAAGACAAAATTTAAATAAGAGGAGAATAAACATGAGAAAGAACGTAAATAAGATTGTTGCATTTGCGATTGGTATAAGTATTATAAGCGGAAGTATTGTTCCAGCTTTTGCATCAGACAATGTAGAAAGTACTAATAATACTACTGCAAATGTACAAATACAAGTAAACGGAAAAGTCCTTCTTACTTTAGATGATGCTATAAAAGCAGCAATAAGTAATAGTAATACTCTAGCATTAGATGAAAAGAAAATAAGCTATCAAGATAAGGTTAATGATATTAATGAAAAAATTGATGATGCCAAGGATGCTGATAGTGACCACAAGGACTACGATGAAGATATTAATGATAATACATTAAGCCAGTTGAAACAACAAAGAGACTTTGATGAAGATAAGCTTGTACAAAAAACTACTACTGCTTACAATAATATAGTTACAAGCCAAATGAAAATAGACAAGGCTTCAAAAATATTAGAGCTTAAAAAGAAGGATATTAGTAATGCTAAATTAAAGAAAGATTTAGGCATCATGACTTCAATAGATTTTGATAGTACGGAGTTACAAATTCAAAGTTTACAAAATCAACAAAATTTAAGCATAAATACACTTAGAGATGCTCAAGATAGTTTTAAGGTACTAACAGGCAAGGATGTAACAAAGTTCACTTTGGAGCAAGATATTAAGTATGAACAACTTAAAATAGATGGTTCAATAGATGAATATTTGGATAATGCAATAGATAAGTATCTAAAATATAGTAGTGAATTATTGAAGTTAAAAAAAGATTACTATGATGACAAAGATAATCAAGTGTCCGAAGAGGATGTAAAGAAAGCAGAAGATAAAACCAATGAAGCAATTACGAAGAAGCCTTCAAAACCTGCAAACACTGATGATTTAGGCGCATATATGAAATATGTTGATGATATGAATCAATACAATACTAATATAAGTGCATATACAACTACTCTATCATTGAGATTAGCTTATTTAAATAGTAAGTTAGGAGTGTACACTCAAGAAACTGCGTTAGAAGAGACTAAAAAAACTTACAAGGAATCGCTTAAAACTATATATACCAATTTGCTTGCTACAGAAGACAATATAAACTATCTGAAAAGTAGCATACAGATAAATAATAGACAACTTAGTACATTAAAACTAAAATCTGATTTAGGTCTGATGACAAAATCAGATTATGATACCCAAGTTGCAAATAGTCAAGATTTAGATATTCAATTAAGGACTGCGATAGATAGCTATAATACATTAAAAGAAAAAATACAAAAGCCGTGGTTAGCTTTTTAAACCATATCGAGAATATAATTAGGTGAACTGAAATAGTAACTTTTAATAATTTAATTAGAAGTTACTATTTTTTTTGTTGCTCTCTGTATTAGTTTAAGTAGGAAGTTTATTGGGGGGAAGTACGCTAGGTTTAGTGTTTATGGCCTTTTAGACATTGAATATTAGAAACTTTAAATTTGTCATTGAAAACGTAACTCAATTTTGAAGTTGTTTAAATTGAAAAGGTTTTATGTATAGTTTAAGATAATAAATGAAAGAACTAATATTAAATTATATTAATTAAATAAATGGAGGTTTTATTATGGAAACTAACAAAACGTCTCTTAAAGGAAGCGTACAAAGATTAGGTAGCTTTTTAAGTGGTATGGTATTACCTAACATCGGTGCATTTATTGCTTGGGGTTTAATAACGGCATTATTCATTCCTACTGGATGGGTTCCAAATGAATACTTTGGTAAATTAGTGGGACCAATGATAACTTACTTATTACCAATACTTATTGGATACACTGGTGGTAAACTAGTTTATGGTCAAAGAGGTGCTGTAGTTGGTGCAATAGCAACAGCAGGAGTTGTAGTAGGTGCTTCTATTCCAATGTTCTTAGGTGCAATGATTATGGGACCATTTGGTGGATTCGTAATCAAAAAGGTGGATCAATTATTTGAAGGAAAAGTTCCAACAGGATTTGAAATGTTAGTAAATAACTTTTCAGCTGGTATATTTGGTGCGATTGTATCACTTATAGGTTATACTTGTATTGAACCAGTAGTTACTGCTTTTTCAAACACATTAGGTGCTTTAGCAACTATAGTTACTAACATGGGTCTTCTACCATTAATAGATATTTTCATTGAACCAGCTAAGGTACTATTCTTAAACAATGCAATTAATCATGGAATATTATCTCCACTTGGAATACAACAAGCACAAGAAGTGGGTAAATCAATATTCTTCTTACTTGAAGCAAATCCAGGTCCAGGGCTTGGTATACTTTTAGCTTATACTTTATACGGTAAGGGAAATGCAAAACAATCAGCTCCAGGAGCAATAATCATTCACTTCCTTGGAGGAATACACGAAATATACTTCCCATACATTTTAATGAAACCAGTATTAATAGTAGCAGCAATAGCTGGAGGAATCTGTGCAGATTTAGTTTTCGTATTAACTAATGCTGGACTTGCAGCACCAGCTTCACCAGGTAGTATATTTGCAGTAATGGCAATGACACCAAAAGGAGGATATTTCTCAGTTTTAGCAGGAGTTGCAGTAGGTGCGATTGTATCTTTCTTAGTAGGATCAGTAATTCTTAAGGCTTCAAAAGATGATGAGAATGAAGGAAATATTGATGAAGCTCAAGCTAAGATGAAAGGTATGAAAGCAGAAAGCAAAGGTTCAAAAGCTGCAGAAACAACTGTTAAAGTATCAAAATCTGATGTTAAATTAATAGTTTTCGCTTGTGATGCAGGTATGGGATCTTCTGCAATGGGAGAATCTATTCTTAAAAAGGCTTTAAAGGATGCTGGAATTAATGATGTTGCAGTTAAGCATTCATCAGTTGATAGTATTCCGCAAGATGCTGATGTAGTATTTACTCAAGAAAACTTAGTTGAAAGAGCAAAAAAATCAGCAAATACAGCCAATATAATCACAGTTAAGAACTTCTTAGATCGTTCTAAATATGATGAGTTTATAAGCACATTAAAATAATAAACTAAATTATGGTTACAATAAAGGACAACTGATTTCAGTGTCCTTTATTGTATACAAGTAAATATTAAATGAGAATTATATTAATTTTTTTTGAGATTGAAAGTTAAAAAAATATCAATCTAAGAATATTTAGAAATAATCTTCAATTTAATATGGTAATAAGCAGAATTATGAAAAAGTCAAATATTATATTCGATTGAGTATAAATTTAATTAAATTATATAATAATCATAATTCAAATAAATGTTTATCTTATTAGAAATATGGTGTACGAGTGTTAAAAAATTAACTATAAAATAGGAAAAAATGAAATAAAACCATGATAATGGCTTTTTAAGAGGGGAAAAAATAAACATTTTTTCTTTTTTTACCTCAAATATTGATTGATATTTAACAAACAATGTTTGAGATGTTTAGTTTTATTGAAAAGTATAAACCGGAAGATATATTAAATAAATTAAAAGGGGCGAATATTAATGAAAGTTACAAATGTTGATCAGTTAAAGAAAAAAATGGAGCAAATTAGAGCTGCTCAAGAGAAATATGCTACTTATACACAAGAGCAGGTAGACAAAATCTTCAGAGAAGCAGCAATGGCAGCGCTTGATGCAAGAATACCACTTGCTAAGATGGCTGTAGAAGAATCTCGTATGGGGATATTTGAAGATAAAGTTATTAAGAATCATTTAGCGTCTGAATATGTTTATAATAAATATAAAAATGAAAAAACTTGCGGCATTTTAGAAACAGATGATGCTTTTGGTATCACCAAAGTTGCAGAACCAATTGGTGTTGTTGCAGCGATCGTTCCAACAACTAATCCAACATCTACTGCTATATTTAAAGCATTAATATCTTTAAAAACAAGGAATGGTGTAATTTTCTCACCACACCCGAGAGCAAAAAAGTCAACAATAGAAGCAGCTAGAATAGTTCTTGATGCAGCAGTTAAAGCGGGTGCTCCAGAAGGAATAATAGGCTGGATAGATGAACCATCAATTGAACTTTCAGGAGTAGTTATGAAGGAAGCTGATATCATCCTTGCTACAGGGGGGCCAGCAATGGTTAAGGCTGCTTACTCATCAGGTAAACCAGCGCTAGGTGTTGGTGCAGGTAATACACCAGTTATCATTGATGAAACTGCTCATATTAAAATGGCTGTTAACTCAATTCTTCTTTCAAAGACTTTTGATAATGGTGTTATATGTGCATCAGAACAAGCTATTATTGTAATAGATAAAGTTTATGATGAAATTAAAAATGAGTTTATTGAAAGAGGATCTTATTTCTTAACTGGTGATGAAATAGATAAAGTAAGAAAAACAGTATTAATAAATGGTGCTATAAATGGAGATATAGTTGGTCAATCAGCTTTTAGAATAGCACAATTAGCTGGAATTGAAGTTCCAGAAGATACAAAAGTATTAATTGGAGAAGTAGAATTAATCGGATCTAAAGAACCATTATCTCACGAAAAATTATCTCCAGTGTTAGCTATGTACAAGGCAAAAACTTTTGATGATGCTTTAGATAAAGCTTGCAAGATTTTAGCATACGGCGGTATGGGTCATACTTCAGTTTTATATACTAACGAATTGACTTGCAAAGATAGAATTGAAGCCTTTGGTGCAGCAATGAAAACTTCAAGAACATTTGTCAATATGCCAGCTTCACATGGTGCAGCAGGTGATACATATAACTTTAGAATAGCACCATCATTTACTTTAGGCTGCGGTTCTTGGGGGGGAAACTCAATATCAGAAAATGTTGGAGTTAAGCATTTATTAAATATTAAGAGTGTAGCAAGAAGGAGAGAAAATATGCTTTGGTTCAAGGTTCCAGAAAAGATTTACTTTAAATATGGCTGTTTAGGAATGGCTCTTGAAGAACTAAAGGATATGGAAAAGAAAAAAGCATTTATTGTAACGGATAAGATTTTATATGATTTAGGAATTCTTGAAAATGTTACTAAGGTATTAGAAAAAATAGGTGTAGACTATAGAATATTCTATGATGTTCAGCCCGATCCAACTCTTGAAAGTGCAAGAAAAGGTGCTAAAGAAATGCTTAACTTTGAGCCTGATACAATAATAGCAGTTGGTGGAGGTTCACCAATGGATGCTGCTAAAATTATGTGGGTTCTTTATGAACAACCAGATGTAGCGTTCGAAGATTTAGCAATGATATTTATGGATATCAGAAAGAGAATCTACAATATGCCTAAGATTGGTAAAAAAGCTTCTTTTGTTGCTGTACCAACATCAGCAGGTACTGGTTCAGAAGTTACACCATTTGCAGTTATTACTGATGAAAAGACAGGAGTAAAATATCCATTAGCTGATTATCAATTAACTCCTAATATGGCTATCATTGATGCAGAATTAATGATGAATATGCCAAGAGGATTAACTGCATCATCAGGTATAGATGCTCTAGTTCATGCAATAGAAGCTTATGTATCAGTTCTTGCTTCAGATTATTCTAATGGTTTAGCATTAGAAGCAGCAAGATTGATATTTAAATATCTACCACTTGCATACACTGAAGGAACAATTAATGTAAAGGCAAGAGAAAAGATGGCTCATGCATCAACAATAGCTGGTATGGCATTTGCAAATGCATTCCTTGGAGTATGTCACTCAATGGCACATAAATTAGGTGCAGAACACCACGTACCACACGGAACTGCAAATGCAATATTAATTAATGAAGTAATTAAATTTAACTCAGTAGAAGATCCAAGAAAGCAAACTGCGTTCCCACAATATAAATATCCAAGTGCTAAATCTAGATATGCAAAGATGGCTGATTATCTACAATTAGGAGGAGAAACAGATGACGAAAATATAGAGGCATTAATTAAGGCAATAGATGAATTAAAGATGAAGTTAAATCTTCCAATGACAATTAAAGAAGCAGGAGTAACAGAAAAGAAATTCTATGCTACTTTAGATAAGATGTCCGAATTATCTTTTGATGATCTATGTACAGGAGCAAATCCAAGATATCCATTAGTAAGTGAAATAAAACAAATGTTTATTAATGTTTATGATAATAAAGAAGAGATTAAGGAAGAAGCTGCAGTAACAGAAAAGTAATTCTATGCAACTTTATATGAGATGTCAGAGCAGGCTTTTGATAATCAATGTACAGGGGCAAATTCAAGATATCCATTAATAAAGGAAATTAAACAAATGTTTATAAATGCTTTCGATAAGGCTGAATAGTAGCTAATCATTGATGGGAATAAGTGCCTTGGTGAAGTATTAATACTCATCAAGGCACTACACACATAAGAGGGATCATGGTAATGATGGATAGTCAAATAAGCAAAGAGGTAATGTACATAAGAGAAGAGATACTGCAGATTAAAGAAGAAATTTCAAAGTTAAATACATATACTTTAAATTTGTCACTGGAAACGTATCACAATTTTGAACTTGTTTAAATTGAAAACGAATTTTATATGGTTTAATATAGAAAGTGAAAGAAGTAATAATATTAGATAACCTGACAGTTTAGTGATAACGTTTATGTTATTATTTTGATATTAAAAGGATGAAATTAGTATTTTACTAAAGTTAAATGAATAATTTTATCTTGTGACTGAGTATGAGATCTTCTGTATTTGGAAAATCTATTTACAAAAGAACATAAAATGCTGAATTGGCGATATTTAAACACTCGTGTTAATATTCTATAGAATGTTTTATGTATTACAAAGTCATAAATACTCTAAAAAATAATAAATGAATCAGGTGAAGTATATGAGTAATTTAACGCCTAGGCAACAGTTTATATTAAGTACAATATTGAATGAAGGAACGTTTAATATAAAACGGATTCAAAAGGATCTTGATATTAGCGAAAGAACAATTTTAAGAGAAATCTCGTCTATAAATAAAAATTTAAAAAAAAATGGTGCAGTTATATTTAATGATGAGGATATGAATTTAAGTATTTCAGGAAATAAAGAGAATATAGGGGAAATAAAAAAATCATTAGAAATGATTCCAATTCCATGGATATTTAGTAAGGAACAAAGACAGATAGTAATCATTTGTGAGTTACTAGTTAGCAAGGAACCCTTAAAAGCATCATACTTTTGCCATAAATTTAATGTGGTAATGGGAAGCATAAGTCTCGATATAGATGCTATTGAAGAAAGGCTTCTTTCTAAGAACTTATGTGTAATTAGAAAACGAAGTTATGGAATAAGTATTCAAGGATCAGAGTGGAATAAAAGAAACACATTAGTAGAATTATTCTTTGATTTTAAAGTTTTTGAGGACTTAGTAGCATTTCTATATGATGAAAAAGTTGACCCTATAATTACAACTTTTTTTAATGTTATTTTTGGAAATGAAGTTGTTAAATTGGTAAAGGATGTATTGAGAAAAATAGATTTAGGTTATCTTAAGGGGAATGATGTTAAATATCTGAGTTTATTCATCCAAGTGCTTTTATCTATAAGAAAGACTGAAAATGAAGAAGTTATTTCTCTGCCAGATGAAATTAAAAACAATATTCTATCGCTACAGGAATATAAGGCAATTCAACATTTGGGCGAAGTGCTAGAAAAGAATAATATAAGTATACCTGAAGATGAATTAGTTTATTTGTGTCTATATTTGAGTGACTATAAGGTTTTATTTAATAACAATAATCTTATAGAATCAGATATCAATTATGAGAATATCTCTAAAGAAGTTACAGAAGAGATATCGAAGAAAATACATGTGGATATAGCAAAAGATGAACAGTTAATAAAGGACTTAGCTCAACATTTTAGGCAAACTTTTTACATGTTAAATTTAGGATTAAAAGTTATAAACCCATTAATTAATGAAATAAAGGAACATTATTCAGAGTTATATAAGATTATAAAAAATACCTGTAGATTAGTATTTTCAAGGTATAATTTTAAAATCCCTCCAGAAGAGGTTGGATATATAACTATGCATATTGCCGTTTCGGTTCAAAAGCAGCAAGCAAGGTTAAAGAATATTAAAGTACTTGTTGTATGCCCAAGTGGTATAGGTACGGCAAGAATATTATGTAATAAAGTAAAGGCTCTTTTCAATGATATAGGTGTTATAGATGTTGTGTCTTTACACGATATTAATAATATAATCAATAAAAATGAATATGATTTGATCTTATCAACGGTTCCGGTTAATTTTAAAGAAAAGGAAAATGTGATTGTTGTATCTCATTTTATGACAGAAGCCGATATAGAGAATATCAGTAATTTTATTTTCAACTTTAAAGCAAAAAATAATAAAAAAGAATCAGAATTGTTCGAAGAAACAAGAGATAATGATGTCACAAATGATGAATATGAATTGGCTAACAATATGGTGAAGAATTTTCAATTAAAGAAATCAGATAGTAAGTCGTTTGTAGATTTAATTGATTTTATAGTTGAAGATCTTCGCGAAATTAATATTGCAAGAGACAAAGAAATAATAAGAGAACTTATTTTTAAACGAGAAGAAAATGGTAATGTAGTTATACCAGGCAGCCGTGTAGCGCTGATACATACTAGAAGTGATACAATTACTTCTCCGTTTGTAGGGGTATATAGAATAAATACACCTTTAGATATGAAGAGCATAGGCTTTTCAACAGAACAAGTAGATACATTTATAGTTATGTTTGCAAGAAATGCTGAAAGTAATTATATACTTAAGATTCTTGGAAAGATAAGTGTTTCATTAATAGAAAAGAAAGAATTTATTGAAACACTAAAACTAAGTAATGCAATAGATATTAGAGATTATTTAATTAATATCATTAATAACGAGGAGGAAGACTAATGGAAAAAGGAATTTTAGTAAAAGAAGGAATAGTATTAAATGTTGCGTCAGAATCTAAGGACAAAGCAATAGAAAGAGTTGGTAAGCTTCTAATAGATGGAGGTTACGTTAAAGATAATTATATAGAAGGAATGAAAGCAAGAGAAGAAGAAGTTACAACATACATGGGAAATGGAGTCGCGATTCCTCACGGTATGAATGAATATAAAAAGGAAATACTTGAAACAGGAATAGTAATAGCACAATATCCTAATGGAGTAGATTTTGGCGAAGGTAACACTGCATATATAGTAATAGGAATAGCTGGAAAAGGTGATGAGCATATGGAGATATTATCTCAAATAGCTTTAACTATTCAATATGAAGAAAACGTTGAAAAACTTAGAAATGCAAAAACTCCAGAAGAAATAATGGAAATTATATCTGAAGAAGGAGAAATGTAATATGAAGGCGATTCAATTTGGAGCAGGAAACATAGGAAGAGGATTCATAGGTGCGTTACTTTCAAAAGCTGGATATCATGTAGTTTTTGCAGATGTGAATAAAGAAGTAATCGATAAAATCAATGAAGATAAAAAATACACAATACATGTTATGGATGTAGAGTGTGAAGAAGTAGTTGTTGAAAATATAAGCGGAGTTATCTCAATAAATGATGAAGTTTTACAAGAAATAAAGGAATCTGATATTATAACTACTGCAGTAGGCCTAGTGGTATTGCCAAGAATAGCGCCTACAATTGCTAAAGGAATACAACTTAGAAAAGAAGCTGGAATTAAAACACCATTAAATATTATTGCATGTGAAAATGCAATAAAAGCAAGTTCGCAGTTAAAAGCTGAAGTTGAAAAATGTTTAAATGAAGAAGAAAAAGCTTACTTAGAAGAATTTGTTGGATTCCCAGATTGTTCAGTAGATAGAATAGTTCCGCCAGTAAAAAGTGAAAATATCTTAGATGTTGTAGTTGAAAAGTTCTATGAATGGAATGTTGAAGAAAAAGCATTTAAAGGAGAAATTCCAGCAATAGAAGGCATGAATTTAGCAGATAATTTAATGGCATATATAGAAAGAAAATTATTTACATTAAATACTGGGCATGCAATTACAGCATACATTGGTAATTTGAAAGGTTATAGTACAATAGATGAAAGTATAGCGGATGAAAAGATATATAATGTTGTTAAAAATGCTATGAAAGAAAGTGGAATGGGATTAGTAGAAAAACATAAACTTGATCAAGAAGCTCATTTTAAATATATTGATAAAATCATTGGAAGATTTAAAAATCCTTATTTGAAAGATGATGTATCAAGAGTTGGAAGAGAGCCACTTAGAAAATTAAGTGATAGCGATAGATTAATAAAACCATTAATGACTGCTAAAGGCTTTGACTTAGATGTAGATAATCTATTATTAGGAGTTGGTGCAGCTCTTCACTATAAGAATGAAGAGGATGCTCAATGTGTAAAACTACAAGAACTAATAAAAGAAAAGGGCATAAAATGCGCTGTGGCAGAGGTAGCTAATATAAGCGATGATGAGTTATTGGAAAGAATAGAAAAAGCTTATGAAGATGTTTTAGCAATATAGGAAATAAATTTAAGGTGGATTTTTATCCACCTTAAAATATGTCGGATTAGTAAAAATAATTATTAAAATTCAATAAATTACATTAAATGTTTATGAATTTGTAATGTAACCAAAAAGTAATATTTAAATATATATATTAATATAGACAATTGAAAATAATATGATAAAATAGTCAAAGAGGCATAAAAGGAAATGTGGAGGTGAAGAGTATAGGTAAGAGAAATTTTTAAATTCAAAAAAGCGCCAGGACTAAGTGATGCTCAGTTAGAAATGAAGTTAGTGAAAAGATGGTTTTTTGTTAAAGGAAACTCGACTCACATTCGTTCGCTGAGTAAGTTCAAGCTACCAAATCGAAGATTTGGACTTTCACTTACGTTGACGAGGTTGGGGAGTATCGAAACTTCGGCGGGTGCCCCACGGTATCGCACTACCGTAAACGGCTGGTAAAACTGTAAAGCGATTTGCAGCACAAATTCAGCTTGGTGTTAAAACCTTTGTTTTAGTTTTAATTTCTAGGATTATTATGCCTTTTTTTATTTGGCTAGAATGAAATTAAAAGAAGAATAAAATTTAATATGTGAAAAAAGAGAGGAAGAATAAATATGTGCGGAATAGTTGGATATTTTGGAAGTAAATCAGCAAAATCTTTTTTAGTAGATGGGTTATCAAAGTTAGAGTATAGAGGCTATGACTCAGCTGGTATTGCCGTTGTTAATGAAGGTAAGGTAAGCATCGAAAAGCACAAAGGTCGTCTTACTAATTTAAGTGATAATCTAGGAGAAGGTAAAGCTGAAGGAACAATAGGTATCGGTCATACTAGATGGGCAACTCATGGAGAACCATCAGATATTAATTCACATCCACACCAAAGTTCAAAAGGAGATATTACTGTAGTTCATAATGGAATTATAGAAAACTATATTGAACTTAGACATTGGCTTAAAGAACAAGGATATGAATTCATATCTCAAACAGATACTGAAGTAATACCAAACTTAATTCATTACTACTATGAAGGAGATCTTTTCAAAGCAGTTGTAAAAGCGACTGAAAGATTAAACGGAAGTTATGCTCTTGGAGTAGTAAGTGGACAGGAACCTGATAAATTAGTTGCAGTAAGAAAAGATAGTCCATTAATTGTAGGTTTAGGAGAAGGGGAAACATTTATCGCTTCAGATATTCCAGCAATAATTAGTTATACAAGAGACATTTATCTTTTAGAAGATAGAGAATTCGTTGTATTAGATAAAGATGGCGCTAAAATTTTTAGTGCTGACGGAACAGAAATAAAGAAAGATGTATTTAAAGTAACTTGGAATGAAGATGCTGCTGAAAAAGGTGGATATGATTCATTCATGTTAAAGGAAATCAACGAACAACCAAAAGCTCTTAGAGATACAATGACATCTAGATTATCAATGGATCATGATATCACTTTTGAAGACTTTAAGTTAACAAAAGAAGAGCTTGATAATATAGATAGAATCTTTATAATTGCTTGTGGAACTGCGTATAATGCAGGTCTTATGGGAAGAGTAGCTATTGAAAGATTAGCAAAAATTCCAGTTGAAGTTGATATTGCATCAGAATTTAGATATAAAGATCCATTAGTAACTAATAAATCTCTTGTAATCACATTAAGTCAATCAGGAGAAACTGCTGACACATTAGCTGTTCTTAGAGATTGTAAAAAAGTTGGAGCTAGAACTCTAGCTATAACTAACGTTGTAGGAAGCAGTATTTCTAGAGAAGCTGACAATGTAATATATACAATGGCAGGCCCAGAAATAGCAGTGGCTTCTACTAAAGCATATACAACACAAGTTGTTGTAATGTATTTACTAGCAATGCAGTTCAGTGAATTAAGAGGTTTAATGACTAAGGAATTAGATAAAGAATTAAGAGAAGCTTTATTATTAGTACCTGAAAAAGTTAAAGTAATCTTAGACAGAGCTAGTGAAATAGAGGAAATTGCAAATCTTTTAACTGACGAAAAAGATGTGTTCTATTTAGGAAGAGGTGCTGATTACGCATTATGTATAGAAGCATCATTAAAACTTAAAGAAATTTCATATATCCACTCAGAAGCTTATGCTGGTGGAGAATTAAAGCATGGAACAATAGCATTAATTGAAGAAAAAACTAAAGTAATAGCTTTATTAACTCAAAAATCATTAAGAGAAAAAATGATAAGTAATATAGTTGAGGTTAAAGCTAGAGGAGCAGAAGTAATTGCTATTGCTTATGAAAATGATGATTTAGATGAATCGATTTTTGATAAGATAATAAGAATACCAGAACTTCTTAACTTAGTTTCACCAATAGTAGCTGTAGTTGCATTACAACTTTTAGCTTACTACACAGCTAGAAATAAAGGCTGCGATATAGATAAGCCAAGAAACTTAGCTAAATCAGTAACTGTAGAATAATAAAGTATAAATATATAGAAAAGTAGATAAAAATTGAAAGAATAATATTTTGATTAAACTTTGTTCAAAATATTATTCTTTAATTTTATGGAGAAATAGGATTTACAGTCATTGTTTTTTTGATCAAACTTTATTCTAAACCTACAGAAGTGCCTATTCCATAAATATTATTAATTTGAGTTGCTATATCTTTTTAATCTTCTTAAAGCAAGTGTCCGCCAGACACTTCGATGTCTTGGGCTGTTACCCAGCCGAAATCATCAGATAATAAGTTCACAATGACCTTAGCAAGATCTTCTGGTTGTCCTATTCGGCCGAATGCAGATTGATCAGCTAGTGGCTTAATGAATTCGGGATGTTTATCGAATGCTCCATCGCCAAAATTGCTGTGAGTAGGGCCAGGAGAAACTGCGTTTACTCGAATTTTTCGTGGTGCAAGTTCCTTGGCGATGTAGCGAGTCCAAGATGACAACGCTGCTTTTAACGAACCGTAGGCAGAATAACCAGGAAATGATTGGTTCTTGGATGAGCTCGAGGTATTCACAATCGATCCAGATTCTTCCATGAATCGAACAAGATGTTGCGTTAAGAAAACTGGTCCTTTGAAGTTCGTATTAAGAATCTTGTCAAAGTACTCTTCGCTCATTTCCGTGAACATCATTGGTCCACCTACACCACCATTATTTACTAAGTAATCAAAAGTAGTTCTATTCCAAACTTCTTTGAGCTTCCTCTTCACTTCCTGAACGAAACCTTCGAATGTTAATCTTTGAGTCAGATCCAATTTCAGTGCTACAGCCCGAACGCCATTATTCTTTTCAATTTCCTTAACAATGTCCTCTGCTCTGTTTTTATAGGAATTGTATGTGAGGATGACGCTTATTCCGCGTTTCCCAAGCTCAAGTGCAGTTGCTTTTCCAATTCCATTACTTCCACCTGTTACTATTGCAATTTTCATAATAAGATCCTCCTTGTTTTGTTGTTCAATTTTGATTTTATTTTAGCTGTTTCTGCTGAAATAAACTAGACCTAATGGTGCCACTTTATTGCCTAAAAATATCACTAGTATTAAAATTGTTAGAATTATGCGCTGCTTTTTGTGTTTTAAAAAGCCTAAAAATGCCCTGGGGTTTGGGGTTCAGTTGAAAAATAGAAAGTGATGTGATAGAATATGTGCATGAATAAAATTTTAGATGAAATTATCGACCTAATGAAAATAGCAGGCACTCGACCAATTGAAACTGGAGTACCAGGGCTAAGCATGATTAAGGGAGACATTCCAACACATCAGCTCACAGCACTCTACAAGCCGATGATTGGTTTTACGATTCAAGGAACAAAAATTCTTTTAATTGGGGAACGTAGTACTGCCATGAGAGGGCCTTCATATTACGTGTTGCCAATACATGTTCCTGCAACGGCGAGTGTACATCCAAGCTGTGATGGTAGTCCTTATATGTCCCTAGGCCTTGAGCTAAATCAGAATGTTCTTCAGAGTTTGCTGAGAGATCTTCCTGAAGACCTCTTACCCACTGCTTCTGAGAAGTTTGCAACTTGTGAAATAGACATCGAATTCATGGAGGCATGGTTACGGTTATTACGATTAATAAAAACTCCAAGAGATATTCCAGCGCTTGCACCGGTTTATGAACGCGAAATCCTTTATCGAGTTCTGATGGGGCCACAAGGATGGTATCTGAGGCAACTTGGCTTGAGAGAAAGTAATTTTTCTAAGATTTCTCAGATTGTAAAATGGCTTCGCGATAACTATACGAAGTCAATTGACATCAGTGAGATCGCATTAAAGTCTGGTATGGCTATAAATACCTTTCACCGCCAGTTTAAACAGGCAACGGGTTTAAGTCCAATTCAATTTCAAAAGCAGTTAAGGCTTTTGGAGGCCAGAAATCTCATGGCATTTGAGGGCTATGCAGTGGCTAGTGCCGCATATCAAGTTGGCTATCAGAGTCCCTCACAGTTTAATCGAGAGTACTCCCGCTTCTTCGGTGCACCTCCAGCTAGAGACACTGAGAAGCTAAGACGAATCGAAAGCGCGAGGGATTAGCAATTAGTTGCTTCATTCTATTAAAGTAATTTAATCTCTACGATTAAGTTCTCGTCGAGCATAAATTACTATTCTTCAAAAGAGGAGGACGGACAATAACTTAAGTGGCTAAAGCAAATGGTAAACATCATTAAAATCCTGAATAAGGTAATACCCGGAACAATATTGCTCCGGGTATTTTTTAATTAGGAACATATAAACCTATATGGCCATTACAGTTTCAACCCCAAAATATCACAACGCTTGATAGCTTGGAATCTATAAATTTATACTTCAGCTATTACTCTACAAGATAGACCAGAAAAGCCGCTCATGTTTATAGGGAAAGTATATACTGTGAAGGATTTATTGAGAGTTTCTTTTAATAATAAATCTAAATTAACAAGATTTTCTATAATAAAAATTCCATTTTTCGCACAATGTGAGTCAATGCGAGGATGATCTTTAGGCTTCTTAGCTCCCGCCATATCCACACCTATAAAACTTACTTTCTTTTCAATAAGATAATTTACTAATTCATCAGATAACTCAATGTATGTTGATAAATATTCTTTTGAACCATAGCCATATTGCTTTAATATTCCTGAATGAAATAATATAAAATCATTTTCTTTTACACTGCTTAAATCTAAATCTTCTAATTTTACCTCTCCAGTTTTGATATGGCTTATATCAAATATTTTGCCTTTTGTTATGATATTGTCTATTGAAAATTCTCCGTCCATGACATCTAGATGGGTTCCTACATGCCCAGATCTTTCGGCAACTTCATTAGTAGTTTTTAGTGAAGATAGCATCTCGTCCAATATTTCTTTTTCAATTTTAAAACTTAAATCAATTTTCATTTTATAACCTCCAATATAATATTTAATTTCCTAGGAAACGATATTATAATATCACAATATTATTTCCTTGTAAACTATTTTTGAAAAATATATTGAATAAGCGCTTGAAATAGAATATAATATAATTGTTTCCGAAGAAATTAATAATTAAAAGGAGATCAGAATTATGAAAATAGAAAATACAAAATTTGAGATAGATATAACAATAAATAAATTGATAGCAGCCTTTGATAATATAAATAATTCGTTAGACAGTCATGAGGAAGAAATGAAGGATTTGTTAATCAAAAATGATCATAAAGATTTTAACAATATGAGCCTAATGCTTTCAGAAGTTCACGCGATTGAGTGTATTGGAAAAAATCAATTGACTAATTCAACATTTATAGCAAAAGAATTAAATATGACGAAAGGTGCCATATCGAAGATTACTAGTAAGTTGTTAAAGAAAAAGTTAATAAAAGGAAATCATTTGGAAAATAATAAAAAAGAAATTTATTATACCTTGACAGCACAAGGGAAAGAAGTCTTTAAAATACATGAAATACTTCATAAAATTGAACATGAAAAGTTTGTGAAAATATTAAGCAAATATGATAAAGAGGGCTTAAGCATTATAAATAGTTTTTTAGATGATTTAATAAGCGAACTTTAAGGAGGAGAAGAAAATGCAAGAGAAAGAGAATAGAAGCATAGTCAATAATGAAGAAACACAGGTTAAAGAATGTATTGAAACTATATCAAATTTATTAAACGAAATGAAGGGGAATATAAATTTTTCAGAGGAAGTAGCAAGTAGAGGAGATGAAGTGAGTAGTTTCATCTCAACCTTTGAAGAGCTCTTAAATCATACAAAATTTATAGAAAATATTTCATCTGAAATAAATGCTGTTGCATCTAGAACTAATTTGCTGGCACTTAATGCATCAATAGAAGCGGCAAGAGCAGGTGATGCTGGCAGAGGTTTTTCAGTAGTTGCAGATGAAGTTAAAAAGCTTTCTATTGGTACAAAGGAATTAGTTGTAAGTATGAATGATACACTGAAAAAGATATATTTTTTGACGAAGGAAGCGAATGATGAAATAGAAAAATTAAAAAATAGGTTAAATAATATTCAGCAAGCTAGAAGTAATTTTTCTAAGGTAAATAATGAGGTAGATATTATAGTTGCTAAGTTTGATGAATTGAAAAGAATAACGAATTAAGCAGTAACTTATAGAGTTGCACTAGTAGAATTTACGATATCCAAATCGGGAATTTCTTGTATATAATATCCTTTCTTGATTATATAAAAAAAATAAAGTATACTGGTTATATAAAATGATAATGAATATCATTTACCAAATGTGGAAAGGAGAAGCTACTCGTAAAAATATAAACTAATAAGTAACGTCTGAACTGAGTAGTAGATTTAAAATGAGTACAAAGAATTATTTAACACCATTAGAAATTACTGAAGAAATAATACAAACTGGTATTAAGAAATCAAAGATGACTATTATTAATATGCTTATACTTGGATTCCTAGCAGGTGCGTTCATTGCCTTTGCCGCTGAGGGTTCAAATATGGCATCTTTTAACCTTTTAGCAAAGGCAGAAACTTATGGATTAGGGAAGGTTTTAGCCGGTGCTGTTTTTGGAACTGGGCTCATGTTGGTTTTAATTGCAGGAGGAGAGCTCTTTACGGGTAATACAATGATGCTTGCTGGTGTGCTAGATAAAAAAGTGAGTATAAAAGCAATGCTAAAAAACTGGTTTTATGTTTATGTCGGAAACTTTATAGGTTCTGTATTTATAGCCTATATGATGAATAAGTCTGGTCTTTTTAACAGTGGAGATAGTATGCTTGGCGCAGTAACAATAAAAATTGCGGCATATAAAGTAGGGCTTACATTTACTCAAGGTTTATTTCTTGGAATCATGTGTAACTGGCTTGTATGTTTGGCTGTGTGGATGGCATATGGCGCTAAAGATATGACAGGAAAAATATTCGCTATATTTTTTCCTATATGGCTTTTTATAACCTCAGGATTTGAGCATTGTGTAGCTAATATGTATTACATTCCAGCAGGTGTCCTGGCTAAAAACAGCAAGGCATTAACGGATGCGGCTCTTGTGTTAGGAGTGACACCAGAAAAACTTGAGCACTTGAACTGGGAAACATTTTTTATTAAAAACTTAATTCCTGTAACACTAGGAAACATAATTGGAGGCGGCATTTTGGTAGGGGTAGTTTACTGGTATGTATATATTAAAAGCAGTAAAAGTTTAGATAAGAGAATTTAAATGCTATTCTTAGGAATATATTTTTAAAGGTATATATGTATATAGAAAAATACTTTTATATAAATATATATAACTTTTTTACTATATACATAGAAAAATATATAAATATTTATAGGAAATATGCAGGCTTCAGAGGTATGTATAAATACTTAGAAGATAATTCTGGTCATTCAACTTTAATTACATAACAAAAATTTTTAATCACGTTTTGAGAGCACATCACAGGTACAGTTGTCATGCTGCATTGTGATGTGCCGTTTTAATTGTTCATATAAAATCAAAACAGATTATAAAGTTTTAAAATAAAAGGTCAGCAATTATTTTAAAAAGTCTTCTCTTGTTGGCGTGAATACATCTAATAATTCCGAACCTTCTTCCAAAATAATGCATCCATGAGGGACATTTGAAGGGAAAAGTAAAGAATCTCCAGCAGTTACTATAGTTTCTTCTCCATCTATTATAAATTTTAATTTACCCTTTAATACGTATGTAAATTGGTCATGTGGATGAGTGTGAGGAACAACTGAAGTAGTTGTTTTATCAAATATAACTCTTGCACCTAATAAGCTGTCTCCATTAGCTAAAATTTTTCTATTTGTGTTATCATCAGGGAATTGCATAACTGCATCTTCATTTTTTATAATCATAAAAGCATCTCCTTAATAAAGTGTTTTATAAAAATTATACAATGTTTTTCTAATATGTCATAATATTAATTTATATTTTTAACAGTTAACAACATTAGTAATATAAGATTTGAACCTATCTTACTAGAAAGAGAATATGTTTTGAAATTCACATTATAAATATACAAAATATATGTGAAATATACAATCAAGTTGTATATAAATTGATATAATAAGGCTAAATCGAAGATATTACTCATGGGTATCAAGTGAAACTTGATACAGATGCTAGCTATGGGATAAAAATAAATAATTTAATTGAGGTGGGAAATTATATGTTAGAAAAGAATTTAAGTGAGATCTTAAAGAAAAGGTTTAACAAGGTAATTAGTAAGGCGAGTAACGAAGAAATCTATTTAGCATTATTAGAATTAACAAAGGGAACAATCAAGAAAAAGGGAGCTAATAAGGGAAAGAGAAAGTTATATTATATTTCTGCTGAATTTTTAATAGGTAAATTAATGTCTAATAACTTAATTAACTTAGGTCTTTATGAAGAGATTAAAGAGGTTTTAGCTAAGAATGGTAAGGAGTTAGCTGAAATTGAAGAAGTTGAATTAGAGCCTTCATTAGGAAATGGTGGTCTTGGAAGATTAGCGGCTTGTTTCATAGATTCTATTGCAACTTTAGGATTAAATGGAGATGGTGTAGGATTAAACTATCATTTTGGATTATTTCAACAAGTTTTTGAAGATCGCAAACAAAACACAGTTAAGAATCCATGGATAACAAGTCAAAGCTGGTTAAACAAATCTAACATTAAATTTGAAGTTCCATTTGCTGGATTTACAGCTACTTCAACACTTTATGATATAGATGTAACTGGATATGATCAAGAGGCTTCAAATAAACTTCGTCTATTCGATATTGATACTATAGATGAAACTTTGGTTAAAGAAGGAATTAACTTTAATAAAGAGGACATCAAAAAGAATTTAACATTATTCTTATATCCAGACGATAGTGATGAGGCTGGGCATTTATTAAGAATATATCAACAATACTTTATGGTTAGTAATGCTGCTCAATTAATTTTACTTGAAGCAGAAGAAAACGGGCATGATCTTCATAAATTACATGAATATGCTGTAGTTCAAATTAATGATACGCATCCATCTATGGTTATTCCTGAATTAATAAGACTACTCGGGGAAAAAGGAATACCGATGTCTGAGGCTATTGAAATAGTATCAAAGACTTGTGCTTATACGAATCATACAATATTAGCAGAAGCATTAGAAAAATGGCCAATAGCTTATTTACAAAAAGTTGTACCGCATCTATTACCAATCATTAGAGAGCTGGATAACCAAGTTAAGCTTAAATTTAAAGATGAGAAAGTAGCTATTATAGATAAAGATAAAAGAGTGCATATGGCTCATATGGATATTCACTATGGATACAGTGTAAACGGAGTTGCTGCTTTACATACTGAGATCTTAAAAGAAGAAGAATTAAAATCATTCTATGATATATATCCAGAAAAATTTAATAATAAAACTAATGGTATTACATTCAGAAGATGGTTAATTCACTGTAATAATAAGTTAGCAAGTTATATAGATGAACTTATTGGTGAAGGATATAAGAAAGATGCTACTAAGTTAGAAGAATTAGCTAAGTTTATAGACGATAAAGAAGTATTAAATAAACTTGGAGAAATCAAGAAAGCAAATAAGCTTGAATTAAAGGAATATTTAAAAGAAACTCAAGGCGTTGAAATCGATGAAAATTCTATCTTTGATATTCAAATTAAGAGACTTCATGAGTATAAGAGACAACAAATGAATGTACTTTACATCATTCATAAGTATTTAGATATAAAGAACGGTAACAAGCCAACTACGCCTATAACTATGATATTTGGAGCTAAGGCCGCACCAGCCTATATAATTGCTCAAGATATAATTCATACTATTCTTTGCTTACAAGAAATTATTAATAATGATCCAGAGGTTAACAAGTATTTAAAAGTTGTTATGGTCGAAAACTATAATGTAACTAAGGCTTCTAAATTAATACCTGCTTGTGATGTATCAGAACAAATTTCTCTTGCATCTAAGGAAGCATCAGGTACTGGTAATATGAAGTTTATGCTAAATGGCGCATTGACATTAGGAACTGAAGATGGAGCTAACGTTGAAATTCATGAGTTAGTCGGAGATGAAAATATCTATATATTTGGGGAATCTTCTGAAACAGTTATCGAGCACTATAAGAAAGAAGATTACGTTTCTAAGAAATTCTATGAAAAGCCAGCAATCAAAGAATTAGTTAATTTTATTATCAGCGATGAAATGGTGGCAATTGGAGATGAAGAAAACCTTACAAGACTTCACAAAGAGTTAATCAATAAAGACTGGTTTATGACTTTACTGGATGTTGAAGATTATATTGAAACTAAAGATATTGTATTTAAGGATTATGAAGATAGGGAAACTTGGAATAAGAAAGTATTAATTAATATCAGCAAGGCAGGATTCTTCTCTTCGGATCGTACAATTGCTCAATACAATGAAGATATTTGGAAGTTGTAATTTCTGATATTGAGTTAAATTTGTTTGATTTGGTATCGATACCGAATTGAATTAAACTTATAAAGAGATTAAAAATTTAGGAGCCTAAATTTTTAGTCTCTTTATTTTAGTAAAAGCTACGTTTTTCATCCAAAATTACTAT
This sequence comes from Clostridium chromiireducens, assembly GCF_002029255.1. GTDB lineage: Bacteria > Bacillota > Clostridia > Clostridiales > Clostridiaceae > Clostridium > Clostridium chromiireducens. The sequence continues at coordinate 128,157 of NZ_MZGT01000001.1, forward strand.
TTCTATATTCAGAAGGTGAAACACCAGTAAAATATTTAAAGACTTTATGAAAATGACTTTGATCATGAAAACCTAACGTTAAACTAATTTCTAAAATACTATTTGTAGTAGTAACAAGTAACACCTTAGCCCTATCAATTCTTATTTTCTTTGCGTATTTCATTATAGTTATCCCCATATGTTTTTTGAAACAATCAGATATATAGCCCTCAGATAAATTTAAATCGCTAGATAACTGTTTCAAGGATATCTGACTCTCAATATTTAGATGAAGATGTTTTAAAATTCTATTTATAACAAAGTTATCTTTTACTTCGACATCATTTATAAGCAAGTTTATATATGTATCTATCATTTGTATTTCAAGATCTTGAAGGGATTGCAAAGTATTGAGGGTTGGAATTAAATCATAAAACTTGTTATATACAGGATGAAGGTACCTAGTTAGAATTCCATTTTCAACTATTTGCCGAGTATACATTGCATTCCAAATAATTAAATCATTTTTCTTATCTTGTATAGGTATTTCGTCAGAAATTTCTGCTAAATGCTTCTGTGTAACTATTTCTAATATTTGTGGCTTGGCTCTAAGTTCAATTAGAAAGGATATATCATTATTAAAAATACTCATATCAGATTTGAAAGAATTGTCCAAGATGCATCCTCCTCCACATAGTTATTAATGTATATATTTTTATGGTATATATACATATTATATTAAAAGTATACAAATAGAATCAAGATAAATCAGCTTTTTGCAATTGAGGTTAGTAATTATTGTTGGAGCATATTGCTTAGGGAATATGATTTAAAGAAATAAGTAAATATGAGGGACTTGCAAATCAGAAATTAAAAAGAGATCAATTATCTGACAAAGAGATCTTTGTTTCGAATTTAGATAAAATGAATTTATACTCTTTTTTCGACTTTTTTGTCGATAAAAAATTAATAATATTGCTGCAATAAAGTAAAGAGATGGGATTATGGTGCGATAATAAAAGTAATATGTAACATATTGTTGAAACTATAGAACAATATAAAAATGGACGATAGTAATTTACCTTTATATTAAATTGTGAATTATATTATTTGTGAAGAGAGGTTTTATGATGAAGAAGAAAAAAATTAAACTTAACAGCATCCGGAGTAAACTCATTATTAGCTTAGTAGGAATATGTATAATCCCACTACTTATTTTGGGATATGGTGCAAATATGCAGGCCAAATCAATTCTTAATGAAAAATTAAAGGTGACAAGTCAACAGACACTTTTAGAAGTAAATGATGGTATCAATAATTATTTTAATGGGTTTGGCAGTATAATTAATATTCTATCGACAAATCATAATTTCGTTAATGCTGATGATAGCGAACAGGCAACATATATACAAGACCTTTTACGTGGTGTAAAAGAAAGTAATAATAATATATTTAGTTCATACTTTGGGACAGTTGATGGGCAGTTTCAAATATATCCTAATAATAAAATGCCTGAAGGATTTGATCCTAGGGAAAGGCCTTGGTATAAGCAGGCTATGGATAACAGAGGGAAAGTGATAGTGACTCTACCATTTAAAGATGCTCAAACTGGTAAAAGTGTTGTATCACTAGCAAAGACAGTAGAAAGAGACGGAAGAGTCATAGGCGTATGTGCAATGAATGTTTCATTAGAAACACTTACTGAAAAAGTAGCCACAAAAAAAGTAGGAACTACAGGATACGTATTTATCTCTGATATTGAAGGTAAGAGCATTATAGCACATCCTAACAAAGACGTAGTAGGTACTGATGCAGCATCTAAACTTTCAATTTGGAATGAAGTGAAGACATCAGAAAAAGGTTTTGTAGCTTATGAATATAATAATGCAAATAAGTTTGGAGTATATGAGACCAATAATGTTACTGGATGGAAAATGGTGGCCACGATAGATGAGAAAGAAATAACAAATGACACATATTCAATATGGATTACAACATTAATTATAGTATTAGTGATCTTCTTGATTTCTATAGTATTATCTTTATTCTTAAGTAAGGGGATAGCTCAAAATATTAAGAAATTAAAAGAAGTATTTGAAAAAGCATCGAATGGTGATTTAACAGTATCTATATCGTCATCAACAAATGATGAATTTATGGATTTAGCTCATTCTTTTAATGGAATGATGAAAAATATATCAGGGCTAATGAATAATGTTACAACATCATCTAGAATAGTGTTGGAAACGTCATCAAACCTTGCAAGTATGTCAGAAGAAGTAACAGCTTCAATTGGAGAAGTTGCAAGAGCAATTGAAGGGGTTTCACAAGGTGCTACCGATCAAGCGCAAAATGCTCAAAATGGAGTTGCGCAGATGAATAATTTATCAGATGGATTAGATGAAATCAGCGTAAACTCAAACGAAATGGACAGGCTTTCTATAAGTGCTAAGGATTTAGGTGATAAAGGATTATCTATGATTGATACTTTAATAGAAAAATCACATAAAACCAAAACAGCTACTTCTGAAGTTAATGATATAGTACAAGATATGAATGAAAGTACTAAAAAGATAAATACAATATCTGAAACAATATCTCAAATAACAGAGCAGACAAATCTTCTCTCACTAAATGCAAGTATAGAATCAGCACGTGCCGGAGAAGCAGGTAAGGGATTTGCAGTCGTTGCAGAAGAGATAAGAAAGCTTGCAGAACAATCTAAGGAATCAACAGAAGAGATTAAGGTAATTATAGCAAACATACAGAAGAAATCTGATACAGCTGTAAGTGCTATTAAATCTACGGAGAGCATAGTTATCGAGCAAGATTTGGCAGTAAGCGAGACTCAACAAATATTTAGTGAGATCCTTAATTCAATTGGAACAATGATTAATAAAGTTGAAGAAGTAAAATTAGCTATAGTAGAAATAAATAAAAGGAAGCAAAGTGCAGTATCAGAAATAGAGAATATATCATCTATATCACAGGAAACAGCTTCTGCATCAGAAGAAGTGACAGCATCAACAGAAGAAATAACTGCTGCCATGGATAGATTTACAAAATATGCAGATGAACTCCAAGTATTAGCGGAAAAATTAGATACGGAACTAAATAATTTTAATTTAGATTAATAAATAGAATATTATATATGTATAAGTAATAAAGGAAATTAAGAAATGAAAACTTGATTTCCTTTTCTTTATAGGTTAAATATTATATTTGGATAATTTTATGAGGATATAATATCTACGTCATAATTAGTAATAGGCTAAAGGAAAGGAGGTTAAAAGTTAATCTGGATGAATTGTAGATATAATGGTATAATTTAGGTATAAATTAGTATATAAATTTATAGAAAAATCATGGGAGGTAGAGCGATGAAGAGTTTAAAAGGAAGTAAAACAGCAGAGAATTTAATGAAGTCATTCGCTGGAGAGTGTCAGGCAAGAACTAGATATACTTACTATTCAAGTATTGCTAAAAAAGAGGGATTTGTGCAAATTGCTAACATATTTATAGAAACTGCAGAACAAGAAAAAGAACATGCAAAAAGATTCTATAAATTTCTTAAAACTGATTATGTCGATGAGGCGATAGAAATACAGGCGTCTTTTCCTGTTTCTTTTCATGATAAAACATTAAAGAACCTGCTTGCAGCAGCAGCAGGCGAAAATGAAGAATGGACAGACCTATACCCAAGTTTTGCAGAAATTGCTGAACAAGAAGGATATCCAGAAGTTGCAGTAGCTTATAGGAAAATAAGTGAAGTTGAAGAGAGACATGAAATTAGATATAAAAAGCTTGCGAAAAACATAGAAGAAGGAACAGTATTCAAAAAGGATGAAGTGGTTCTTTGGAAGTGTAATAATTGTGGGTATATATACGAGGGGCAAGAAGCACCTATTGCATGTCCTGCTTGTGTGCATCCACAAGGATATTTTGAAGTATTTTTAGAAAATTATTAATCATAATATGAGATAACTTAACGATATGTATTTAAAAGGAAACACTTGTTAAAAAGGATAAGTGTTTCTTTTTTATATTACTTTTTGACAAAGAAAATATTTAAATTACGAGGAGTTTTATGTAATTTTGGTGTATGTCTAGGGTATTAATCAAGTATAAAAATGAGAACAGAAAGTGGAAAGCTTATAATGACACTTTTTAGTTTTAGACAGCAGGCCCTAGTCATGATAAAATAAAAGAAGTAATACAAAAATTCAGACAGATGGTGAGCAAATGATTAGGGCGAAGTTAGAAAAAAATAAAAGTGGAAAGATAATATTTAAGTTAAAGGTTGATGAGGCTAGTAAGGATAATATTTTATTCAAAAGAGCACTTATGGAATCAAAATTTATTAAAGGAAAATCTAGATATGAATACGAAGTACCTTTAAGATTTTTTGTCCCAATATATAATAATGTAGATAAGGAAAGATTTTCACTAGATAAGAAAAGTATAATATCGTACTTAGAATTTTCGGATCACTATGATCAAAACTACTATACAGATATTGATGCAACTGCAAAATACATGAAAAAGTGGAGAGAAGAAGGGTGTCCTGAAATTTATAGAATTACTATAGATATAGAAAATCACGAAGTGAAAAAAGAAGTTGTCTTTAAAAAGAATAAAATTGAAATTAAGGAATTGCAACTATAAAAGTAGTATAAAGAATGAAGAGGTATATCTCAAACTATAATTTCTAGCTTGAGATATACCTTTATATAAATGATTTATTTATGATAAATTATACTTACTATTATGTTGGTTGCTTTAGAAGAATTGTTCCATAGAGTGAATTCGTGTATGGAATTCAACTTTACGTTGTTTAGTAATAATAAATCTTTAGAATTAAGTTCGAAATTTTTACTATCAACATCAGATTTAAAGCTTCCATCAACTACATAAAAGCAGATATAGACTAAATCTTTATTAGGTAAAGCATTATATTTAAAATCAATATAATTATTAGGAGGAATATTTAGATGTATTAATTCACCGCTATAATTTTCTCTTGTCATTAAATTAAAAACGGATGCTTTTCCAGCAGTTGTAGTTGTCCAATCACCCATAAAACTATCTTGATCAAAGGGTTTAAGTAACTTGTTATATTTACCCTCATGATTAAGAGTTATTTGCCCTTCAGTAACCATAAACTTACGTGAAACATTTGGCAGGTTACTGAATGTAGATTCTGATATATCAATTTTAGCAACACCAAGTCTCCATAAAAAGTTTCTGCTAGCATAATCAGAATTTAGTGGGTACGTTATTAATTCAGTGGCTATACCACCAGACCAAAATGTTGGTTTAAATTTATCTTGTAGTATTAACTCAATTTCGTATTTCATAATTAATCTCCTATTTAAATACGTATTATATGTTCATTCTATTATATTAAAAGATATATGCATAATCAATGCAGTTATTAGATTCGTTATAGAATATTACTTATCACGTATATATTACATCAAATATTCCTTAGATATAAGGGCATGAATAAAAGCGTAGACACAACATAATTAAATAAGTAAAATTATAATTAATATGGTAAATAATCAAAGTGGAAGACTATTTATAAATGAAGTAAATGATCTTTATTAACATGCGAAAATATAATTGTGGAGGCTGATATTATGAGCATCTCTAATGATAAAAAAACATTAAGAAAAGAGATTTTAACTAAGCGTAAAGATATAGATAATGTTGAAAAAGAAAAGATGGATAAAAAGATATTAAATAAATTTTACGAAAGTAAATTTTATAAGGATGCAACAAATATATTTGTTTATATATCCTATGATTCAGAAATAGACACTAGATTAATAATAAACAAGGCTTTAAAAGATAATAAAAAAATTTATGTACCAAGAACAGAATTTGAAACGAGAATTATGGATGCTGTAGAAATTAAATCCTTTGATAACCTTATAAAAAGTAATTATGGTATTTTAGAGCCATCAAAGAATGAGCCGTGTATTAATCCCAATGAACTAGATTTAATTGTTGTCCCAGGCGTAGCGTTTGATAGAAATGGCGGTAGAATGGGTTATGGTGCAGGTTTTTATGATAGATATTTTAAGAAAATTACAAAAGATAATATAGAAAGAATAATAAAATTAGCATTGGCATACAATTTTCAAGTATTAGATAAAGTGCCAATGAATGAACAGGATGTTCCGGTAGATTTTATTATTACTGAAAAAGAATTTATTGGGTAGTGCATATATAGTGGATAACTTACATATATGGGGGAGAGCTTATGGAACACAATGAAAATAATTTTGCCTACCTTAGAAGAACTAGTATAGAAAAATATTACTGTGAGTTAATTAAAGCTGAACATGCATGTGAGTACTTTCCCATAATTACAAAGGTCATTGTTAGAAAAGTTCTAGAAGTTTTTCTGAAAGATATAGCTGAAAAAAATAATATAGAAAGCAATGTTTCAGCTTGGAATTTATTTAATAATATTAATTCTAGCCCAAAATTTTCGTTGCCAGAAAAAATATATAATTATATAGAAATTATACTGGTTAATGGATATGAGCATGTATCACGAAATAATAAAAAGATATCTAAGCATCCAATAGAGATTTTGGAAACTATGCATAATATTTTATGTTGGTATTTAAAAGAAACGGAACCACTTACGGTAGAGTTAATTGGTGATTTAAACTTTAGGGCACCAAGTACCATTGAGTATATGGAAAAGGAAATTTGTAAAATACAAAAAGATATTTTACAAAAGGATAAACAAATAAATAATCTAAGAAAAAAAATTATTCAACTTAGCAACAAACCTAAAATAATTAGTGATGTAAATAAAACTATAATTGAAATAAAGCGAGAAAAGGAAATTTTAGAAGAATGTCACAAAATATCAATTAAAAAGATTGAATTTCAAAGAAAACAGGTTTCAGATATAGAAAAAAATTATAAAACTTATATTAAGAAATTAGAAATATTAAAAGAAAAATGTAATGAGAACCAGGAGTTACTGTTTGAAAAAGAAAGTCAACTTGTTAAGGCTGAGATAGAAAATCAAGAATTAAAGCATACAATTAAATTTTTGGATGAAGAAGAAAATACAATAGAGACGAAAGAACATTATATTGAGAAAGAATTAAAAATAGTAAGGCAGTCATATGAAAACTTATCGAAGCTAACTAATCAATATCAGGACATACTAGAAACTATGGAATTTTCATACGATAGAGACTTGCAAAAAATACTAGAATTACAGAAGAATAATATTAATATGAAAATTAGCTTTGAAGATTCAATATTTAATGAAAATATAGTTATTTATAATAAAAATACAATTGAGGCCAAAAGAAAAATATCTATATTTAAGGGAATATTGGATGAAAGGATTAAAAGGGAAGTAAGGAATGGTTATATATATAAGCGGTTCATTGGCTTAAAAGGTAGGGAACTTAGAATTGCATATACTATTATTAACAGTGCTAATAAATCAAATAATATAATAAGTAAATCTAAAGAGACTTTACTAAAATCCAATGAGGAAAAATTTCTAACATCATTAAGTAAAAATTTAGAGGATTTAAGCAATATAAGTGATGATGAAATTAAATTAGTGTTATATTATAAATTAATAAATTTATCACAAATGCATGTAGGCGTTATATATAATAGAAGACAATTTGTACAATCTGTAGAGAATATAGTAGAGAGAGCTTATCAAATTCTTGTGGATAAAAAAGATTTCAAAGGAAGAATAAGAAAGCTAGATGCTATAGGTTCATATTATTTAGAGAAAATATTAATTTCACTAAAAAACAAAAATGCTAATATTCAAATACATGATATTTTAGTGGATAAAATCTATAAAATTATTATGAAACTAAAACAAAATGAAGAGAATATTGGGAAAACTAAAATATATTATGATAAGTTTGATTTAGACAATATGTCAGAAACAACATTAAAAATATCTATAAAATCCCAAGTATTTGTTTTCCTATCAATAATGGTTAGTTTGGGTAATATTACATCATTTAGAGAAGTGGCAGCAGTTATACTTGAGATTGATAGTTTAATTTCTAAAAGACCATTATCAGACAGCTTTTATGATGGAGAACGTCAAAATTTAAGATTTCCAAATGAGTATTTTATGATTCTTATGGCTCTAAGCAGCGGAATTACTTCCATAAGTCAAAAACAGCAGGAAGAATTACTGCCATTACTAATAGCTGAAATAATGAGTTTAGATGTAGAAGATAATGTTAACTTTGATTGTTATGATAGAATGGTTGATTTATGGAAACATAAACAGCAGCGATATAATGATATTTTCATAGAGAAAGAAAATAAGGAAAACGTATTAGAATCATTGCTAAAGGAAAAGCAGGAGTTGGAAATTAATAATGCAGAATTATTGCGAACTAATGGGGTGCTGGTTGAAAGATATAATATGTATAAAGATGAATTCAAAGAGATTGTACTGAAATCAGATAAAAGAATTCTTTTACCATCATATATAAGCTTTGAAAGACTGCGCAATAAAAAAGAAATGGCAGAGAATAATATAAATGAATCTAAAAGTAAGCTTGGGACCTTAAAAAGTATGTTTTCTCCAGACATGTGGAAAGAGCAGGCTAGTAAACTAATTAATGAATCTAATATGGTAGAAGCTGAAAAGCGCTTGATCGAGGAGGCAAAACAAAAGCCTTATTTTAAAAAAGAATATTCTGTCTTCTCAGAGTTAGAAAAGCAAATTAAAGAAAGTAATGAACTAGTAGATAAAAGCGAGGAGAAGCTTAAGGATAAAAATTCATTAATTGATAATACAAAAAAACAAATTAGTAAACTACAAAGACAGTTAAATAACATAAAGGAACACTACCCAGATATTGAAGAGGGATATTATTAGAAAAACTTAATGTTATATTAAATCAATATTTTTAGACAGATAAAATTATATTTAGTCTGTATTTTATCAAATTAATAAAAAGCACTAAATGAAAGCTGTATATACTTAAAGTGAGCAACTTTCAATTTAGTGCTTTTTGTTATATTTCATATATATAACTTAAGTGTAGATATTAACAGAAATGAGAAGTATGTTTTGTGAAGTGTTTCATTGGAATTTAGATGGTTATAATTCTTGACTAGAAGTTGTTCGAAAATGCTAGTTCAAAACTTGTTTTTGAGGCTAGCATTTTTGATGCAACTTCTAGTCTTAGAATTACCCATCTAAATTCCTAGAAACCGGAATAAAACATACTTCTCATTTCGTTAACTTATATACTTAAGTTTATCTTTCTTTGTTTTCTATTTCTTTTACAATTCTTTCGATGAATGCATCTAACTTTACAGCACCTTCATCATCGTTTTTCCTACTTCTTACAGAAACTTCGCTGTTTGCAGCTTCTTTTTCTCCAACAACTAGGATGTAAGGAGTTCTTTCAAGTCTTGCTTCTCTAATCTTATAGCCGATTTTTTCAGCTCTGTAATCTGATTCAACTTTAACGCCGTTGTTTCTTAAAGTTTTAACAACTGATTCAGCATAATCATTGTATTTATCAGAGATTGGTAATACTTTTACTTGAACTGGAGCAAGCCATGTAGGGAATGCACCAGCATATTTTTCTATAAGCATTGCTATAGTTCTTTCATAGCATCCAATTGATGATCTATGGATAACAAATGGTATTTTCTTTTCTCCATTTTTATCAATATAAGACATCCCTAATCTTTCAGCTAAAGCAAAGTCGATTTGAACTGTTATTATAGTATCTTCTTTACCATGAACATTCTTAAATTGAATATCAAGCTTTGGTCCGTAGAATGCAGCTTCACCTTCAGCTTCAGTATAGTTTATATTTAAGTGATCTAAAATAATTCTCATTTGATTTTGAGTAGATTCCCATGCTTCAGGATTATTTATATATTTTTCAGTATTGTTTGGATCCCATTTAGAGAATCTATAAGTTATATCCCCATCTATTCCTAAAGTAGACATAACATAATCTATTAAATCAATTACTCCTTTAAATTCTTCTTCTACTTGCTCAGGAGTACAAACTATATGACCTTCTGCTAATGTAAATTGTCTTACTCTTATAAGACCGTGCATTTCACCTGAAGCTTCTTTTCTAAATAGAGTAGAAGTTTCATTATATCTTATTGGAAGATCTCTATAGCTGTGTTGTTCTGCATTATATACAGTAAATTGGAATGGGCAAGTCATTGGTCTTAAAGCTAAGACTTCTGAATCTGTTTCTTCGTTTCCTAAAATAAACATACCATCTTTATAGTGATCCCAGTGTCCAGAAGCTTTAAATAAATCATTCTTAGACATGAAAGGAGTTTTAGTTAATACATATCCTCTCTTAGCTTCTTCGTCTTCAATCCATCTTTGAAGAGTTTGGAATATCTTAGCACCCTTAGGCATTAGCAATGGAAGACCCTGACCTACTTTTTCGTCAGTTGTGAAGATTCCAAGTTCTCTACCTAATTTATTATGGTCTCTCTTTTTAGCTTCTTCCAAAGCTTCTAAGTGCTCATCTAAATCTGCTTTCTTTAAGAATGCAGTACCATAAATTCTAGTAAGCATCTTGTTCTTCTCGTCACCTTTCCAATAAGCGCCAGCACTTCTAATAAGCTTAATTGCCTTAACTGATTTTATTGATATAAGATGAGGACCAGCGCATAAATCAGTGAATTCACCTATTTTATAGAAAGAAATCACTTCGCCTTCAGGAAGATCATTTATCAATTCTACTTTATATGGTTCATCTTTCATTAATTCCAAAGCTTCGTTTCTTGGAAGTGTAAATCTTTCGATTGAAGGATTTTCTTTTATTATTTTTTGCATTTCTGCTTCAAGTTTTTCTAAATCAGCAGCAGTGAATGATGTTTCACTGTCAAAATCGTAGTAAAAGCCATTCACAATAGAAGGACCTATAGCTAATTTTGTTTCTGGGAATAATCTTTTTACTGCATAGGCTAAAACGTGAGATACACTGTGTCTCAATGCATCCTTACCTTCCTGAGAATCAAAGGTACATATACTTAACTCTACATCTTTATTTATTTCTTCTCTAAGGTCGACAACCTTGCCGTTAACAACACCACAGCAGGCATTTCTAGCTAAACCTTCACTAATTGATTTAGCAATTTCGTAAACTGATAAACCAGCTTCAAATTCTTTAACTGATCCATCTTTTAAAGTTACTTTTATCATTGTTAAAACTCCTTTCAATATATAAAACATTATAATTTCTGTAATTTACATAATTTCAATAATAATATTGATTAAGTAATCATTATATAAATTATATAATTTTTTCAAATAAAAAAACTTCATCCCTAAAAATAGAGGCGAAGTAATATCCGTGGTTCCACTCTAATTACCTATTAATAGTTTAATTATATAGAAAAGTACATAACTATCTAAAAACCAACAAAATAGGTCACTTAAGCTTATCATAACGCGATAAATACGGGCTTTATTAGAGCCACTCAGAGGTGGTTTTCAGTCTAAATTTATTTAAGAATAATCACACCAGTATATTCTCTCTCTGAAAAATAAAATTTTAGCTTACTGTCCTCATCAACGTGTTTATTATAGTAATTAATATTTTCATTATAATCATTGAATTTTTGAATGTCAATAAATTAAGAAAAAAATCTATAAGTGAAAAATTCTTGAAAAATATTTTACCTGTTTTAACAATGTTTTAATCTGATTTTAATAAGAAGTTTATCAAGATGGAATAAGATTGAAATATGTAAAGTTGTATTTAGGTATTTATTTCAGGAGGTAGAAATGAATAAGAAAAATAAAAGTATAAAAGTAAAAATTATAATGTTCTTAATACCAATGCTGCTAATAGCATTTATATTGTTATCTGAACTTGGGTATAAATTTGCAAGCAATTCATTAAGGGAAAGTAACTTAAATGTAATGTCGGAAGTAACCAAGACTGCAGCCGGAAGAGCAGATGACCAAATTAAAAGTGAAATTAAGAATCTTGAGATGATTGCAAGCAATCCTATAATTAGTAATGAAGGTATCCCTTTAGAAGAAAAAGTGGAGATTCTTATACCTGCATTAAAAGCAACTGGTCAGCTAGTGATGAGTATTAGTGATAAGAATGGAAAATCAATAGATACATTAGGGAATAAAAAAGAGATAAAAACAACGCAAAGTTTCATGAAATCAATAAAAGGAGATAATGCGATAACTAATCCATATGTGGATCCAATTACTAATAAAAAGGTTATATCATATTCAGTGCCGATTAAAGATTCATCAAGTAATGTTATTGGAGTTATTACATCAGTAAAGGATTGTATGGATTTTTCTACTATAAATAAGGAAACAACTTTCTTAAGAACAGGAAATTCATTAATTGTCGATAGGAATGGAAATTTTATAGTAGCGGAAGATGAAAGTCTTGTGACTGAAAATAAAAACATAACTAATATGACGTCTGATAAAGAATCCTTAGGCGATTTAAATAATATTGGTAAAAGCATGATTATTGGAACCCAATCTGGAGTTGGAAAGTACACTTATGATGGAAAGGTAAGATATATGACATATAGCCCAATAGGAGAGACAGGTCTTTCTATTGGAATCACAGTTGAAGAAAAAGATTTATTAAGTGCACTAGACAGTTTAGGAATGGTTGATGCCATTGTGACAATAATTATGATTTTATTAATATCAGTTATAATAATAGGATTTACTATAAAGATGATAAACAGGCTATTAGGAGCTAAAAATTACGTAGATAGCATAGCAAAAGGGGACTTTTACTCACAGATTGATAAGAAATATACTAAAGTAAATGATGAAATTAGTGAAATATGTACAAGTGTAGGGCAAGCTAAAGAGTCGGTAGGAGTAATGATTAAATCTGTAAGAGATAATGCTAATGTAGTTAGAGACGGTTCACTATCACTAACTGAAGTTGCAGAAAAATTAGCAATTCTTACAGAAGAAATATCTGCATCAATAGGAGAAGTTGCAATCACTACTAGTAAGCAAAGCTCTGAATTTGAAGATATAACAAATAAACTAGCTGAGTTTGGAGATAGGATAAATTTAGTTAAAAATAATGTGCATCTAATTAATCAAGATGTCTCAGTAATAAGCAATAAATCACTAGCAGGTACTAAAGATATCGAGGAATTAAATAGTGGAATTGTAAGTGTTAATAATAGCTTTGAAAGATTTGCGGTTAGTATTGAGTATATACAAGGGGATATGAAAAACGTAAGTGAAGTTATTAACATTATGAACGGAATATCAGAGCAGATAAATCTTTTGGCGTTTAATGCAGCTATTGAGGCAGCCAGTGCAGGAGAAGCAGGAAGAGGATTTAATGTTATAGCACAAGAAGTTAGGAAACTTTCAGATAAGAGTAAAGCATCAGCACAAAATATACATAAGATAATAAATAGACTTGTTAACGTGTTAAATAAAGTTGTAGAAGAATCCAAAAACATGGATAGCGAACTTGAAAATCAAAAAAATAAAATTTATGAGGCGTCGGATTCCTTTTCAGAAATAGCTGAATTGGTTAAAGAAATCACTCCTAAGGTTTCGAGTATAGATAGTGCATTTAAGGATATTAGTCATAATAAGGACTTAATAGTTGAAACAGTTTATGAATTATCGGAAGAAATAAAAAATTCATCAAATTCGCTAGAACAAGTAACAGATTCATCAGTAGAACTTGCAATACTTGCGGAAAAGGTAAATGGAAGTTCAGAGGTTCTATTAGATAAGGCTGAAGATTTAATCAACAAAGTAAGGAAATTTAGGATTGAAAAGGAAGATGATATTCAAGAGAAAACCTTCACTATTGAAGAATTAAATATAATAGAAAAATCTGTTATTGATGAAGAATCAATAGTTGAGAAAACTCCGGAAGTGGTATTAAAAGATTTAGATTATATGAGAGAATCTGATTTACCATTAGAAGAAGAACTAAAAGACTTAATAATTCCTTCAAATGATGAATATATTATTAGATACTCAGCTTATGAGGATATACACTTATCATTAGTAGAAAACTTCGTTGATCTAAGTTTATCTCCTTTAGAAGAATTAGAGGCAGACTTACCACCAACAAAAGATTTTGGTTGGGGGTGTGCAAAAGTAGCAGAACTAAAAAATTATATAAGATATAAAGAGATTAAAGAGTACGAAGATGAGTATGAAGATTTAAGCCGTTATAATATATCGTGAATTAATGATTTAATATAGAGCATAAATTTAACTTGATTTAATATATTGAAAAGATGTATAATATTGGTATGCAGATGTGGCGGAATTGGCAGACGCACTAGACTTAGGATCTAGCGCCTTAGGGTGTAAGGGTTCGACTCCCTTCATCTGCACCAATACACACAGATAACATAATTTATTAATAGTAAATATATAAAGTGAAGCCACTAGCTTATTAATTAAGCTAGTGGCCTTAGTGTTAAAAAATCATAATTATATAGATAACCTATATAATAGAATTGAAAAATTTAATAATTATCTTCAATCAATTTATCTAAAGTTAGGTTAACAATCATTTCCTCAGAATAAGTTTTTTCTCCCATTATTTTGAAGATTACTTCTGATTTTTTATAGCCTTCTTTATATAGTTTTAAATTTTTTGTTATTCGTTTAAGAGTGTTTTTAGGTATATTTAATTCTAGAGCTAATTCCTTAAAAGAGTAATAGTCTTTTTTTAACATTTCATATAACTTAACTTGAAGATCTAGTTTGTATCTAAGATCAACTTCCTTTGATTGATGGGGCCCATATTTTCCTCTATGATGAGATGGACATAAATATTTATAATTTAATTCTATATCAAAGCCGCCTTCACTTCTGTGAACAATATGATGTATATCAGCTTCAGCATTACATATTTCACATAAACACAATGTTTAAATCCTCCTTAGAATTTAACTCATATACCTAGATATATAGAGTATTTAAAAATTTATTTATATTATATTAAATTAGAATTATTAGTTCTCAACTATTGACAGAAATGAAAATAACTCGTATCTTACATCAAAGTATTTAACATGTATTATTATAAAGTAATCAATTGAAAATATCAAATTTAATATATATATATTAAATAATTGAACTATAGGAATAAAAATGAAATTAAGGGATAGTATAGTAA
>NZ_MZGT01000002.1 GCF_002029255.1 Clostridium chromiireducens
ATCTAATTATTAATACTCGAATTTAAGCATAATCAAAAAATAGATTATTATTTCTAATTCTTATTGATATAGATGATCAGTAACAACAAACTATATACAGAATTTTTTATTATTTTCTTTCACGTTCTTTAGAAAGTAACAAAAAGAAAAGATTATTCATATTATTATATATATAATATTGTTGTACATGGAGAGGAAGAAAATGAGCAACGGTAACTGTTATGATACTGATTTCAATACTCTTGGAGCAAATAATGAACCTATTAGTGATTTGACGTTATCTACAATGGTCGTAGGAAATCAAGAGGCAGTATTAAACCGATTAGTAACTGTGCTATTATTCTTATATGCATTCACTAATCAAAATTTTATTTGTTATCTGATAAATATGAATGAAAAACTATTATGCAACCAATTGTGTCTTACAGATAAGTTAGTAGATAATCTAATGGATAGTCTTGCTAATTGTCAAAGTGACCTTGATAATTGTAGAAGAAAGCATCACTAAAAGAGAGCTATTAAATAGGCTCTCTTTTAGTGATTATAAACTCAAATTATTAAAGGAGTAGAATTAATGTATGAAAGAGAGTATGTTTTGATTGAAGATTAAAAAATGCTTTTTAGGGCAAAATATCTACATTGTATAAATAATATATAATGATTGTGTATTTAAAATGATTTTATCTGATGTCTAGCCACTGTAACACTCCCATCCTCTATAAAGGTGGGGGATAACAGTGGCACGACATTAGATAAGTTCAAATAAGATTCAGATGGAGATCAAACTCCACCTGAATCAAGTTTCACTTGATAGAAAGGTGGCAAAGCATATGAATATAATAAAAAAGGATGGCAGATTAGAAGAGTTCAGTATTTCAAAGATAAAGAGATCTATCTTAAATGCGTCACAAGAAGCTTTAGAGCCATTAACAGATTCAGATCTTAAAGTGATTGAAAGTGAAATAATGAACATATTAAAGATTATTAATAGAGAAAAAACTTCATCATATGAAATCTTTGCAATTATTTTAAATGTACTTAAAACATTGGAGTTTAATAACGTAGGAAAAGCATATTTAAATGCATCTATAAGTTTTTATAGATAACCAACCGAAAGAGAAGTTACTTTGACTCGACTGCTAGAAAAAAATAACTTCTCTTTTTGCTGTAGTATATATTTTAAATCATAAATCAAATTTATGATTGTGTACCTATAAAAAAGGCACACCTATAAGTACAATTACAAATAAGCATACCTTTTATATAATTTATTCTATTCTAAATCCCAAATGTTGTGCTAATCATATCCATAAAAAACAATTTTATATGAATATATGATAAAAAAACTACATTTTTTTAAATTTACCTTTAATGCCATGACTTTTTTTGTTAAAATCAAATATAAGGAGGTGGCGGACTGTTTTGAATATTAAAAAGAAACTTATTACTTTTGTCTTAGCTTTTGCAATGGTACTAAGTTTTATTCCGACGTTAAGTGTACAAGCGGCAACTACTGATTTTAAAATAATATCAGACAGTAAGGTTACTGCGAAACAAGCTAAAAAATGGGCCAAATCAAAGGGAGCAACGGACACTTTTGCAGATTTAGCGGATCTTTATTTTGAGTATTCATCAGATCATGGTGATGTGAATCCAGCTATTGCGTATGTCCAAGCAGCAAAAGAAACTGGGTTTGGAAAATTTGGTGGAGTCTTAGATGAAAGTTATCACAATCCATGTGGACTTAAAAACCCATCGGGTGGTGGTGACACTGACCCAAATGCTCATCAAAAATTTGATAGTTGGGATGATGGTGTACAAGCGCATTTAGATCATTTAGCTTTATATGCAGGAGCTAGTGGATATCCAAGAGAGGATACTTATGATCCTAGACATTTTGTAACTATTAAAGGTAAGGCAACTACGGTAAACTCTTTAGGTGGAAAATGGGCTCCAAGTGCTACATACGGTGAAGAAGTAAATAAATTATACAAAAATTTATTAGATTATGCTGGAGTAGATTATCCAAAAGATAGTGTTGACAATTCTACAAGTAATGGAAACACTAATAACAACAATACTGGTAGCGGTGGATCATCTAATGCAGCTCCAAATCCAGGAAAGCCTGAAAGCAAACCGGGTCCAGTAAATGCATCTGATGTTATTGCAGAAAACAAGCCTCAAAATGAAAATAAGCCACAAGAGGATAAGCCTAATATAACATCTAATATTGGTTGGAAGAATGAAAATGGAGCTTGGTATTATTACAAATCAGATAATACAAAAGCAATTGGATGGATTAATCCTGATGGCAATTGGTATTACTTAAGAGATGATGGAAAAATGGCAACTGGATGGGTAAATTACAATAGTAAATGGTACTATTTTGATAAATCAGGGATCATGGTTAAAGGGTGGAAGCAATTAAATAATGATTGGTACTTTTTAACGTCTTCAGGTGCTATGGCAACTGGAATCCAATATGACGGTTCAAATTGGTATTACTTAAAAGATTCAGGAGTCATGGCTACTAATAGTGGATGGACTAAAATAAATAATAAATGGTACTACTTTGACAAAGGTGGAATATTAAAGACTGGTTGGATTAAGGATAACAAAAACTGGTATTACCTTCAAGGCGATGGTATTATGGTAACAGGTCTTTCTAAAATAAATAATAAAATCTATATGCTAAACAGCAGTGGTGCCATGGAAATAGGTTGGATTAAGATAAATAACAATTGGTATTATTTCAATACTGATGGTAGTATGGCAACAGGCTGGATTGTAGAGAATGGAGTTTATTATTATTTATATGACACTGGAGCTATGGCTAAAGGATGGATTAATATTGATGGAGTATGGTACTATATAAAGGATAGTGGTGCTATGGCAACAGGCTGGGTTACATCAAATGGAGATTCATACTATCTAGATACAACAACAGGAAGAATGCTTACTAATACTACAGTAGGTGGTTATAAGATTGGTTCAGATGGAAAGAAACAAAATTCATCTAACCAAGATACAGGAAATTCGGGAATTCAGCCACCACCAGTAGGTAGTGGAACTAATACGCCTTCAACTGGTAAGAAAACAATAGTAATTGATCCAGGACATGATTATGGTAATGATTATGGAGCTGAAAGTACTATTGATGGAGTAACTTATAGTGAAACAGTATTAAATATGCAGGTTGCAGATAAATTAAAGACAGAGCTTCAAAATAGAGGGTATAATGTAATAATGACAAGAAATCTTGGAGAACGGCCTTCTTATGGTTCTTTAATTGACAGTCTCTCACATAGAGTTAATGTTGCTAATAATGCAAATGCAGATTTCTTTATAAGTATTCACCATAATTCAGCAGGTGAATCAGCTTATGGAGTGCTTAGTCTTTTCAGTACACAAGCTCAAGATGATACTTTTGGCGGCAGATTAGATAATGCTAGAATAGAAAAGAGTAAGAAAATGGCGACCCTTATAAATAATAACATAGCAAGCAAGCTTAATTTATATAATAGAGGTGGTCAGTCACAAAATCTATATGTATGTAGAAATACAAACATTCCGGCAGTATTAGTTGAAGTTGGATTTATAACTAACAAAGAAGAAGCAATAAGATGCGCAGATCCAGCAAGTCAGCAAAAAGTGGCAGAAGCAATAGCAGAAACTATTGCTGCAAATATATAATGAACTTAGATATACAGAATTGAAGATATGTACTTATAAAGTGCAAAATAAACTATAGAAAGAGAAGGTGCTCTATTACGCGGTTGCTGGAAATAACTACAGTTATTTCTTGAATGAAATACTGCGTAAAAGGGTACCTTCTCTTATTTTATTGAACTATTTCTTTCATATGATCTATTCCAATAATTATATCATTATCAGAAGTTGGCATAAAATTATCAGTATCCTGATGATTATAATCAAGGCCTACTACAAAATTACCCTGATTAGATGAGTATACGATATAAGTTTTAGTTGTAGAGTTGTCATATTTTTAAATGTAAGGCGTCCAAGAATTATAGTTATAGACATTAAAAATATTTATGGTAGAAATTGCATAAGAGAAAAAGCGATTTGTCTGTTTTATTAGCCCCCAAAACAATATGTTAAGTTGTATTATATATTGGACAATCATCGTTAAATTCCAAGGATTTGGATTATGAAATTTTGTCCTTAAACCAAAGATGAACGGAGGAACGCTGTTTTGAAAGCTATTAAGAAATTGACGACATTTTTCTTTGCATTTGTAATAGTTTTAGTACTAATTCCAATTACTAATGTAAAAGCAGCTGTTGCAGACAATAACATAATATCGAGTACAAAGGTAACAGTAAAACAAGCAGAAGAATGGGCTAAAGCTAATGGTGCAACTGATACATTTGTAGGATTAGCACAGTTATACTGGAAATATGCACCGACTCACGGCAATGTTAATCCAGCGATTGCATATGTTCAAGCGGCTAAAGAAACAGGGTATGGAAGATTTGGAGGAGTTCTGGATGAGAGCTATAAAAACCCATGTGGAATGAAGACGAGTGTAGGGGGATCTGATACTGATCCTATTGCTCACCAAAGATTTAATACTTGGGATGAAGGTGTACAAGCTCATGTAGATCACTTAGCACTTTATGCAGGAGCTTCTGGTTATCCAAGAAGCAATACATATGATCCAAGACATTTTGCAACTATTAAGGGTAAAGCTGTAACAGTAAATGCCTTGGGTGGAAAATGGGCTCCAAGTCTTACATATGGGGAAGAAGTTAATAAATTATATAATAATTTATTAATATCAGCAGGGCTAGTATCTCAGCCTACTAATGATGCCGATAGCACGAGTACTGGAACAAATTCAAGTACAGGGTCCACTTCGGGATCAAATACTACAACAAGTAAACCTCAAACAGCTTCGCCAGGGCCAACGGGAGCACAAGTGACTGAACCAATTAAAATTTCGACTGATAATAGTATAAATATTGCTTCTCCAATTGGATGGCAGCTAGAAGGTGGGAATTGGTATTTTTACAGATCAAATGGTAGTAAGGCGACTGGATGGATTAATCCTGATAATAACTGGTATTACTTATATAGTAACGGAGTTATGGCAAAAGGATGGATCTATTTAGGTGGGAAATGGTATTATCTTAAACCAAGTGGAGCAATGCAGCTTGGATGGGCGAAAGATAATAATAAGTGGTATTATCTCCAAGGTGATGGAAGTATGACTACCGGCTTAAAACTAATCGATGGTAGAAAATATTTCTTAGATTCCAATGGTGCTATGAGAACAAGCTGGGTTTCGATTAGCGGTTATTGGTATTATTTTAATTCTGGTGGAGACATGCTAACAGGTTGGATTAAACCAGATGGAAATTGGTATTACCTATATTCTACTGGAATAATGGCAACAGGATGGATACAGCAAAATGGAAATTGGTACTATTTAGGAAACGGTGGTGCAAGAGCATCAGGCTGGGCTGTAGATGGAGGTAGTTACTATTATCTAGATCCAGCTACAGGTATTATGCTTAAAGGTGTAATTATAAATGGCTGGCAAATAGGGCCGGATGGAAAAAGAGGAAACAGGGTGCCTGGAAGCACTTCGGGAAAAGTAATAGTATTGGATCCAGGACATAACTTTGGCGGAGATGATGGTGCATATGCTACTCATAATGGAGTAACATATGTTGAACGGGATCTAAATATGCAGGTTGCAGAAAAGTTGAAAGTAAAACTTGAGGCATTAGGTTATACAGTAATAATGACAAGAAATTCATCAGATAGAGAAACTATTGCAGTTACTCAAAGTCTTACCAACAGAGTTAATATTGCTAATAATTCTGGTGCAGATTTATTCATAAGTCTACATCATAACGCTGCAGCTACAGCATCAGTAAATGGTGTGGAAGTTTATTATAGTTCTAGGGCTCAAGATTCAAGTTTTGGTGGGGCTTATAGTGATTATAAGCTATCAACAAGTATGAATTTAGCATCATCAGTAGCATCAGCTATTTCAAGCAGTACTGGTGCAACAAACAGAGGTCCTAGAGATAGTGGCTTATTTGTATGTAGAAATACAGCTATGCCTTCAATATTAATTGAATTTGGATATTTAACAAATGCGAGTGAGGCTCAAAAAGTTTCAACTTGGTCTTATCAAGATAAAGAAGCAACGGCAGTTGCAAATGCAATTGCTGCAGCAATTTAGAGTCTATAATAAGGGTATTGTGAAGCAATGAACAACCGAAATAGAATACATATATGTTCCGCAGGGCTGTGAAAAATTTCACTGGGAATATCTAAATGGAAATTTGCACCACATCTGCGTGTTCCTGTGACAAGCAAAAGTGGAACAACTTCCCATTAAGATATTCTAGCAGCTTATTTTTCAATGCCTGACTCCACATATATGTATTCTATTTCTTTGTTTTGCTACCACATTAATTATTTCACATATACAGACCAAAGAATATATGAGTATTGTATTATAAATATAAAAACTGTATGAAAAGACTTGAATATTCATTAAAGGTATTGTAATCAGAAAAATATAAAAATACTTGCATAAATATATCGCTATTTATGCTTACTATTAAACAAAGAAAGTGGATGTATGTTTTTACGCAGTGTTCATCAGAAGATTTTACTGGCTATGATTCTTAGAATATAAGTTGTCCCAAATGTGCTTGTTCAAGGCGTAGTCCTTGAAGCAAGCACTTTGGGTACAACTTGTATTCTTAGAATCATCCAGCAAAATCTTCAAGGAACCGGAGTAAACACATATATCCACTTTCGGTTGTTCAGCAGTAAACTTAAATTAATCTCTTACTGCAAGTATTTTTATATTTCGGTGATACACAATACCTTTATAGGATACATGAACTTAATAAAAAATTAATAGATTATTTAGAGTATATGTATTGATAGTTTTCGCTTATTACACTATATTTGAAAGTAATAATATTTAGATAAATTAGATTTATCCTACAAGTTATAATAACTAAAATTTAAAGAGGTGAAAAAATGGAGTGGTTAAGAAGATTTATGTACGGGAGATACGGGGGTGATAATTTATCAAAAGCATTGCTTGTCTTATCTTTTATATTATTAATGATAACAAATCTATTACCAAGAGCTTTAATTGGGCTTGAACTGATAGCATACATTCCAACATTAGTGTGTGTTTATAGAATTTTTTCAAGGAATATATATAAGCGTCAGCAAGAGAATTATAAATATTTGAGAATAAGAAATTCTGCAATAGTTTGGTTTAGACGTAAGATGAATATAACAAAGGATTTAAAGACTCATAAATATTTTACATGTCCAAATTGTAGGCAAAAATTGCGTGTCCCAAGAAAGCAGGGGAAAATTTCTGTAACATGTCCTAAATGTAAAAATTCATTTAAAGGTAAATCATAATATGAGAATATTACTTTTTGGAGAGATAATACTGACTGGGGACTATAGGTAGAAAAAAGAAAAATATGATAGAAATATAATAAAAGGACCTTCCATGATATATGCGTATTGTATTATATTATGGAAGGTTATTGGTTTATGGTTCCGCGTAAAGGAAAAAGAGGTATTTTATCTAATAAGTGAGATAAACAAAGATTTTTATTGAGATATAATTAGTCCATTTATGTATTTATATGTCTAATGAGAAAAGTATATGGCTCTATAATTAAAATATGGTATAATTAAGTTAATTATTAATTTAGAGTAATTTATTACAGCATATTAATTTAAATGGTATGAATGCTCAATTTAAAAATATTAATTTATATAAATTAATATCTAACTAATAAAGAAAGATATATTGCCTTGGATAATTTGCCAGTTTGGTAAATCCGTAAATTAATATGATAATATAAATAACAATATGATGACCGGTTTTTATTTAATTCTCAATTTTTACAATTTAGGAGGGCGACATTAATGGAAAAAATGAAAAAAAGGTTTATAGCATTGTTAGTGATATTTACAAGTATAATATCATTTTTGCCAGAAGGATTTATTGAACAAGCTGTTAGTGCGGCAACAATAGGTACGGATGCAACTGCTATAACAGTAACGGCTGATGGTGCAAAACTTACACCTAGAACAGATACAACAACTTCTGAAAAGATATACTCTACTACAAGTGTGACAGGGGCATTTACAATTTCACTTAGTGCTGATGATATAACGGACAGATCCACTCTTGAGAGTCAGGCAAAATCAGGCAAAAAATCAACAAGTGGTATTGTTGCTAAACGAATTGATATAATGACTATAAATGGGACTAGTTGGCAGACCGTTGATGGAAATGCCATATTAGTTGATCAAGGAATAAGCATTGGAGATGCTGGAAATTCAAGTGGCTCAACATCTAAAATAGTTGGAAAGGTGATAAATGGGTTACCGTTAGGTGTTAATAGAATTGAATATAAAATAACTATAACTACACAAGACGTAATATATACGCCTGCAGATTCAGCTAACAACACAATCGAAAAGATAGAGACACAGAATCCTGTTCCAACAACCTATGCTAATGATAAAATAACAGTAGAGCATGGAACTCAATATGTTGTAGGTAAGATAAATCCTATGATGTTTAACGCTTATGTAGGTGAATCAACATATTTTGATACAAATACAGGGGAAGTTTTAGATACTAAGTTAAGCCAAAATAACACAGTACCATTTTTATATTCAACTGTAGCGACCCCAGACAAAAGTATGCCTCTTAGATATACTTTTGATGTACCCGATTCAACTTCAACATTAAAATATAACATGACTTTTGATTCTACTATGTCATTAACAGGTGCAAAGGTATATAAGAACGGAAAACCTGCAACAGAAGGCACTGAGTATAAGATTGATGGTCACATGCTAATTGGTAATTTAGAAAGATTAGGACAATCAGATTTGATTGTTGTTAGATTGAGTTCATCAAACAATTCAAATAATATTCAAAAGGTATATTCTATAGAAATTAAATACAACAATTTAAATGCAGATTCAGACTATAGCTTAAAAGAATCAGGAATAACAAAAGCAGATTATAATGATGATTCTAGCGTGTTAGCATATGTAGGAAAGAAATTTGACGTTACTACGAATACTAATGGTTTTAAAGAATATTCAGGTAAGATATATGTGGATCCAAGAGCTAGACTAATAAGTATTGATCCTACTTTAATAAAAAGTAAGGATACGGTGGCCTACGTTGTAACGAATAGGTATACAGATTCAACGGGAACGACCAGAGTCGCAAAATCTGAACTTAAGAATGGTGAACAGTATATTGATTTTATGGCTAGTTCAACATCTAATATAATTCAGATAGATGTGTATGCTGGAAAAGATGGAAGTGTAACTAATTCATCAAAAATATTAGCTAGATATCTTTTAACAGTATACAAATTAGCAGGAAGTTCGTTTAGTATGAATTTAGCTTTTGATAATAATGATAGTAATGATAATACTTATTTAACTCAACCGGGTGTTAAAGACAATATAATAGATAATTTTATTACGTCTAGACGTACTTATGATTTATATACAAAAAATTCAGACATGGTAAATGTATCTTTTACGGGAGCAAGAAGTAACAAAAATGAATACATTAGAGTTTGGCTTTCAGATAGTGTAGATGGAAATAATTTAGTGGAAGCAACTGCTTCTGTTAACAATGGATTAGATAGCAGTAATAAAAGAAGTGCTAGTCTTGACGTATCGCTAAATAAGGCGAAGAAGATTGTGATTCAGGCGTATTATGATAACTTCTATACCACACAATCAACAGCAGGAACGCCTAATTATGAGAGTAAGCCACTAGGAGATAAGTATGTATTTTATCTGCCTAATAACTATGATAATGGCAATCCAGGCTCAGGAGAAGATTCAAATGAAGCTTCGCTTAATTCTTTAAAGATTAATGGATATACTTTAACTAATAGTGATGGAAATCAAGGTTTTTCAAGTGATAAGTACAGCTATACCACAACAGTAGCTAAAGAAGATACTACTGAAAAGATAACGGTAGTACCTCAAGATACTAGTGTTAAATCTATTGTTGGAACTATTGATGGAAGTAATGAATCATATAATTTTGTTTCAGGTGAAGCTGAACAAATTGCTTTGAACAGCAGTGGAAAAACTACTCTTAGAATAGTAGTAACAGCACAGGATGGAACAACTAGTAAAACATATACAGTTGTAATTAAAAACAATACGAAAGGCAGTGATGCTACACTAAAGAATGTTATACTTAGCACTGGCGATTATAACTTTGATCCTACAGAGAATGTCACTAAAGTGCGTGTTGATCAAAATATAACAAGTGTTAAAGTAACGCCTGTTCCGCAAGACTCTAAATCAACAACTACTGTTAACGGAGAAGATTATACAGCTACTCCGATATCCGTAAGTATTAGAGGAGCACAAAAAACTGAAATTCAAATAGTAGTAACATCAGAGGATGGTGCTGAAAGTAACACTTATACACTTGAAGTTTATAGAGTTGATAGCTCTAATTGGAATGACGATAGTGATGGTGGAGATCAATATGATGATGATCAATTCTATGATGAATATAATGATTGTTGGGTAGACTTAACAAAGTATGAAGAATGGGGTACTGTAAATGGCAAGCCAGCTTACTTTGATAAGAAAAATAGGCAAGTTAAAGATGCGTGGATATCTACAGGTGGAAAATATTATTACTTGAATAATTTGGGATATAGAGCATCAGGTTGGAAAGTTGATAATAAAACTGGACAAACTTATTACTTAGATCCAGCTACTGGGGAAATGAGAAAAGGATGGATGAATTTAAATAATAGCTGGTATTACTTGGGTCAAAATGGTTTGATGCAAAAAGGCTGGGTGTACTTAAATGGTAAATGGTACTACTTTACACCAAATGGACAAATGGCTGTGAATCAAACTATGTATGTAGATGGTAAAGTATATAATTTCGGACAAGATGGAGCTGTTAGAGCTTAAAATATGTAGAACCGAAAGAAATGGTGTTCTATTGCTCGGTTGCTAGAGAAAATGGCTGAGGATGTGTGAAACTCGACTCACTTGCGTTCGCTGAGTAAGTTCGATAACCAAATCAAAGATTTGGATTCTCACTTAACAGTAAAAGTTGCACCCATTTATGCTTGTTCCTGAGGTAAGACTCAGGACAAGCATAAATGGAACAACTTTTAATGAAGAAATATTTTCAGCCATTTTCTGAATGCAACGCTGCGCAAAAGAATACCATTTCTTTTTGGTTATACAGATATTTTAAGGTACTTTTGTTTAATTTCATGTGATTGTATCCATAAGTTAATAACTGTCTATAATTGAATATATTTAATTTCATGTGTCTTATTGTTATTGACATCCATAATTTTCAGGAATATAATTAATTATAGTTCAAAATTCGAACAATGAATAAATTATATAACTTAAAAGGGGAGTTAAGTGTAGTATGTTAGAGGATAGAATAGAAATTTTGAAAACTTTAAATGATAACTTTAATATTAACCAAAGGGAATTAGCTAAAAGAACAAATATATCTCTTGGAAAGGTTAATGCTGTTTTAAAAGAGTTTACTATAGATGGATTTATAGATAGAATAACAAATAATAGAGGGACTTTATATAAAGTGACTGAAAAAGGCATGAAGTTTTTAGAAGAAAATATAGCTTCAGCTAAAAATACGAGATTAAAGCTTCATGAAGGGGAAAGAAAGATAGTAAAACAAGCAGTAATACTTGCTGCTGGTAGAGCAGAAGAGTTTGGAAAACCTGTGGGTATGCTTGAAATTGAGGACTTAAAATTAATTGATAGAACTTTAAGTATATTAAAGGAAAATGGGATAACTAAAACTGTTATAGTAACAGGATATGAAAGTAAGTACTATGAAGAGTGTTTTGGAAATAGCAAAAATATTATTTTAATAAAAAGTGATACATACAAATGGACAGGTACTATGCACTCATTATCTTTAGCTAAAGATTATATTGATGATGATTTCTTACTTATAGAAAATGATTTGATTTTTGAAAAGAGAGCTATAAAAGAATTAGTGGAAAGTCAAAATAGAGACTGTATACTATTTACAAATGAAAGTGGGTCAGGTGATGAGGCCTTTGTTGAAATAAGAGATAATCACTTATTTAAAATGTCTAAGGATATTCATCAATTTAACAGAATTGATGGAGAAATGATTGGACTTACTAAGATTTCTTATAAGTTATATACAATGATGCTTGAAGAATTCAAGGGGAATGTTAATCCTTATTTAAATTATGAATATGTATTATTAGATGTCGCTAGAAATTACAACATAGGTTTCGTTAAGATAGACGACCTTGCTTGGGGAGATGCAGATAGCGCGAAGGAATATGAAAAGATAAAAAATTATCTTTATCCAACAATAAGAAGAAGAGAACTTAGCTATGAAATTAATAGTATTAAGGCTATTGTCAAAGATTCATTAAAAGTAAATGATGAAGATATTACTGAAGTTGTTCCAGCAGGTGGTATGACGAATAAAAACTATAAAATATCTGTTAAAGAGAATAAATATATTTTAAGAGTTGCAGGGGTTGGAACAGAACAAATGATTAATAGAAGCACAGAAATGTTCAATTCTGCAATTGCTTCTGAGAAAGGTTATAATGTAGAAGTACCTTATTTTAATCTTGAAACTGGAGTTAAAATATCTAAGTTTATAGAAAATGCAGAAACTTTAACTCATAGAAGTATCAAGAAAGAAGAAAACTTAAAGCAAGTTACATCTATTTTGAGAGATCTACATGAATGTATAGATTTTCATATGGATAATGAATTTAACATGTTCAGAGAACTTGAAAAGTATGAAAATATATTAAGAAAAGATGATGGAAATTTCTTTGATGATTACGATGAAGTAAGAGAAAAGGTAATGGCTCTTGAAGAAGAATTAAAAGTTTGTAATAGGGTATTTGTACCATCGCATAATGACTTAGTTTCTGAGAATCTAGTTAAAGATACTGAAGGTAGAATTTATTTAATTGACTGGGAGTATAGTGGGATTAATGATGATATGTGGGATTTGGCAGCCCTTTCTCTAGAGAATGAATTTTCAGAAGATGACATTGAGTTAATGTTTAGATTATACTTTAAAGGAAAAGAAGCTGATAATGATTCGAGAAGAAGACTTCTAATTCATCAAATATGCCAAGACTTTTTGTGGGCAGTGTGGACTTTAATAAAGGAAGCTGAAGGCGATGATTTTGGTACTTACGGAATAGATAGATACAATAGAGCTAAGGAATATTTAAAGAAACTTTAAGTATAGATAGTCAAAGCATAACTTTGATTTATGCGTGTAACTTACCGAAAGAAAGGGTATTCTGTTGCTCGGTTGCGAGAGAAACCAGCTATGGATTTCTAACAGCAGAAGTTGTACCCATTCTTGCATGCTCCTGAGCTAAAGCTCATGACAAGCAAGAATGGAACAACTTTTACTTAAGAAATCCTATAGCTGGTTTCTCAATGCAACACTGCGCAAAAGAATACCCTTTCTTTCTGGTGAGAGATATATTTTAAAGTATAAATCAAGTTTATGTATGTTTATCTATATAGCATTCAGTAATGATAAGGGCAACTATACTTGGGATTTGTTGCAATATTCCATAAATTTAAATAATATGCTATATTATCATTATGTAACCATATATAATAAGATTGAGATTGTTTATGTTTAATAAATAGTTTAAATTAGCTGTGAGGAGAAGGTAAATATGAGAGCGATTTTAATGGCGGCAGGAATGGGAACTAGGCTTAGACCGTTGACTGAAACTACGCCAAAGTCTTTAATAGAAGTTAATGGTATGTCCCTGCTTGAGAGACAAATTATAAACTTAAAAGAAGTTGGAATTAATGAAATTATAGTGTTAACAGGTTACTTACATGAGAAGTTTGATGAGATAGTTAATAAATATAATTTAATAAAAGTGATTAATGATAAATATGATGTTTATAATAACATTTACACTATGTACTTAGTTAGGCAATACCTTGAAGATGCATTTGTTATAGATGCAGATAATTATATTACAAGAAACTTTTTACCAAAAGATAAACCAGTCACATCAGTGTACTATTCAGCCTGCAAAGAAAATATAATAGGGGAATGGATATTAAAATATGATGATAGTGGAAGAATATTTGGTGTCGATATCGGAAAAGAAGGCGATGAACCAAGTTACATAATGTCAGGAGCATCTTTCTGGACATCAAAAGATGGTGCGTTTATATCGCAAAAAGTAGAAGAAGCAATAGACAAAGGGGATTTCAGGGATCTATACTGGGATAGTATCGCTGTAGATAATTTGGATAAAATGGATGTATATATTGAAAAAATAAATTCAAATGATATATTCGAAATAGATTCACTAGAGGATTTAGAATACTTAAAAAAGACACTTAAACTGTAGATTACAATATCACCAGCCGAAAGAGAAGGTACACTGTTACTCGGTTGCTAGAAAATAAAACTGTGGATTTCTATCAGTAAGAGTTGCACCAATCCTGCTTGTTCCCTAGGCAAGCTAGTGACAAGCAGGATTGGAACAACTTTTACAGAAGAAATACCTACAGCTTTATTTTCAATGCAACACTACGTAAAAGTGTACCTTCTCTTTCTGGTATAGATCATATTTTAAGAGCAGAATAATTAAACGAGTAACTCTCCGTTTAGTACTTTTAGCAGTCTATTTCTAGGTGTCTATTCTGTAAATATGCATGTAATTTCTTGGCTTGAATTATGTTTTGTTGAGTGTTTCATTAGGAATTTTAATGGTTATGATTCTTGATTAGAAGTTGTCCAATAGTGCTAGTTCGAAGCTTGTCTTTGAAGCCAGCGCAGTGGGACAAATTCTAATATTAGAATCACCTATTAAAATTCCTTAGAAACCGGAACAAAACATACTCCTTATTTCAGTAAGTTATATATTGTTTTTAAATATGCTTGCTGTGATAATAGGTTTCTTTCTTTCGGTAGTTGAGGTCTATCACTTTGTAGTCGTTATTTTTGCTTAGCATATTTACTTTTGGTGAAGTGAGTTTATTGAAAAAAGATGCTTTGGGATTATGGGATTTATTGTATAGGGTTAAAATTTTATAAGAGAGTTTAAGAAATTTTTTATGTAGTTGTTTCTTAGTTCTAAGGCTTATGTTTTTCCAATTGACTTCATATAGCGTTTTAGAAAATGTAAATGTTTTATTTATACCTAAATAATTTAAGTTTTTCTTTAAGATTTTTGTGGTATAAGATAGACCAGCGCCAGGAGTGGTTGAAATAGCTAATCCGATTTTATTATGCATTGAAGAATCATGAGCATTTATCAAGTGATGAGAAGAGAGGCTTCTTAAGAGCAGTTTCATTTCGTCGCTAATATCACATGTAAATGAGGGAGAAGCAAAAATAATTAAATCTGAAGCATTAAGTGATTTTGCAATAGAATTAACAATAGTTGTATTAGAGTAGACATTAAGATAATTTTCAGGGTAAAGATAATAATCATGATCATAATAGTTTTGTGATAAAAAAAATTCGTTAACTTTTATATTGATATTGAGTTTAAGGTTATTTAGCAGCAATTGAACGCAGTTATATGTACTAGTTTTCCCCATGCTTCCATAAATTACAGTTACATTCACAAATAATCACCCTTTCATTATATAAATATCTTTGAATTCAGATATATGGTTTTCTAAAGAGGCACGTTCTTTATCAGTTATATTTTCAAATTTATAAAACAATAGAAAAACTGGGGAATAAAATTGAAGAGCCAAGGTGTAGGGATCTTTTTTTATAAAAATATTATCATTCATAAGGAGTTTGAAAGTTCTTACTTGAAAATCTAAAATATCATCAATAAATATCTTATTATATAAATGCGCAATTTTTGAATTATTGTATTGCTCAATAGTAAGTAGTCTCCTAAATTTAATCATATGCTCATCTTCTAAATAAAATTTAAATATAGATGTGCTTTTTCTAAAAAAGTTTTCTATAGATATTTGTTTTATTTTATCTGTTAAAATCTCATCATTTTCAGCAAACTGAACATTATTAAAAAAGTTTGATACACGTTCAGAATATTTCTTTATTATAGTATCCAAAATATCCTGTTTGTTTTTGAAATGATTATAAATAGAACTAGCCTTTATTCCAACAGCTTTTGCAATATCTCTAACAGAAATGGCATCAAACCCTTTGATAGAAAAAAGGTTAAGTGATTCATAAACTATTCTTTCCTTCGTATTCATAAAACTCCTTATAAAAAATGGTATTATCATGCATAATTTTAAGATTTTAAAATTATGCATGATAATATATTTCAAACACAATCAACTGAAAATACTTCATAGAGTTTGAAAACACCAATTTTATTGTCCATATTATTTTTTTACTTTCAAACTAACAATCGTTAGTTTAATTATATTCTATTTTAAGGAAAAAGTCCATTAAATTTCAATATTTTACATGAATTTTATATGTAAATTGACAATAAATTCTGTAGAATGTACAATTGAAAAAGTGCGAAGGACAATAAGGAATTAATTAAGTACAGTTGAGATTATTCCAATTACATGTTTACAAGCAACGAATTTAATAAGAAATAGGTTCTAATTGGAACTGTAGATTTTAATAAAAGAATTTTTAATTGCAAACATATTGCCTTAGGGGTTATGAAATATGCAGTGTTAATTAGAATATATTTATGGAGGCTAAATAATGGCTAAATCAATTTCAAAAAATGCAATTTTTAAAGCAATGCTCAATTTATTTAATATAATTTTACCTATACTAGTTATACCGTTGGTAACTAGATCTGTTGGAAAAGAATTATATGGATATATGGGATATGGAGATTCCTTAACAGCGTATTTTTTAATATTTGCGAGTTTTGGAATCTATCAATATGGTTTAAGAGAAGTGAGCAAAGTTCGTGATAACAAAGTTAAACTAAGGCAGACATTCACCAGTTTATTTATTTTTACAAGTATTACCAATATTGTAGCTTCAGCTGCTTACATGGCGTTTGTAGCAATTTATTATAAGAATGAACCTTATTTATACACATGTATAATTATGGGGTTTAATTTAGTGTTTAACCTTTTTTATGTTGAGTGGGTTAATGAAGCTCTTGAGAACTATGATTTTATTGCCATTAAAACTATGGTGGTTAGAATTGTATATTCAGCACTTATTTTGCTATTCGTAAGAGATCAGGAAGACTATTTATTCTATTTGTATTTAGTTATAGGATTTAATTTCATAAATAACATAATAAGCTTTGTGTATGTAAAGAAGAAATTGAGTTTTGATTTTTCTAATTTAGAATTTCTTAGACACATAAGACCTATGCTTTATGTTGTAATCCTTTCTAACACAGGTGTTTTATATACTCAGCTTGATAAGATAATGTTGAAGGATAGCATAGGAGGAACTACAGCAGTTGGATATTATTATATGGCTCAGAGAATAATGACCATAATAAATACACTTCTCCTTACGGTTATTCAAGTAACTATGCCGAGATTATCTAACTACCTAGGAAATGAATCAAAAGGAGAATACCTAATACTACTAAAGAGAGTAATAAAGATATATTTCCTATTTTTATTCCCAGCTTCAGTAGGGCTTCTAT
This sequence comes from Clostridium chromiireducens, assembly GCF_002029255.1. Taxonomy (GTDB): domain Bacteria; phylum Bacillota; class Clostridia; order Clostridiales; family Clostridiaceae; genus Clostridium; species Clostridium chromiireducens. The sequence continues at coordinate 17,706 of NZ_MZGT01000002.1, forward strand.
GTCTTTCTAAAGAAGCAATATACATATTTGGAGGAGCAGAATTCTTAGCGGCGGTTCCAGTAATGATAGTATTTTCTATATATATGTTAAGTATTGGTGTTGAAGGAGTAATAGCCAACCAGATGATATACTTACATGGAAAAGAAAAAGATGATGCAATATTGGTACTTATTGGTGGAGTAATTAACTTAATATTTAATATGATTTTATTCTATACGGGTACCTTCGACATGGTAACGGCAATAACAACAACACTTATAGCAAATTTAATAGTAATAGGATTAGAGTATAGATTGGTTAAGAAAGTAATTAAATTAGATATTCATTTATTTGCGTTCGAGAACATGAAGTATTTTTACTACTCACTTGTATTCATTCCAATAACTCTAGGAATAAAATATGTTATATCAAATATAATGATTGCATGCTTACTAGAAGTGACAGCATGTGGAATTGTATATTTAGGTATACTTATACTTACAAAAGATCAAGTATTTTTTGAATTAGCTGATAAGATATTTATAAAATTAAAGTTGAAAAGATAACTTAAGAATATTAATGAAAAATAAAAATGATGAACCTATATAATTGAGAAAGATATTAACACCACTAATATTTCTGGAAGATAAAAATATTAGTAGTGTTAATTTGTTATAAGGAAAAAGTAGTTTATTTATACAAAATATTATTTTTTTATATGAACGCATTGTAATGAACGCTGAACAATGATAATATAAATGTGTTCACAAAATGAACTTAGAAATTTGAACACAATTATGTTTAATCTACTGCATAGTAATTTTACTTATGAGTAATATAAAAACAATAGCTTATTTAATCAAAATAGTGATTCAGTTAAAGTGAATTAATATAAGTTACTGAAATTATTGAAATTATAAAAATAAGGAATTATATTTAAGGGGGAATTTTTCAATGGTAAATACTATAGCTAATGAAGCCGCGGTTGTTGCGAAAAAGAAATTATCAGCACAATTTTATAAAAAAGGTATCACAATTGCTTTATTTTCAGGTCTTATGTATGGATTTTATTCAGCGTTCTTAACTTTGGGTATGACTAAAGGAGTTTGGAGTGATTGGTATGGAGTTAATTCAGCTGGCTTATCAGCTTTTGCTATTACATATTTACTAGGTGCACTAGGCAGCGCAGTAAATGATACTTGCAGTGCCGTTTGGGCAATTATTTATGCTAGCGTTAAAGGTAAGTTTGGAGATTTCTTAAGATGTATTAATACTACTCCAGGTCGTATGATGATTTTAGCAGCTCTTATAGGAGGTCCTATTTCTAGTACAGCTTATGTTGTTGGTCTTCAGATGGCAGGTTCAATAGTTATTCCAATAACTGCTCTTTGTCCAGCTATTGGCGCTATTTTAGGTAGAATTCTATTCAAACAAGAATTAAATAAACGTATGATGCTAGGTATTGCCATCTGTGTTGGTGCTAGTTTTATGATAGGAAGTACAAGCGTTGCCGGTGATGCACCAAAAGGTATGTTATTAGGTATTATTATTGCTTTTATAGCCGCTCTTGGGTGGGGATTTGAAGGATGTGTAGCCGGTTATGGTACGTCTATGATTGACTCAGAGATTGGTATTACTATTCGTCAGGCGATAGCAGGTCTTTCAAACTTAATTATTTTACTTCCTGTTTTAGGAATGATGGCAGGTAACGTTAATCTTTCAACAAATCTTACTATTCAAGCATTTACAAGCGGTCCTGCCATGATTTGGTTAGCTATAAGTGGTCTTTGTGCATTCGTTTCATATATGATGTGGTATAAAGGAAATAGCATGTGTGGTGCCGCACTTGGTATGGCTTGTAACGGTACATACTCATTTTGGGGACCGTTCTGTTGCTGGATAGTACTTGGTGTGTTCTCCGGTATAGAAGGTTGGTCATTACCTCCAATAGCTTGGGGCGCTGCTGTATTAATGATAGTAGGTATATTAGTAATTGCAATGAATCCATTGGATTTATTCAGAAAAAAGGAGGAAAAATAGTATGAAACCACTTAATTATGCTATTTTGAAACATTTTACAAAAGTTGGAGAGGCTTGCGCAGAAGACGTTATTGAAGCTTTAAAAGGAGACTATAGTAAGTACAAAGCGCTTAAGAGGGATGCTGTAATTTCGGCGTTAATGACTGCCGAAGCCAATGGTCTTCTTGAAGAAACAAGGTTTGAAATGGATGATATGGGTAATCTAAGAGTTTACTATCATGCAAATGAAGAAGGTGCAGCTACAATCAACAAATACATTAAAGACTAATTATTATATGTTCCTAATTCAAAGGTATTGCGAAACATCTGAAATATAAAAATACTTGCATTAAGAGGTTATTTAAAGTTTACTTCTAAGCAACCGAAATGGAATATATGTGTTTGCTTCGGTTCCTTGAAGATTTTACTGGGTGATTCTAAGAACATAAGTTGCATCCAAAGAGCTTGCTTCAAAGACTACGCTTTTGAACAACTTATATTCCATTTCTTTGTTTAGTGTAACTTAAAGTATAGCATATTTTAGCAAGTATTTTTATATTTCTATGTTGACAATACTTTTAAAGTGCATTATTTCTAACTTTTCACAAAACATATTACCTTTTTTATAGATTAGGAATTGCTGAAATAATTAAAGTGACAATAAAACAAAGAAATAGAATACATATATGTGGAGTCAGGCATTGAAAAATAAGCTGTTGGAATATCTTAGTGGGAAGTTGTTCCGCTTTTGCTTGTCCTGTGCTTGTCACAGGAACACGCAGAAGTGGTGCAACTTTCCAGTTAGATATTCCTAGTGAAATTTTTCACAGTCCTGCGCAACATATATGTATTCTATTTCGGTTGTTCATTGCTTCACTTTAAGTGCCACACAATACTTTAGAAGGAGTATTATTAGAATGTGTTTAACATGCTCCGGTCCCATACATGCCTTCTATGGCATGCACTAAATGCACAATAAATTCGTTATATGGTGTTTGGATATTATATTCTTTAGCTGCTCTCACTACAGCACCGTTAATATGATCTATTTCGGTAAGTCTTTTATTTTTTACATCTTGATTCATTGAAGTTATTACTTCATGAAAATCTTCTTTAATATGTTTTTCTACTTTTTCTATTACTTCATCTTTATTGAAATAAGTCCCATCTGCAATGGCAACATCTACTGCTTCTGATAGAATATTTCTTACAATTTTGCTTGCATCGTTATTCTCGTGTAGATATCCAACTTTACACTGCAAGATTGCAGTAACAGAATTAAGAGACATATTAATAAATAGTTTATTCCAAATTATTTCTTGAATATTTTCATAAATTCGTGTATCTATATTACAGTTTATAAAAAGATTGCATATTTTTTGTAAGATTTCGATATTATAAGTTAACATACCGATATTGGTTACTCCGCTCGAGTTGTGGGAAATGCGTCCAGGCTCTAAATTTGCACAATTATGTTCTGTAGTGCCTATTAGAATATTATTTTTGTTAACAAATTGCTGCAAATCTCTATCATTACCAGCACCATTTTGTAAGGTTAGAACAAGTGTATTTTCGCCTATAATATTTTGGTTATTTTCCATAGCAGAGATAGTGTATATATTTTTTACAAAAACAATAACGAGATCCATTATTCCTAAACCTTCTGAATCAGTTACAGAAGAAACAGGAAATATAATATCTTTATTGGCTTCTTTCTCATAGATAACTATACCTTTTTGATTAATTGAATCTACAATTTTGTTATTTACATCAATCATATATACCTCATTGCAACGAGATAAATATGCACCATAAAGATTACCCATTGCCCCAGCACCTAGAATTGCAATCTTCATAAAATCCCCTCCATATATATGATTTATTGACTGTTTTAACCTATTATATTATCATTACTTACATAAGTAAAATTCATTATTTTCATGCTTAGGTTGAAAATAATTCATCTAGATTTCTTTAAATTTCATACCATGTTTATAAGATAACTACTTAAATTGTGAATTTATTAAAGTCGAAAGGATATGGTTAACTATGTCGATGTCATCATATCAAATATTTATGACTGTTGTAGAACAAAGTAATTTTCAGCGCGCAGCAGAAATTTTACATTTAACCCCATCTGCTATAAGTCACTCTGTTTCGAGTTTAGAAAAAGAATTAGGATTTCCTTTGTTTATAAGAAATAAAACAGGAGTTCAATTAACTGGATATGGTGAAAGTATTCTACCTCATATTCAAAAAGTTCTTAATAGTGAGGAACATTTAAAGCAAGAAATTTCACTTTTAAATGGATTAGAAAAAGGAACTATAAAACTTGGTACATTCAATAGCGTATGTACAAATTGGATACCCAATATTGTAAAGTCATTCTATAAATTATACCCTAACATTTCAATAGAGCTATATCAGGGAAATTACAATGACGTGGCAGAGTGGATAAAAAACGGACTAGTAGATATAGGATTTTTATCTACATCAAGTGCTGGAAATTTAGAGATTACACCAATATATAAAGATCCTCTTGTATGTGTAGTTCCTAAAAAATTTACTCCTAACAATAGAGATTATATTACTATAGATGATATAAGAGGACAAAATTTTGTATATCAAAGGGAAGGTTGTGATGCTGATATCAATAATTTTTTTCATAAGTATGAATTAAATGCTATATCAACATGCCATGTAGTCGATGATCAATCAACCATTGCAATGGTTGAAAGTGGGTTTGGAATTTGTATTATGCCAGAACTTGTAATGTTGAATCAAAATAATCATGTCGATATATATAGAATAGAGCCCCTTGAATATAGAATTATTGGAATAACTGTTTTAAACCCAAGATTCATGGCTCCAGCTGTTAAGAAAATGTTCACTCATATTGTAAATACCTATAAAAATATTGATATTTAACATGTGTTCTTAATTTATTTATGCTCTTTGTATAAGTACATAAGTTTATATTTATAAAATATTCTAGTAGCTTATTCTTAAATGCCTGCTCCACATATATTTCCATTGGGTTGTTTGGATTAAATTTAAATTATCCACATATTGCAATGATGTTTCTATTTTGGTTGATTATCACTCAATTCAGAGTTGAAATTCAAGTATCTATATAGTTTAAAGTATTTATTGAAATTTCGCCATATACTGATATACTTATTTATGTAAATAAATATAAAATAACTATAATTACTTATAAAATCATAAATAATTTGTCTATTAACGAGGTGAGGAAATGAATATAAGAAAAAAATTCATTATTTTCTCTATTTTATGGGGAATAATCCCTGTTATTATTTCGACAAGCATATGTATTTCAAACTTTAATGATAAAAGTATAGAAATGATTAAGCAAAATGTAGCGATACTTGCAAGTGATCAATCAACACATTTAAAATCCTTTTTTAATGAAAACATCAGTAATCTTAAAACGGATGCAAACATTCCGATGGTTATGGATTTGCTAGTTGATTCAAATAGTGGAGCGAGCAAAGAAAATCATAATGATAATGAAAAAGCATTAGGTGATATTTTTAGTCGTAGAAAAAAAGAAAGATTTTATATAAGTGCAGAGTTACTTATTAATAAAAATGAGACAATAATTACATCATCAGATGGTGGCCATATTAATGAAAAGCTGATTTTTTCAGATGAAGAAATAAAAAAGTTGCGAAATGATGAAGCGGTTGTTACTGATATCATAGAAAGAAAAGAATTCAATAGTGGGGTTAAAAGTGCAATAATTGCAAGTCCTATATTTTTTAAAAATGAATATCAAGGAGCAATAGCTAGTGTAATAAACATGAATTATTTTGAGAAGCTTGTAAACGAAATACATTTTTTTAAGACTGGAAAAATGCTTGTTATGGATACAAAAGGCGTAATTGCAGCAAGTAATAGTGTATATATAGGAGGGAGTATAGATAAAATTGATGTATCTGGTAATTTATATGAGAAGTTTTCAAGTATAGATTTAGATAAAAACCCAGATGGAATTATCGAGTATAACATAGATAGAATTGAAAAAATAGGCTATTACTCTAGTATTAAGAGTAGTGGATGGGTAGTACTTAGTGGAGTTGAATGGAATGAATTTAAGACTCCTATAAACAAAAGCATAGAGAACATAACTGTAGCATTATTTTTTATCGTATTACTTATAATAACATCTTGTGCATTCATAGTTAATTATTTTTCTAAACCTATATATAAATTATTAGGGGTAATAAGAAAGATAAAACAGGGTGATTTTACAGATAGGTTTGTATACAATGAAGATAATGAATTTGGAGAAATAGCTACTGCTTTTAATGATTTGATAGACACAATAGAGAAAAACAAAAAGAATATAGAAGAGAAAAATAGAGATTTACAGTCCTTAACTTCTAATATTCCAGGAGGAGTTTATCGTTTTAGAATAGATAATGGAGAATATTTATTAGATTTTGCAAGCAGTGGTTGTTTGAGTCTTTTAGGATATAAGAAAAATGAATTTAAGGAAATCTCAAGTAGAAAACTCGTTGAATTTATTCATGAAGAAGATATTGAAAGAATTAAAAAAGAGATGCAGAACCAATTAATGAAAAGTAGCAGATATAATATAGAATATAGAATAAAAAGAAGAGATGGAAGAGTTATATGGATACTTGATAATGGACAAATAGTAAGGGATAGAGAAGGAAAATTATTTAGTTACAGTGTTGTAATAAATATAACTGAATCTAAAGTTGTGCAAGAGAAACTTAGGTTAAGTGAAGAGCGTTATAGGATAATTATGTCTCAAACAGAGGATATAATTTTTGAATGGAACATTACTGAAGACACAGTATATTTTTCGGAAAACTGGAATGAAAAATTTGGATATAAGTCGGTTATCATTAACATAAGTAAAAATATATATAAAACTAATTTTATTCATAAAAATGATATAAGGAAATTAGGAAAAATGTTAAATGATATTATATATGGCGATTCTTATACAGAAACTGAGATTAGAGTTAGAAAAAATGAAAATGAATATATTTGGTGCAAAATGAGGATAACTGCAATGTTTGATGAAGACGGAAATATCTTTAAAGCCATAGGGATAATAATCGATATTGATAAAGAAAAAAAGGAAGCAGAAGAATTATTATATAAAGCTCAAAGAGATAGTTTGACAGGTTTATACAATAAAGGAACGTCACAAAGCATAGTAGAAGATTATTTAATGAATGAAGGTAAAGATATTAATGGGGCACTATTTGTTATGGACCTTGATAACTTTAAAGCTGTTAATGATAACTTGGGTCATTTAGCTGGAGATATTGTATTGACTGAAATTTCAACAATTATTTCAAACGTATTCCAAGAAAATTCTATTATAGGAAGAGTAGGTGGAGATGAATTTATTATATTCTTAAAAAATGTAAATTCAGAAGAAGATATTCGAAAAAAAGCAGAGGAATTAATTAGTGGTTTTAGAAATACTTCAAATACAGAGATATTAGATCATAATGTGTCGGGAAGCATAGGAATAGCCAAGTATCCAGAGCACGGTAAGTCATACAAAGAGCTTTTCATAAGTGCAGATAAAGCATCATATTCTGCTAAAAATAATGGAAAAGGAAGATACTGTATCTTCAATGAGAATTGAACAAATTTAGAGATTATAGAACAATAAGGGAGTATTTATATAATATTTTGGCTGTTTATTCACTCAATATCATATGTAAGACACATTAGACATCATAAGTTTTAGTTATTCAAGATTAAGAGAGACCATGCTAGATAGAATTATTTTATCTAACATGGTCTTTTATATATTATAAAAAGAATTAGCGTATTGCTAGTTTTTTCTCTTACTCGAAAGGTTGAATTTTGTCTATAATCTCATAAGTAATTTCTTGTTAATTAAACACAGTATTGGATATTATTAAGTTCATGAGCATTATAATTAAGGTTTGCTTAGCAAATCCTAATTTAATGTAAAATATAGAGAAAGATATAGTTTTTAACGGAAAGCTTCATAGCTATTTGCCATAATTATTTGTATAAATACTATAATTATGTATGTTTCAATTTTTTTTGTAAAGCTTTAATATTGTAGTGAAAACGTTATGTATCAACATAGCCGATACTACAGACAAATTAAATTATTGAGGAATGGGTGATTTTATGAGGAAATTAAAAAGTACAATTATACTAATGAATGTACTAATTGTAGGAGTTGTTACATTATTAGTTGGTTTAATATCCATCAATCAGCTAAGGAAAAGTAATTTAGAAGCAGTTTATCAGTATGAAATTACTCTCAGAGACGGATATGACAAGAATATTAAGAATCAGGTTGATAATGTGATTGGGCTATTAAATGGTATAAATAAAATGCAATTGGATGGTAAGCTAACAGATGATGAAGCAAAGAAACAAGCAAGAAATCTAGTGAAATCTTTGAGATACGATGAAACAGGCTACTTTTGGATAGACAATATAAGCACTTCAGCAACTGATAATTCAGCAGCAGATACAGCTTCAAAAAGCAGTAGTGATGGAGATGGGACTCAAACCAATTTTAAAGAGAAGATAATGAGTCTTGTGCTTAAAGATGGAAGTGGTTTTACAGATTTTGATTATACCAAGCCAAATGGAGATGTAGCGCCTAAAAGAGCATATTCAGCATTATTTAAGCCCTATAACTGGGTAATAAGCACTGGAAATTATGTAGATAATATAGATTCAGAAATTAAAGCAAAAACGTCTGAACTTAATGGAATGTTAATAAAGACAATTATCGTATTAGTGGCATCTCTTGCAATTCTCATAGCTTTATCAATATTTGCAGCAATTAAGATTTCATCTAATTTAACAAAACCACTAATTCAGATAAAAGAACTGGCAGAGAGACTAGCCAGATATGACTTTACTGAAAATGTAAATATACATAGTAAAAATGAATTTGGACAAACCGCTGTTGCTTTAAATAAAGCTCAAGATAATGTTAAGAAATTAATAAAGAGTATAAATGGACAAACTCTTGAGCTAACTGCTTCTGCGGAAGAATTATCGGCTGTAGCTCAAGAGGTAACTAACAAGGTATTAGATATAAGTAAGTCTACAGAAAATATTACTACTAATATGAGCGAATCTATGAAGTCTGCTAATCTAGTAAATCAGTCAATGAAAGAAATAAGTGAAAGTATTTCAGAGTTATCTAAAAAGTCATCAGATGGAAGCGAAATTTCTACTGGCTTTAAAGAGAAGTCTTCGAAGCTTAAAAGTCAGACAGATGAGGCGTTAACCAATACCAGAAATATATATGAGGACAGAGAGAAAATGATAATAAGTGCTATAAATGATGGGGCAGTGGTAAAAGAAGTTTCAAAGATGGTAGAAGCCATATCGTCTATAGCTGAAGAAACAAATCTGTTAGCATTAAATGCTGCGATAGAAGCAGCTAGAGCAGGTGAACATGGTAAAGGCTTTGCTGTAGTATCAGAGGAAGTTAGAAAGCTTGCTGAGCAGTCAGCGAGTTCAGCATCGTCTATTCAAAGCACTGTTACAAAAGTTCAAAGAGCTTTTAAGAAACTTTCTGATAACAGTAATGAGGTGCTAAATTTTATTAACAAAGATGTTACAAAACAATTTAATGAATTTATGGTATCTAGTGAGTTTTATTATGACAATGCTAAGGAAATTAGTAGAATATCAGAAGATATTGCAACAATGTCAGAGCAATTAAATGCATTATCCCAAGAGATAAATGCAATGGTTAATGTTATGGCATCTAATTCAGAAAAAGCAACAGAGGATTCTGCTACAATATTTGAGGGCATAACAGAGGCAACTGAAAGTATGTCAGAAATTGCTGTTACGGTTGATAAACAAGTACAACTTGCACAAAATCTTAATGAATTGCTTGAAGAATTTAAAATATAAATTTTAATGTTAGTAGCTAGTGATTTTAAGTGAAAAACTTGATGGTGTTATTGCTGATTCAATTTTCAGTTTAAATATAAGTCACAAAATAAATATATAAAAGGAGACTATTTAACATGGTAAATAAAAAAAGTGAAATGTATTCGTGTTGGCTTAGCCACAGAGAAATTAAAAACAGCAATTACAAAGAGTATATTGAAAATATTGTAATTTCTTATAAAAGTCAGATTATAGACTCTGCACTATGGGAATTAAAGAAAGCATTTGAACAAATTGATAATACAAAAGTAGAACAGAAGATATACGAGAAAGAAGAAGGAATTGAGCATGAAAAATATATCAAATTGGAAAAATCAAATGATAAAAGCTTAGTTAGTGAAGGCTATAAAATAAAACATAAAATTCTTTTAGGAAAGAAACAAGTAATTATTATTTCAGCTAAAGATGATAATGGGATTCTTTATGGAGTATTTGCTCTATTGCGTTTGCTTGAGCAAAATAAACAGATTGATGGTATAGAAATTATTGATAATCCAAAGAAAAATATAAGGCTGGTAAATCATTGGGATAACATTGATGGAACTGTAGAGCGTGGTTTTGCGGGAAGTTCTATCTTATTCGAAAGCTGCCGAAATAAAGATATCATGAAAGAGGTTATGGACGCAATAGGTGGTATAGCAGCAACTAATAATGCACTAAGAAAAGCCTTTAATGATGATTACAATGTAGCATCTGATTTAGATAGGATTAATGATTATGCAAGAATGCTCTCGTCTGTCGGAATTAATGGAGTAATTATAAATAACACTAATGTTCATGCAGCAGAAACATATTTAATAGATAACAAAATTAATATTCTAAAAACTATTAGTAAAATATTTGATAAATGGGGAATTAAAACTTATTTAAGTATCAATTTTGCAGCACCAATTACACTTGGAGATTTACAAACTTCTGATCCATTAGATGAAAATGTAATACAATGGTGGAAGAGAAAAACAGAGCATGTATATAGTGTAATTCCGAACCTAGGTGGTTTTATGGTAAAAGCAGATTCAGAAGGAAGACCAGGTCCTTTCACTTATGGACGTAATCATGCAGAGGGTGCCAATATGCTTGCAAGTGCTTTATCACCGTATGGAGGAATATTAATATGGAGATGTTTTGTATATAACTGCAGACAGGATTGGAGAGATCATACAATTGATAGAGCCAAGGCAGCGTATGATTGCTTTACGCCATTAGATGGACAATTTTTAGATAATGTATATTTGCAAATTAAAAACGGCCCAATGGATTTCCAAGTCAAAGAACCGATATCACCACTATTTGGAGCATTGGATAACACTAATAAATTAATGGAGTTTCAGATTACTCAGGAATATACAGGTCAGCAAAAGCACGTTTGTTTTTTAATACCATGGTGGAAGGAAATCTTAAGTGCTCAAACATATGCTAATGACACAGATAGTTTAGTTGCGGAAAGAATTACAGGAATCGCAGCAATAGTTAATGTAGGAAATGATGAAAATTGGACAGGGCATTTTTTAGCACAAGCTAATCTTTATGGTTATGGACGCCTTGCTTGGAATTCAGATATTACTAGTGAACAAATAGTAGAAGAGTGGATCAACCTTACCTTTGGGGAAAATTCATTGGTTATTAAGAATGTACAAGAAATTTTAATGAATTCATGGAAAACTTATGAGAAGTATACCTCACCACTTGGAATAGGCTGGATGGTAGCACCTGGACATCATTATGGACCAGATGTAGATGGTTATGAATTTTCTCCTTGGGGAACATATCATAGGGCAGATTGTAAAGGTATTGGCATAGATAGAACTTTGGAAACTGGAACAGGTTATTCAGGACAATATAATGAGCCGTTAAAAAGTTTATATAATAATTTAGAAACTTGTCCGGATGAATTGTTGTTATTTTTCCACCATGCTTCCTATAAGCATGTGCTGAAATCCGGAAAAAGTGTAATTCAACATATTTATGATACTCATTTTGAAGGATATGAAGAGGTAAAAGAATTTATTTCAAAATGGGAAGAATTAGAGGGGAAAATAGATATATATATATATGAACAAACTCTTGAACGATTAAAAATACAGCTTGATAGTGCTGAAAATTGGAAGGATCAGATAAATACTTATTTTCATAGAATGTCAGGAATTGAAGATGAAAAGAAAAGACGGATATACTAAATTATCAATAATCTTACTTTCAATGCAAAGATTTTAAAAAATTCTTATATTTTTTATTTGGCAGACAGAGGATAAGGATTTGAATAAGGAGATAGCAGAGCTAACTATAGATATTATTATAAAGTAAACAGAATTCAATATTCAAGGAGGGTTTATTATGTCAAAAGAAATTAAAGAGATTAAGATACCTGTTTCAGGCAAGCCTTTTAAAAATAATGTTTCGTATTGTGTTGGTACAGGAAGAATGGGACTAGCGCTTCAAAAGGAATATATTGATCATTTGAAAATAGCTCAGCAATCAATACATTTCCAATATATCCGCGGTCATGGATTGTTTTGCGATGATGTAGGAATATATAGAGAATGTGAAATGGATGGAGAAACATATCCTTTTTATAATTTTACTTATTTAGATAGAATTATGGATACCTATCTTGAAAATGGAATTAAACCATTTCTTGAATTGGGATTTATGCCGGAAAAGCTTAAAACTGGCGATAATACAGTATTTTATTGGAAAGGGAATGTAACCCCGCCTATATCCTACGAGAAATGGGCAGAGCTCATTACAGTTACTTTAAATCATTTAATAGATAGATATGGTAGAGAAGAAGTGATCACATGGCCAATTGAAGTGTGGAATGAACCTAATATAGCATTTTGGGCAGGTACTATGGAAGAATATTTCATGCTTTATGATTGTTCTGCAGAAGCTGTTAAGAAAGTTGATCCACGAATCCAAGTTGGTGGACCAGCAATTTGTGGTGTAGAAACAGAAAAGTGGCTGAGGTCGTTCTTTGAGCACTGCATTGAGAATGATTCACCTTTGGATTTTATAACTCGTCATTGTTATACTGCTGACCAGCAAACTAATCGAGGACATTATATATACCATACTTTGAACGATCCAAGTTATATGATTAAGGAACTTAAAGAGACTAGAATGATTATGGCGGATTATCCACGTGTAGCTAATATGCCGCTTCATATAACAGAATTTAATAGTTCTTATGTCCCAATCTGCCCAGTTCATGATATGGATTTCCATGCAGGATATATAGCTCGTATTCTTAGTGAGGCTGGAGAATATGCCGATTCTTATTCCTATTGGACATTTAGTGATGTATTTGAAGAAATGGATGTTCCTAAATCAGTATTCCATGGAGGATTTGGTCTAATTTCTTTAAACTCAATAAAAAAACCGACATTTTATGCTTTTGAGTTTTTCTCAAAGGCCGGTAAAGAGCTGCTTTACCGTGATGAACATTTGGTTGTTACTAAAAATGAGGATAGGTATGTGATTATCGGATGGAACTATCATGATATGAAGGATTGTAAACAATCTTCTGATGAAACATATGTATTATTAATACCAGCCATAGAGAAACAAGCCATTGCACTGAAAAAAGAAGTGGGAGGACAGCATGCAAATCCAATGCAGACTTGGAGCAATCTTGGAAAACCGCGCAGTCTAAATAAAGAGCAACTAGACATATTGAAGGCTTCAGCAGAGCCACTTCAAACTGATGCTAAATTGCTTGAACAAGATGGCATCTACAGAATAGAATTACAAATTCCATGCAATCACTTATGCATGTTGGAAATTTTGCCAGTAAGTGATAAGACAGATACTTATCTTGGATATAAGCAAGAAGAATTTTATGGAATGTAGTGGTATTTATTAATATTAAATTAATTGAGGGGATAAAGTATGAAGAATATTGATGTGACAGCTGTGCCTAACGAATATAAAAAAGCAGCCCATAAGGAAGTTCAGGGGACTATTACTGAAGTTTCATACAGTGTAAAAAATTATATCAATAAGTCACGGCAACTCGTAACAGATCAAAATATCAGTTTTCAGGAAGTAGGAAGAGAAACAGTTGATGGGCCAGATATTATAAAGAAATTTAACGTATATTTGCCAGCAGGGTACAACAAAGATGATAAGGATACTAAGTATAATGTATTGTATTTACTTCATGGGGTTGGCGGAAGTCGTTACGAATGGTTAGAGGGAAGCGGTAATTCTGAAGGGAATTTTGTTATATGCAATATACTTGATAATCTTATTGTAAATAATGATATTGATCCTTTGATTGTCGTATTTCCAGATGGCAGAAGTTCATATGACTGGACAGACGATTCATTTAATGTAGAAGGAACTAACATGCTCGGATTTTATTATTTCGATTATGAACTAAGATATGATCTGATTCCCTTCATCGAATCCAATTATAATGTATATGCAAATATGAAGGATACGTCATCTGAAGGAATTGAATATAATCGAATGCATAGAGCCATAGCTGGTTTATCCATGGGTGGAATGCAAACTTTAAACTTGATTGTTGGAGGTTATAGATGTGATTCAAAGATGTATACAGGGACGAATGGAGGCTGGAGCAACGGATTTGATAAGACTATTCTAGCACAAGGAATGGAAGATCTGTTCGCTTATGTAGGTGCTTTTTCCAATGCACCTACATCCAGCGATGGCAAGGTACTGGGTTCAAGTATAACATCATGTGGCTATAGGTTGGACTTACTTTATATTACCTGTGGTGATGCAGACGAAATAGCAAGTCAGGACGGCTATGCAAAAGCGATTAACGGAATAATAGAGGCTGTGGGAGATAATCTGGATAATTATTATGAAATAGTTATAGAAGGTGGTGTGCATGATTTTAATGTATGGAACAATGGTGCATATAATTTTATCCGTTTATCTTTTGGAAGAAATGAAGAACATTTAAAGTCAGGTGTTATTAGAATGGCACTTAATTCATATTGATAATTTATGTTTTCATAATATTAAATTTATATTAATTAAAGAGGTAATCAAGTATGTTAAGGACAGTAAAAGTTGAAAATGGTATTATACAGGGATTGCCAGCAGCTGATCCACGTATAACAAGTTTTAAAGGTATACCATTTGCCGCACCGCCACTAGGTGAAAACCGCTGGCGTGCTCCTAAGCCTGCAAAAAGTTGGAATGGTACTTTAAAAGCATTTGAATTTGCGCCAATATCAATGCAAGCAAAGACAGTTATAGATGAGAAGAATATATATACAAGAGAATGGAATGTGGATCCAGACATACCTATGGATGAGGATTGCCTATACCTAAATGTATGGACGCCAGCATGTAGTACTAATGAGAAATTACCTGTATTTGTATGGTACTTTGGTGGAGTACTTCAGTTTGGAAATACAGCTGAGATGGAATTCGACGGTGAGCGTATTGCTCGTAGAGGCATTATTGTTGTAACGGTTAACTACCGTTTAAATGTTTTTGGTTTCTTATGTCATCCTGAGATAACAGCAGAAGCGCCAGAAGCTCCTGCAAATTTCGGAAACCTCGACCAGCAAGCGGGTACACAATGGGTTAAACGTAATATTGAGGCTTTCGGTGGTGATCCTAATAATATTACAATTGGAGGACAGTCTGCCGGAGGGGGAAGTGTCTTGAGTCAACTAACTTCACCTCAAAATGAAGGTCTTTGTCAGAAGGCAATTATCCAGAGCGGTATCATTACAATGCTTTATAAAGGAAATCCGCTGCCTTTAGAAAAGTCTAATTTATCTCAAGCTGAACAGGAAGGAATAAAATTTTTTGAATTTTTAGGAGTTTCATCACTTGGTGAGGCACGTAAGCTTGATGCTGAATATATTCGTGATAAATCACTTGAATATAAGAAATTCTGGGGAACTGTTGAGGACAATGTATTCTGTGTAGGGGATCCATTTAATCTTTTTCTTCAAAATAAACGTTTAATGGTGCCAATGCTTTTGGGGCATACCTCTTCTGAATTTTTTAATATCCCAAATGTTAAAAATATTGATGAATTTAGAGAGTTGGCAATTGAAATGTTCGGAGATGATGCTGATGAGTATCTGAAACTTTGTGAGGTTCAGTTGGGAGACGTTGATGAGGTACGAAAAAAAGCTTCAGTTAGTAGTATTGAGTATGCTATTCGTATTATTGGGCAGGTAAATGCTGATACGAACGCGAACATACCTTTGTATTATTATAATTTTGATGCAGAAATACCAGGATGGGATAACCCTGGGACATTCCATTCTGTAGATCTTTGGTTCTTTTTTGAAACACTCGCTAAGTGTTGGAGGCCGTTTATTGGTAAACATTATGATCTTGCTCGTCAGATGTGCAATTATTGGGCTAATTTTATACGATCTGGAAATCCAAATGGCAAAGATTCCACTGGAGAGGATATGCCATATTGGGAAAGCTACACTCCTAAGGCACCGTATGGAATGGTATTCAGAGATAAAGTAGAGTTCGTGAAGGAACAGCCAAGTAATTTAATGAAGTTTTTAGTCAAGGAATATTTCAAAAAAGATAAAAATCCATATTAAATTCTAGAATCTATAATTTTTGGTATTTTTCATATAGTTTGTTAGGTTGTTGATATTACCCTAGGATGATAAACTGTATTTGTAAATGAAAAACGTTTACAAATAATAATATAACACAAAATATATAATGTAAAAGAAAGTAGGGGGAAATGTAAATGAGAAAAAGAAAAATAATAGTAAGTATCCTTTTATCAGGAACATTAGTATTAGGTCTTCTTGCAGGCTGTGGAAGTAAAACTGCTGAAACAGCAAGTACATCAAGTGATGGTAAAGTTAAAGAATTCACAGCATTTTTTGCAACAGCAGGAAAGGAACTTCCAGATAATAATAGACTTAAAGAGGTTATCGCTCAAAAATTTGGAGTAAAGATAAATGAGTCATGGCTTACAGGACAAACTCCTAAAGAAAGAATCGGAGTAATGATTGCAGGTGGCGAATATCCAGATATGATAGATGGAACAGAAGGAACACAAGCATTAGTAGATGCAGGAGCATTTGTTCCATTAGAAGATAAAATTGATAAATACCCTAATATTAAAAATTTCTGGACGCCTGCTCAATGGGAAGCATTAAGAAAAGCAGATGGACATATTTACTATATACCACAGTTTGGAAATGTAAAGAATGAAGATACATCAACATTCTTTAATGATGAGGCTTTCTGGATTCAAAAAGAAGTTTTAGCATGGGCTAATTTCCCAAAGATCACAACAGTTGATGAATATTTTGATTTAATTGAAAAATATAAAGCTGCAAATCCACAAATAGATGGACAACCAACTATAGGGTTTGAAATCTTAAGTGATGACTGGAGATATTTCTGTTTAGAAAATCCTCCTCAATTCGTAGCTGGATATCCTAACGATGGAAGAGCAATTATTAATAAAGATACATTAACAGCTACAAACTATAACACAATTCCAGAAGCACAAAAATACTTCAAGAAAATAAATGAAGAATACAATAAAGGAATTGTAGATCCTGAAACATTTACAGCAAAATATGATCAATATATTGCAAAAATTTCTTCAGGTGCAGTACTTGGAATGGTTGATCAATATTGGGAGTTCAGAGATGCTGAATTAGCATTAAAGACAAGAAACTTAGACAACAGAACTTATATTCCACTACCTTTAACTCTTGACAAGAGCATAAAGCCAAATTATAGAATGAAACCAGCATTTAATTCAGCTGGCGGTCTAGGAATTTCAGTTAGTTGTAAAGATGTAGATGGTGCATTAAAAGCTATTAATGATTTATTATCTGACGATGCATTAAAATTAAGATACTGGGGAGAAAAAGATAAAGACTATTCAGTAGATGATAAAGGTTTAATGGTCAGAAATGAAGAGCAAAGAAATAATTCTAGAAACAAAGATTGGCAAAATGCTAATTTATGCATGTACACATATTTGCCTCAATATACTTCAGGCTACCTTGAAGATAAAATTAATACTATATTACCAGAGCAACAATTAAGTGAGTTTGAAGGAACATTAAAAGATATAGATAAAAAAATTCTTAATGCATATGGCCATAAGAAATGGTCAGATTTCTTAGATGAAATGCCTGAAGAAAATGACCCTTGGTACCCAATTTATTCAGCAACAAATTCGTGGTCAGTAGATGAACCTGCGATGATGGCAATGACAAAAATGGATGATATTAAAAGACAATGGTTACCTAAAGTTATAATGAGTACTCCAGATAAATTTGATTCAACTTGGGCTGAATATCAAAATACACTTACAACTGGAGCTGACATAAAGGTATATGAAGATACACTTACTAAAGAAGTTAAGAAGAGAGTAGAAGTAGCTAATAAGGCAAAAAAATAGATATATAAGTAGGAATTAGGGATCTTTTCAGATCCCTATTCTTTAAAATTTGTATGATAAAAGGGAGGAAAAAAATGGAATTAGGAGTAAAGAATGCTGAAGGAAATGTAGAAATAAAAGCAAAAAAGAATATGCTCGAAAGAATGAAAAAACAAAAAGCCTTAATTATAATGTCTATTCCGTTTGTTATATATACATTAATATTTAGCTATGCACCTCTTTTAGGATGGGTCATGGCATTTCAAAAATATAAGCCAGGAAAAGCTCTATTTGATCAAACCTGGGTTGGTCTTACGCAATTTAAGACACTATTTGCTGATCCGGTCTTTTTAGGTGTTATAAGAAACACTCTATGTATGAGTATAATTAATTTAACATTGGGTACTATTTGTTCTATTGGTTTCGCTTTACTATTAAATGAAGTAAGGCGGTTGTTAGCTAAAAAATTTATACAAACAATCTCTTATTTACCTCATTTCCTTTCATGGATAATTGTAACAGGAATTGTTGTAGATGTGCTTGCAACAGATACAGGTGTTATTAATCAAGTGTTAGTTGCACTACATATAATAAGTGAACCTATAAATTTTTTTGCTGAAACTAAATATTTTTGGGGAATTGTTGGGCTTACAAATGTTTGGAAAGAAGTTGGTTGGGGTAGTATTATTTACCTTGCTGCCATTACTGGTATTAATCCAGATTTATATGAAGCGGCAGAAATTGATGGAGCAGGAAGAATAAAGAAAATTTTATATGTTACTTTACCTGGAATTAAATCAACAATATTTATATTGTTAATAATGAACATTGGAAATATTGTTAACGCAGGTTTTGAATTACAATACTTACTTGGAAATGGCCTTATTCAAAGTGTATCTCAAACAATAGATATTTTTGTATTAAGATATGGAATCAGTTTAAGTAATTATTCATTAGCTACAGCGGCAGGTATATTTAAGAGCGTAGTTAGTATAGCTTTGATATTTATTGCAAATGAATTTGCAAAAAGAGCTGGTGAAGAAAGGTTATTCTAAAGGAGGAGTATTAATGGCAGGATTAAAAAAGAGAAGTAAAAGTGATATTATTTTTGACAGTATTATAGGGATATTTATGGTGATATTTGTAATTGTTACATTATACCCTATTTTAAATACATTAGCTGTTTCGTTTAATGATGGTATTGATACAGTACGTGGTGGAATTTATCTATGGCCAAGAGTATTTTCCATGAAAAATTATCAAACAGTATTTAACAATCAGAACTTAATGCAGGGTGCATTTATATCAGTTTCAAGAACTGTAATTGCTACTGTGCTTAATGTATTCTTATCAGCAATGCTTGCATATATACTAAGCAGAAAAGAGTTTATATTCAGGAAACAAATGTCAATATTTTATGTAATAACAATGTATGTTAGTGGTGGAATGATTCCAATTTATGTTTTAATGAAAACCTTACATCTAACTAATAACTACCTAGTGTATATATTACCTGGCTTAGTTTATGTATTTAACATGATTGTAATCAGAACTTTTATAAATGGATTACCTGATAGTTTAGTTGAATCAGCGAAAATTGATGGCGCAGGAGAATTTAGAATTTTTATTCAAATTATATTACCTTTGTGTAAACCTGTACTTGCAACTGTTGCATTATTTGTAGCAGTAGATCAATGGAATTCATGGTTTGATGCAATGATTTATAACTCACAAAGTATAAAGTTGACAACATTGCAGTATGAACTTATGAAGTTATTATCATCTGCAATGCAGCAGGGAAGTGGTGCAGGTGCAATAGATGCAGCTAAAAATGCAGGAACTATGGTTACACCAAAATCAATTCGAGCAGCTGCTACAATAGTAACTGCGTTACCAATAGTTTGTTTATATCCATTCTTACAAAGATATTTTGTAACAGGGCTTACTATTGGGGGAGTAAAAGAATAAGAATATTATAAAAGACTAAGGAAAAAATAAACTTTTTCAATTATCTCATATAAGGAGTAGGAGTAGAATGAGTGCTTATGAAACAAATTCTTATCATAATATCTTTAAAGAATATGGATATTCTGACGAAGAAATCGAAAAAAGATTAAATGGTATTTGTAATACTATTTTTTATGGAAATGAATCAGAAAGGTTATATCATCCCGTTGGGGATGATATGGCTTACTTTGTCGATACAGGTAATAATGATGCTAGGACAGAAGGTATGTCTTATGCAATGATGATGTGTGTTCAAAGAAATATGAAAGAAGAATTCGATCGATTATGGAAATGGGCAAAAACATATATGTATATGGACGAAGGTCTAAATAAAGGATATTTTGCATGGTCCGTTAAGCTAAATGGAGAGAAAAATGCCTATGGGCCTGCACCTGATGGAGAAGAATATTTTGCAATGGCATTATTTTTCGCGGCAAATAGATGGGGTAATGGAGAAGGGATTTTTAATTATTCAAAAGAAGCAAAAGAACTTCTTCATGAATGTGTTCATAAAGGAGAAAAGGAACCAGGGGCTCCAATGTGGGAACCAAGTAATAAATTAATAAAGTTTGTTCCAAATCTTGATTTTACTGATCCTTCATATCATTTACCACATTTTTATGAATTATTTTCTCTTTGGTGCAATGAAGAAGATCGCGAGTTTTGGAAAGAGGCAGCGCAATGTAGCAGAGAATATCTAAAAAAAGCTTGCCATCCTATTACAGGACTCGCACCAGAGTATTCGAAGTATGATGGAGTACCATGTAATTCACCTTGGGATAAAGGCCATCATGAAAGATACTATAGTGATGCATATAGAGTAGCAGCTAATCTAGGTTTATCTTATGAATGGTTTGAAAATTCAGAGTGGGAGTGTGAGTGTGCAGATAAGATTCAAACTTTCTTCTGCGAAACAGTTAAAGGTAAAGCGGATTTAGTTTATGAAATAGATGGAACAATTATTGAAGAAAAAGCCCTTCATCCAGTAGCTATAATAGCAACTAATGCTATGGCATCTTTAGCTAGTAAAGGAAAGTACAGAAAAGAATGTGTTGATTTATTTTGGGATACGCCACTTAGAATAGGTGAAAGAAGATATTATGATAACTGTTTATATTTATTCGCTTTCTTGGCGTTAAGTGGAAATTATAGAATTTGGAAGTAGAGGGAAGTAAAAATGAATAAAATAAAAAATCCAATTTTATCAGGATTCTATCCAGATCCATCAATATGTGCAGTAGGAGAAGACTTTTATTTAGTCACATCTACATTTGCTTATTTTCCAGGAGTCCCAATCTTTCATAGTAAGGATTTAGTTAACTGGGAGCAGATTGGAAATGTACTTACTAGAGAGTCACAACTAAATTTGGAGGGGGCAGGTCATTCGCAGGGAATATTTGCACCTACCTTGCGCTATAATAATGGAACATTTTATTTAATTACTACAAATGTTACTCATGGTGGGAACTTTATTGTAACAGCCGAAAAGCCAGAGGGACCATGGTCTGACCCGTATTGGTTGGAAGGAGCAATAGGTATTGATCCAAGCCTATTTTTTGATGAT
The DNA here is from genome assembly GCF_002029255.1 of Clostridium chromiireducens. Lineage (GTDB taxonomy): Bacteria > Bacillota > Clostridia > Clostridiales > Clostridiaceae > Clostridium > Clostridium chromiireducens. The sequence continues at coordinate 39,626 of NZ_MZGT01000002.1, forward strand.
GATGGAAAAGCATATTATGTGGGTACAAGACCAAATCCAGAGGGAGTACGTTATAACGGAGATTGGGAAGATTGGGTTCAAGAATTAGATTTAAATACTATGAGCCTTGTAGGTGAGAGTCATAAAATCTGGAAAGGTGCACTCCGAGATGCAATATGGCCTGAAGGTCCTCATCTTTATAAGATAGATGGCTATTATTATTTGATGATTGCAGAAGGCGGAACAGGACCTGAACATGCTGTTACTATTGCAAGAAGTAAATCTATATTTGGCAAGTATGAAGGATGTCCACGTAACCCTATTATTACTCATAGACATTTAGGAAAAAGTTATCCAATAAAGCATGTTGGACATGGAGACTTAGTTAAAACTCATGATGATAAGTGGTTTATGGTAATGTTAGCTAGCAGAACCTGTGAAGGATATTGTAATACTGGAAGAGAAACCTTTTTAGCAAAAGTAATATGGGAAGAAGGATGGCCAGTAGTAAATTCAGGCATTGGAATTTTAGAATTAGAGCAAGATCATGAACTCCCAAAATATGAAGTAGAACCAAAGGAATCTTGTTATCATTTCCATGGAAAAGAGTTAGATAATACTTGGATGTTTTTAAGAAATCCAAGTGAAAATTTATATTCACTAACAGAAAAAGAAGGTTGTCTTCGCCTACACTTGAAAGAGCAGTCTATAAAAGATTTAGATAACCCGGCTTATGTAGGAATTAGGCAAAAAGAGTATCATTATATTGTATCTACTATGATGGAGTTTAAGCCGAATAATGAAAATGAAAGTGCAGGAATAGCTATAGTTCAGAGCAATGAATATCATATTAGATATGAATGCACGCAGAGAAATGGAAGAGAAGTATTACAAATTATAGAGTGTAATAATGGTAAAGATATTTTAATTAATGAAGTTGAAATAAATTCAAATAAACTTTGTTTGAAAATGGTAAGCAAGGGCCAGAAGTTAGATTTATATTATGGAATAGATGGTACTAGCTATAAATTATTACAAAAGGAGGTTAATACTAAAAATTTAAGCACAGAGATAGCTGGTGGATTCGTAGGATGCACAATTGGTATGTTCGGAACCAGTAACGGTCAACCTACCAATAATTATGCAGATTTCTACTGGTTTGAGTATAAAAGTACTACACAACATAACTAGAAATTACGGTATATTAGCAATTAAACATATCACTTATTTAGTAATATTATTTAGAAATATTCAGCAGAAATAGAAAGGATATATTATTTTAGTTTTATTTTTGACTGAGTATTTCTATTTTAGATGCTTTTGTAAATGATATCAGTTGAAATAAAGGACATATTCGTAGCTACTTCTTAAAATATAAAGCCTAATACTATGTTAGTGAAAATAATAAAGATAATATCCAGGAGCATGCAGCCGTTATCTCCCACTTAAGCGGAGAACCTAAATCTATGATTTAGTATGAATCGCTTAATTACCAGACTTTAGGAGGAGTTTCATATAAATTGGGAGTGTTACGGATGCTAGCTATCGGATAAATGTTATTTTTATTTATATATATATTATAATTAAGGGGGAGATATTAAATTGTTTACTAAGAAAAAAAAGTTGAAATTAATGAGTTTAGTTATTACAGGTTCTTTGCTTGGTGGAATGTATACGTCTACCAATAGTATACCGGTGCAAGCTACGACTGAAGATACATCATCGGTTGTAGTAGTTAACAGTACATTTGAAGCTGATGATACCACTATTTGGGATGGTTCAGGAGCAATTCTTGAAAGAGTAACTACTGGTGCTGGAGTTTGTTTGAAAGCAACTGGAAGAACTCAAGGTTATATGGGGCCTAAAATAGATTTAACGGGCAAAATACAAGGTGGAAAAACATATGAAACTTCTGTTTGGGTAAAATTTGATGGAGCAGGAACAAAAAAGTTTAAGGTTACTTTAGACAATATGATAGGTGGCACACAAGGTTATAATCAAATGACAAATCAAGTAGATGTACAAGCAAACACATGGACACAAATTACTGGTACATTTAATTGTCCAGCGGGAGAAGTAACTAAAGCCAAACCTTATGTTGAGTGTGATGATGCTACTACTGATTTTTATATTGATGATTTCAAAATTACAACAGAAGCAGGCAACGATGCACCTGAAGTTACAGATACAGTTTATACTCAAAGTTTTGAAGAAGGATTAGGTGGCTGGGCTGCTAGAGGTGGTGAAATTTCACAAGATCCATCACAAAAACAAGAAGGAAGTAATTCTTTAAAAATATCAGGAAGAACAAAAACTTGGGAAGGTCCTATAAAGGATTTAACAAGTGTACTTGAAAAAGGAGAATCTTATCATTTTTCTGCATATGTTATGTATAATGATGAAAATGGACTAGATAGCCAAGAATTCCATTTACAAACTCAAATCAAGAATGGTGATAGTTCAGATTATCAAACTATAGGAAAAGGTACAGCAAAAAAAGGTGAGTGGACAAAAATAGAAGGTGACTACACAGTTCCTTCAGGTGCAACTGGATTCTCAATATATATAGAATTACCTTATAAAGATGATGCGACCACTACAATACCTGCATCTGATAAAATTAACTTTTATTTAGATAATGTGGTTGTAACAAAAACTGTAGTAGTTAAAAAAGAGTACCAAAAGGATATTCCACAATTAAAAGATGTACTTAGTCAATATTTCCCATTTGGAACATCGGTTAATCCAAGTGAAATTGATGAGAATAATGTGCATTCAGATTTCATCAAATATCAATATGGAGCTATAGTGCCAGACAATTGCATGAAACCTGAATCAGTGCAACCAACTGAGGGGAATTTTACATTTGATGATGCAGATAAAATTGTAAATTTTGCTAATGATAATAACATGATATTAAGAGGACATACTTTAGTTTGGCATAGTCAAGTACCTGCGTGGTTTTTCCAAGATAAAGATGATTCAAGTAAGCCAGCTTCAAGGGAATTATTATTACAAAGAATGAAAACACATATACAAACTGTAATGGGAAGATATAAAGGAAGAGTAAATTACTGGGATGTTGTAAATGAAGTTATATCTGATAAGAGTGGCTTAAGAGGACAAGATGAAAATTCAAAATGGAAATCTATAATAGGAGACGTTGATGGTGATGGTTATGATGATGACTATATTAGATTAGCTTTTGAATATGCTCATGAAGCTGATCCAGATGCAAAGTTAATTATAAATGATTATGGAACAGAAGGTAGTTCTAGAAAAAGAGATGATTTGTATAATCTAGTTGATAGATTGCTTGCTAAAGGAACTCCAATAGACGGTATAGGTATTCAATCGCATATTTCCATGTATAGTCCTTCAGCAGAACAAATTAAAGAGACAATTGAAAAGTTTGCAAGCTTAAAGAAATATAATCCAGACTTTACTGTTCAAGTTACAGAATTAGATATGTCTATTTATAGTGGAGATAATGAAGGTACGAAAACACCAACAGAAGATATTTTAGCACAACAAGCAGCTCAGTATAAGAAAATATTTGATGTTTATAAAGAGCAAGCTGAAAAAGGAAACTTAAGTTTGGTTATGATGTGGGGTAATTCAGATGATAATACATGGTTAGATGATTTTCCTGTAAAAGGCAGAAAAGATGCTCCATTACTTTTTGATAGAAACTTAAAAGCTAAACCTGGTTATTGGGGAATTGTTGACCCTTCAAAGATTGCCGTGTTTAAACAAAAAGTAAATATAGCAAATGGAACGCCTGTAATTGGAAGTTCTGTGGATAAAAAGTGGATGACAGTTAAACCATTTGACGTTAATTCATTTGTAAAAGGATCAAGCGGAGCTACAGCTAAAGTAAAAACTATGTGGGATGAAAATAATTTATATGTTCTTGCAGATGTAAGCGATACAACAGTTGGAGATAAGGATACTGTAGATGTATTTGTAAATAATGGCGCAGGAGAATATGTAAAGTATTCAATTAATCGTAGCACTAATACTGATGCAATTAAAGTTACTTCCACATCTACTGGGTATCAAATACAAGCTAAAATACCATTAGGCGATATTAAAGCAGCAGTAGGAACTAAAATTGTATTTGATATGAAAATTAATGATAATGCTTCTAATGGTGAAATAACTTCATCAGTAGTTTGGAATGATTATGCAAGTGTAGATACATTAAGTCCAGAAAATGGCGGAATATTAGCATTTGCTAAAGAATCAAAATTATCAGAAACTAAAAAGGGAACTCCAAATATTGACGGTAAAATAGATGAGATATGGAATACTGCTAATGTTATAAACACAGATGTAAGTGTACAAGGAACAGATGCAGCTAAAGCTAAAGTTAGAACTTTATGGGACAAAGATTATATTTATGCATTATATGAAGTTGCAGATAGTAATTTAGATAAAAGTAGTGTTAATGCATATGAGCAAGACTCAGTTGAGACATTTATAGATGAAAATAACGCAAGAGCTTCATCTTATGATAATGATGATGCTCAATATAGAGTAAATTATGATAATGAACAAAGTGGCGGCGGAAACAGAATTACTGATAAATTCAAATCAGCAACTACAAAAACTGATAATGGATATATAGTAGAAATAGCTATTCCTTTAAAAAATGAAGCTGTGGCTAACCAAATTATAGGATTTGATGCTCAAGTAAATGATGCTGCCGACGGTGTAAGAAATGGAGTAAATATTTGGTGTGATGCAAGTGGACAAACTTGGTCTACTACGAGTAATATAGGCAATATAATGCTTGTTGATTCAACAGATGGCGGAAATACAGGTAATTCTGGTTCAAATTCAGGAAATACAGGCACTGGTAATTCAAGTACAGGATCTTCTAATCATCATTCAAGTAATTCAAGCTCAAGCAGTTCATCAAATGAAAGTGAAAGTCAAAACACAAGCACATCTAATAATAACGGAGTGGCGAAAGAAGGATGGAGTCTTGATGTAAATAATAATTGGACACTTATTGAAAATGGAAAACCAGTTACTGGATGGAAGCTTGTTGATAATAAGTGGTATTTAATGAATCAAGATGGAAAGATGCAAACAGGATGGGCACAGGATACAAATGGAAAATGGTATTTCTTAAAAAATAGCGGAGAAATGCAAATAGGATGGATTCAGGATACGAATGGAAAATGGTATTTACTGAAAAATAGCGGGGAAATGGCAATAGGATGGACACAGGATGCAGATGGAAAGTGGTATTTCTTAAATAGCAGTGGAGAAATGTTATACAATACAACTGTTGATGGATATACTTTAGGTTCTGATGGAGCATGGATTCAATAATTAAATTTATATTACAACTTACTGAAATTATAAATATTTTTATACCAATAAAGGGTACAATGTAACCGTAAGGCTGCAATGTTCCAAAAGTTTTTAAAAATTGGCAGGAGGTTCTAAGTACTAGGTTGCATCAACTTTAGAGTGTTTTCACTTTCAGTGCGACAAGCTAAAGTTGAACAACTAACGACTAAGAACCTTTAACTGCTTATTTTCTCAAGAATTAAATTTTATAATAACTATTATATATAATACGGCTGTGATTGAAAAATTATTAAATAAGGAAGGAGACTGTATTATGAGAAATAATCCTATTATTTGGGCTGACTATCCAGATCCAGATATAATACGAGTAGATGATACTTATTATATGATTACTACAACAATGCATTTTATGCCAGGAGGCGTAATATTGCGTTCCTATGACCTTATAAATTGGGAAGTGGCAACCTATGTATATGAAGTTTTAGATGATACACCAGATCAAAAACTAGAAGGTGAAAAACACATCTATGGAAAGGGAATGTGGGCAGCCTCCCTTCGTTATCATAAGGGCAGATTTTATGTATGTTTTGTAGCAAATGATACGCAAAAAACATATCTGTTTACAGCTACGGATATAGATGGACCTTGGGAAAGACAAATAATAGAAGGATTCTATCATGATTGTTCATTGCTATTTGATGATGATAGAATTTATATTATTTACGGTAACACTGAAATTCACCTCACAGAATTGAATGATGATCTTTCAGGTCCTAAACCAGGTGGAATAAATAGAATAATTGTGAGAGAGACTCGAGAGTTTTACCTTGGGTATGAAGGAGCTCATTTCTATAAAATTAATGGTAAGTATTACGCATTTTTTATTCATATATTAAAATCTGGAAATCATCGAAGAACTCAAGCGTGCTTCGTAGCAGATTCTCTAGAGGGAGAATTTGTTGGAGGAGAGGTTTTTGATGATGATATGGGATGTTTTAATTCAGGTATAGCACAAGGAGGAATCGTAGATACTCCAGATGGCAAATGGTATGGAATGTTATTTCAAGATCATGGAGCTGTTGGCCGTATACCTGTTCTTGTACCACTTCACTTTGAAAATGACTTTCCGGTATTCGATAAAAAGGCTCCTGAATATATTGAGATTCCGAGTACGCGACCAAATTATGAATATAAGCCTCTTGTTGGAGATGATGATTTTATTTATAAACCGAATGAAAACCATAAGGTTCATCTAAAAGATATCTGGCAGTGGAATCATATATCATCAAATGATTTATGGTCAGTAACAGAAAATCCAGGAACGTATCGCATCCATTCAGGAAAAATAAGTTCAAATTTAAATTATGCCGTAAACACACTTACACAACGTGCCATGGGACCTGCGTGTGAGGTAACTGTAAATTTAGATGGTAGCGAGCTTAAAAATGGTGATTATGCTGGTTTATGCTTCTTGATCAGTTCATACGGATTGATTGCACTTACCAAAGAAGAGGATAAATATTACTTGGTAATGTTAGCAAGAGAGAGCGACGACAAATCTATCTTCGGAAATTTGATAGACAATGAGTCTGGAGTTGAATATGCGAGGATTCCTATAAAGGGAAATAAAGTTATCTTGAAGGCATATGGCTGTTTCGTAGATAATAAAGACGAGTGTGAGTTTTATTATCAAGATGGAGAAGAATGGATTAAATTAGGTATCACACACAATATGGTATGGAAAATGGATCAGTTTGTAGGGTGTAGAGTTGGCCTATTCCTATTTTCCACAAAGGAGATTGGTGGAATTGCTGAGTTTTCTAAGTTTAAGTATAGAATTCTAAAGTAAAATATAATAAATAGACAATGCTATTTGTGAATTATAAATTAAGAAGATGAATTAAATAAGAATTCTATCACAAATATTACAAATTTAGAGGATGCTTCAATGTTAGAAAAAGCAGAAACTTTTGTGATAGATACTAGAAGGTATAGTACCACGTATAGGACTTTTAACTGCTGAAAAAGATGCAATATATGTTCTGGAAAGAAACCAAGTATTTGCTTATAACAGTTTAATGTTATATCATAGAATGTAAGAGTGTGATAAATTTTTGAAGAAGAGGTAATAGAATGAAGAACTTTAAGATATTGAATAATTATAGTATTAGATCAAAATTATTACTAATATATCTTGTTTGTGTTTTAGTTCCTATGACTGTTACTAACTCTATATTCTATATTACTATAAGAAATAGTGAAGAAAAAGAACAGAGAATAAATATGGAGCATTCTATTGATAGAGTTAAGTATAATTTAGATGCAGTATTTGATGATTGTGTGTTAGTATCAGATCATTTGTATAAAGACATAACTTTAAATGATTTCATTAATAAAAGATATGATAATCTTCTTTCTTACTATGACAGATATATTTTTTTACTACAAAACAATGTAATAAAGTATTACTATGGACCGCAACATGTATATCAGGTTACAATTTTTACAGACAATAACACAATAAGTGATAGTGATAATTTTGTAAAGTTAACGCCCAAAATACGTGAAAGTGAGTGGTACAAGCGATTTGGAAATAATAAAGAGGCTATGACCATATCTGTCTTTTATGATGAGGATAAAAAGTTATCTATAAATAATATGGCTAGGACAATTAGCATTATTCGAAAATTGGATAACTTTGATAAAACCCATGAGAATATTTTAAGAATAGATGTTGATTACAACGTAATATTAAATAATATCCTAAATGAAAAAATGGAAGATAATATATATATATGTAACAACGAGTTTGTATTATTTTCCAATCGAAAATCCGGTGTAGGACCAGATAAATTTGATTCTGTGGACTCCATACAAGGTGAGAATGTCAAATTAAACGATTTCTATAAGTTTAAGATGTCAAAGGAAAAGTGGAATATAATTATTACTGAAAAAGGAATGAGCCCATTTTTAAAAATAATTGAAAAAAAAGAATTATTTATTGAATTAATAATATTAAACCTAATACTGCCTACAATAATTATAGCTTTAATTTCCCATTCAATTGGTAATAGGATTGCTTTACTTAATATATATTTAAGAAAAGTGGAGAATGAAGAATTTTCTATAATAGAAGAATATAGTTATGAAAAAGATGAAATAGGTAAATTAATTCGAAGTTATAACATGATGGTTTTAAGAATTAAAGAATTAATAGAAGTAGTATTTAAGAGAGATGTAGAAAAACAGCGTCTTGAACTAGCAAAAAAACAGGCAGAATTAAAAGCACTCCAAAGCCAGGTGAATCCTCATTTTATGTTTAATACCCTTGAAAGTATTCGTATGAGAAGTTTAATTAAAGGGGAAGTTGAGACTGCTGAAATAATTGAAAATTTATCAGCATTGCTTAGAAAAACAATAAATTGGGGAGAAGATAATATCACCATTGAAGACGAAATGCGTTTTGTAGAAAATTATCTCCAAATTCAAAAATACCGTTTTGGTGATAAATTATCATATAGTTTTTATGTTATGGAAAAGTGTAAGAATATAAAGATTCCAAAGCTGTCTATTTTAAGTTTTGTTGAAAATGCTTGCGTTCATGGAATTGAAGAGGTTTCGCATGATGCAAGTATTAATGTAGCTATATTTAAATATGATAATAATTTAATTATTGAAATTTCAGATACAGGAATTGGAATAGATGAAGTGAAGCTAAATTCAATTAGGGAGAAACTTAATAATGCAAAAATAGAAACTCTAAACAATAGTAAAAGTACAGGAGTTCTTAACACTTATATGCGTTTACAAATGTACTGTAATAACGGTATGCAGTTTGAAATTGAAAGCAAAATAGGAGAAGGTACAGAAGTAACCATACAAATTTGTCTTGATGAAATAAAGTTAATCAATCATGCAGTTAAAGAAAATGAAAATATTAACTACTAATATTAGGGGGATATTTATGATTAAAGTTTTAATAGTAGATGATGAGCCATTTATTAGACAAGGCTTAAAGATTTTAATTGATTGGGAACAATATGGATACGAAGTTGTTGGAGAGGCCGCGAATGGTATTGAAGCAATTAAAGAGTTAGAAGTGAAAGATATTGATTTAATAATTGTAGATATAAAAATGCCTGAAATGAATGGGCTTGAATTAATTGAATATGTACGTGGTAATATGTTAAACGAAGTGAAATTTATTGTATTAAGCGGTTATTACGAATTTGAATATGCTAAAAAGGCAATAAAATGTAATGTAACTGATTATATCTTAAAACCAATTAATAAAGAAGAACTAATTAAGGTTTTAAGTGCATTTAAGGAAGAATATATTAAACAGGAACAACAGCATATAATGCAAAAAATAAACGATAAAGTCATATATGATAGATACTTAAATGAAATTATGCATGGTAAATGCAATGATTCTAACTTAGCATATATTAAAAGATACCAGAATTTTTCTTCTGAATTGCGATATATGATTATTGAAATTAATTATTCCAATGATAACGAAATAAATGTATCAGATGGTGAAAAAAGGGAGCAGCAGTTAATTTTTTATCAGAACGTGATCGAATGGTTAGGGGAAGATTTTTACAATGTAATTATTGATATGGGACAATCTAAGGGTTGTTATGATATTGGTTTTATTTATGATAAAAGGTTAGCTAAGGAAAATGGAATGAGTGAAAATGAATATATATTGAGCTTTAAAACTCATATGAAGCAAATTCAGAAGTACGATTTCTTCATTTATATAGGCCAGAAGGTCAATAGTTTAGAAGAATTAGCATTATCATATAAATCCGCAACCGTAGCTAGATTATTTTCAGATTTTTCAATTGAAAATAATATCACATATTATGATGAAATGGCTAAGAAAAAAGAACTTAGCTGCAATGCTGGAAAGCGGTATATGGATTATTTAATTCATGAAATCGAGGATAACAATCAGGAAGAAATTATAAATTGTGTTGATAAAATTTATGCAAGTTTTAGAGAACATAAGATAAATTTAGATATCATAAAGATTAATATAAATTATTTGTTATGTAATTTAATTAATATTGCAAAGGAATTAGATTCAGAAGTTGATCAAGAGGAAGTAATGCAATATATTAGTTCTATTTCTTTTGAACAAATGATAAGCAGGGGAAGTGCAAATCATTTAAAGGATTTTTCTTTAGCGTTTGCAGAATATTTAAATCAATTAAGACAAAATTCATTTCAGGGTATTCTAAATCAAATTGATAAAGAAATTTCAGAACATTATATGGAGAAGTTAAGTTTAAAATATTTGAGTGAAAAGTACTATATTAATAGTGCATACTTGGGTCAAATTTTTAAAAAGCAATATAATGTATCATTTAAAGACTATTTAAATGCATATAGAATTGAAAAAGCAGCAGAATTACTTAAGCGAAGTGATGATAAAATTTATAAAATTGCAGAAAAGGTTGGATATAATAATACCGATTACTTTATAAATAAATTTGTTCAAGTAAAAGAAAAGACACCACTGCAATACAGAAAGCAATTTTGCTGCAGATGATTAGGAGTGATATTATGGCAAGTATTTTTTTGAGATTTCCTGAGGGAAGGGCTAAGGCTCTTACTTTGAGTTATGATGATGGTGTGGAACAGGATGTTCGTTTAATTGAAATTATGAATAAATATGGATTAAAAGGGACTTTTAATTTGAATAGTGGAGTGTATGCAGAAGATGGGACAGTTTATCCTGAAGGGCAGATTCACCGCAGAATGACGGAGAAACAGGTTACGGAAATTTACAAAAGTTCTGGTCAGGAAGTGGCGGTTCACTCATTAACTCATCCATTTCTTGAACAATTACCATCTAACCTTGTTGTCAAAGAAATAATGGAGGATAGAGAGAATCTTGAAAAACAATTTATTACAATTGTGCGTGGAATGGCATACCCTTATGGTACTTTTGATGATAAAGTTATTGCAGCACTTGAAGCATGCGGAATAGTATATGCAAGAACTGTGATTTCAACTAATGATTTTAGAATTCCCAGGGATTGGATGAGATTAACAGCAACTTGCCACCATAGGTCGCCAGAATTTGAAAGCCTAACAAAAAAGTTTGTTGAAGATGAGGTAATTCATGCACCTTATTTATTTTATCTGTGGGGACACAGCTATGAATTTGAAGCAGACGATAATTGGAGCATTATTGAGGACTTTGGTAAATATGTAGGTGGAAGAGAAGATATTTGGTATGCAACAAACATAGAAATTTATGAGTATATTGATGCTTATAACAGATTAATATTCAGCGCTGATGGCAAAAAAGTAAAGAATCCATCAAGCATGAAAATATGGTTTGAATATAATGAAAAGATTATTGAAATAGATGCCGGAAAAATAATGGAAATCTAGTATAAAACATAATTATAATAAATTAAAAAAATGTTAATGGAATATATAAAAAAACTTTTCTATTTTATTTATAGAAGTCACAATCCCCTTTAGGGGATTTTTTAATGTGGGGGAAAATATAAAATATTTGAACTTTGAAGTCAAGTGATATGAGTAATTTAAAAAGCACTAAATGGTAAATATATTACAATGAAGGAACATGGAGGCGCAAATTTTAAAATAAGTGTAGAATTTGAATTCATGGGAGGAATCTAATAATGTGGCTAAAAAGATTAAATAAAAAATTATCTAATAGCAAAATTGGGTTGATAATAGCTTTGTTTTATTTTGTTCTTATTGTAGCTTCGACTGTTGTAAGTAGTTTGTTCTATGAAAAAATATATTTGAATATTACACAGAGAAAGGTTAGTGAAGTGTCTGTTCAAACCTTAAATTCCATACAGACAAATATTAACTTGATGATTAATAATGCAGATAGTCTGTCTAAAATGGTTTTATCAAATAGTGATTTACAGAAGCTTTTAAGGCAAGGGAGCATGTATGAGGATTTAAATACACAGGCTAAAGTAAGTTCATATTTATACAAGTTTATTCAATCAGTACCTTATGCCAGTTCAGTTTATATTTTAGATAATTCAAATAATGTCTATTCAGTAGGGGCGGATATATTGCCAACCCTTCCATCTGATAAGATTGTTAATGCGAAATGGTACAAGCATGTAACAGAAAAAAAGGGAGCTTTTATACTAGAGTTAAATGGGGGGGGAGTGACCTTTGAAAAGGGTCAAGAGAATTATGTTTCTTTGATACGCTTAGTGAGAGATATGGATAACATGAATAAGTTAGGTATTCTAGTAATAAATATTCCACAAAAATCTTTTAAACAAGTTTTTGACAATATATCTAATGATGCAGAGACCAACATAGTAATTCTAGATAAAGAAAATCAAAAGATTACATCACTAAAAAGTTTAAAAGATGAAAAGGAAAATGTAGAAGTAAATATAAACATAGATAATGAAATAGTACGAATTGGAGATGAATTTTCAGGCAATGATACAGGATATAAAATGAAGAAACTTGGTACAACAGAATATCTTATTTCTTATAGTTCTAAAAATAATTACAATTGGAAGTTTGTCAGCATCATACCTTTTGCTCAGTTGTCTAAAGAAAGCATGACTATGATTTTCATTGGCTTTATAATTATTTTATTCAATGGCATTATTTTGTTCATTTGTTCAATCAGTATATCTCGAATTATTACCCTACCTATTAAATCTCTCTTGACTTCAATGAAAGACATAGAAAAAGGTGTATTTAATGAGGTGAGAATTAAAACCTATGGCTATGAATTCAAAAAGCTTTGCAGCGGTTACAATATAATGATAACAGAAATAAAAAAATTAATCGCTCGTGTTATAGAGGAGCAAAAGACAATTAGAAAAGCAGAATTGTATACCTTTCAAGCACAAATTAAACCTCATTTTTTATACAATACATTAGATTCAATTAATTCGCTGGCGCTTTCGGGATGTAATAAGGAAGTAAGTTATTTAGTAGAAGCTTTGGGTAATTATTATAGGACAAGTGTTAGCAAAGGTAAAGAAATTATAACAATTAGAGAAGAAGTAGAAATGGTTAAAAACTATCTTAAAATTCAAAAGGTAAGATATCCAGATTTATTTGAAATGGAATATACTATCGAATCAAACTGCTTTGAGTATAAAATTCCTAAGCTTATTTTGCAGCCCCTTGCTGAAAATGCGTTGTATCATGGAATTAGAGCAAAAGGGAAAAATGGAACTATAAAAATTAGTGCTCATAAGGGGGAGGGAATTGTTATACTATCAGTAGAAGATGACGGTGCTGGAATGAGTGAAGAACAAATAGAGGATATATTGATCAGTAAGGATAGGGGTATCGAGGAAAGTTTTGGATTAAGAGGAACCTTCGAAAGAATCAGGATTTTTTATGGAAATGATAACGCTTATAAAATTGAGAGCAAACTGGGAGAGGGAACAAAAATTGTATTATTCATAGAAGCGGAGGAAAAGGAGGAATAAAAAGTGGATGAAATATTAAAGGTTATTATTGTAGATGATGAATATTTGATTAGAAATCTTATCAAAATGAAGATTGATTGGAAAGAAGCAAGTATGGAAGCTGTAGGAGAAGCAGGAAATGCTGAACAAGCATTAGAACTGGTTGACAAACTGAATCCAGATATTATATTTACTGATATATGTATGCCTTCTATGGATGGGATTGAATTTAGTAAGCGTGTATTAGCAAAATATCCACACATTAAAATCATTATTGTTACAGGTTATGATGACTTTGAATATGCAAGAAGCAGTGTTAGGCTTGGAATATCTGATTTTATTCTAAAACCAATAAATTCAGCTGAGATCATGCAGACCTTAAGTAAGTTAAGAAGTATAATAAGTTCAGAAAGAAACCATGAAAAAGAATACAATCAATTGAAAAAGCAGGTTGAGGAAAATCTACCTAAAATCAAGGAATATGCAGAAAATATCAATGTTTTAATGGAAAAATCAAATGACGTAAAAGTTAATACATTCATTGAAGATGTAAAGAAATATTTAAATAATAATATTGCGAATCAAAATCTATCACTCTCTAGTGTTGCAAAAGAATTTTTTATAAGTCCAGGGCATTTAGGGCGTTTATTTAAGCAGCAGACTTCAAAAACTTTTGTTGAATATCTTACTTATATAAGAATTAGAAAGGTTCAAAAATTCTTATTAGAAACAGATTTAAATGGAACTCAGATTAGTGAAAGAGTAGGAATAAGTGATTCTCATTACTTGAGTATTTTGTTTAAAAAGCAGACGGGACTTTGCATTAATGAGTTTAAAAAATACAATAAGACTAAGATATAGTATGTTGTTTTTTTGAATGTTTATGTGCAGATATTGAATTGTAAACAATATCATATCCTTTTAAAATATAAGAGATATCAAAAAAATATATTAAGGGGGATATTTATGATAAAACGTGTTAAAAAAATAATGACTGCTGTACTTGTTACTGCGATGACATTTTCGTTAGCTGCATGTTCATCTAATAAAAGTGCAGACAATTCTTCAGGAGAGAGTGGACCAATTAAATTGACTATGTGGCATCAATCTGTTGGAGATACTGATCCAACAGCAAAATTGCTAGTAGAGGCTGTAGATCAGTGGAACAAAGATCATCCTAATATCATTGTAGAGCAAGATGGAGTTACGGGTGAGCAGTATAAAACAAAGATCAAGACAGCGCTAGCTGCAGACGAAGCTCCAGATATAGAATATATGTGGGGAGGAAGTTTTGTTGGGCCTTATATAGAAGCAGGAAATATGCTGCCAATTGATCAATATATTACTCCAGAAATTAAAGATAAATTAATTAAAGGTACAATAGATGGTTGTGTAGTTAAGGGGAAGACTTATAGTTTACCTATGTATACGTTCATAGCAAGCTTATATTGTAATAAGGAGCTATTTGATAAGGCCGGAGCTAAAATACCAACAACATATGATGAATTGCTTGATGCTGTAAAAAAATTACGCGCAGCAAATATCACGCCAATAGCTTTAGGAGAAAAGGATAGATGGCCAGGAATGTATTGGTTTGACATCATGGCTATGCGTCAAGCAGGAAATTCTGCAGTTATGACGGCAATGAAAGATCCTTCAAAATTCAAATCCCCTGAGTTTGTAGCAGCTGCGAAAAAAATGCAAGAGCTCGCTGATGCTGGAGCTTTTAATGATAGTATGTTTAGCATGAGTTATGATGAAATGCTAGGAGCCTTTACTGGAGGTAATTCTGCAATGATGTTTCAAGCAAATTGGGTAACATCACCAATAGATGATCCTTCAGCAGCTACCAGTGGAAAAGTTGTTGCAGTACCTTTCCCTTTATTTAAAGATGGTGCTGGTAAAATAACAGAATTCTATGGAGGTGGTGTAGATGGCTTTTATGTTAATGCAAATACAAAACATCCTAAGGAAGCTGTTGAATTCTTAAGTTATTTAAGCGAAAAAATAGGTAAAGAAGGTTATTTAGCAAATGCAGGACTAGCATGTTGGGATACCAAAGATTTAGATACTTCTAAGCTTTCACCTCTAACAAAACAAGCAGCAGATTTAATGGCAACAGGTACATCATATGTTACTTGGTGGGATAATATCCTTCCTGCTACTTCTGCAGAGACTCATAAAAATGCTATTGCAGAACTTTTAGGAAAGAAGATTACTCCAGAGCAATTCTGTGATGAAATGTCTAAGGTAGAAGCAGCAAAATAGCAAAAGTTTAGTATACTACAGAGCATGTGGTAAAACAAAAAGGTTTTATTGCATGCTTTATTGAAAGGGTGATAATCATAAATTCTATTTTATCAAATAAGAAAATAATATGTATATTTGTACTACCAACACTAATCATAATGTCTGCAATTATATTTGTTCCTATCATCTTATCAGTAAGATACAGTACATTTGACTGGAGTGGTATAGGAAAAGGTACATTTATTGGATTAGATAATTATAAACAAATGTTTTCAGATACAAGATTCTTGCATTCAGCCAAGAACTCACTATTATTTGCAGTGGTTTCCATTGTAATTCAATTGCCAATATCGTTACTCTTAGCACTAATTTTAGCCTCAGGGGTTAAATTTGAAAAATTCTATCGTACGGTATATTTTATACCTGTAATTATTTCTACTGTTGTAATTGGGCAATTGTGGATTAAAATATACAATGCTGATTATGGCTTACTTAATACATTGCTTAAAGCTATTGGACAAGGAAAATTAGTCCATGACTGGCTGGGAAAAGAGAATACAGCTCTTATAAGTACTTTCATCCCTATATTATGGCAATATGTAGGTTATCATATGTTGATTATGTATGCAGGAGCGAAGTCAATTTCTTCAGATATTTACGAAGCAGCTAAAATAGATGGTGCTTCTCCAGTAAAAACTGCGTTTCATATTACTATTCCTCTTTTAAAACCTATTTTAAAGGTTTGTATAACTTTCTCACTTATTGGTGCATTAAAAGTATTTGATTTAATTTATGTGTTAACTAATGGAGGCCCTTTTTTCTCAACAGAAGTACCAAGTACATTAATGTACACTACTATTTTTGATAATTATAAATACGGTTATGGCAGCGCAATATCAGTATTTATTATATTAGAATGTTTAGTACTAACAGTGCTTCTTGATAGGCTTATTAAAACAGAATAGAAGATAATGGAAGGAAGTGATTTAAGATGAACATAATCAAGAGTTCTTTAATAAGTAAGAAGGGTGTAAGAAAATTACCTATACAAATATTTCTTATTATTGTTGCTGTAATACAGTTATATCCACTTATATGGCTAATATTATTCTCTTTTAAGGACAATAATGAGATATTTGGTGGCAATGTGGCTGGTATTCCACAAGTGTGGCGTATTGAAAACTATGAAAGCGCAATTTCTCAAGCTCAAGTTATGAAATATTTCTTTAATAGTGTTATTGTTACAGTGGCCACTATAGCGTTAGTGCTTATCCTGTCCTCTATGACAGGATATGCAATTAGCCGTATGAAGTGGAAATTGAGCAAGGTTACTATGATAATAATATTGACAGGAATGATGGTTCCAATACACGCAGCATTATTGCCATTATTCATGGTACTTAAAGATTTAAAATTGCTGAATTCATATTGGGCTTTAATTATACCTTATACTGCTTTTGGAATTCCTATGGGAGTATTAATACTAACAGGATTTTTAAAAGGTATTCCAAGGGAGCTTGAAGAAGCAGCAGTTATAGATGGATGCGGAATTTTTAGAATATTTTTTTCTATAATTCTTCCTATTATAAGACCAGCTATGGCTACTGTAGCCATATTCACATATCTTTCTTCCTGGAATGAGTTAATGTTTGCAGTAACATTTATAAATAAAGCTCAATATAAAACACTTACAGTAGGCATTATGTCTATGGTAGGTAATTACGTAACAAAATGGGGAGATATAGGTGCAGGACTTGTTATTGCAACAATACCAACAATATTAATATATATACTTTTAAGTGATCAGGTGCAGAAGAGCCTTACAGCAGGTGCGGTAAAGGAATAATGTAAAGTTCTTAATAAAAAAATAAATAGATTGGCTGGTAAGATAAATGAGAATATTTATGGTAATGCTTCCTATTATGTCGTTAGTTACATTGGAAGTAGAATAAGTAAATGCATATATAGATAATTGCAAGTGTGTCAACAAGTGTTAGGGTTGCGTCAGATGACATAAAAATAATGATCATACACGTAACTTCTTTGATTTATTATTTTTTACTGTATTAAACATATAAAATTTGAGGTGAAAGTTATGAATGTTAATTTTGATTTATTTCCAGAAGGAAAAACAAAAGCACTAACCATGAGTTATGATGATGGACAAATTTTTGATAGAAGATTAATAAGCATATTTAATAAGTATGGAATAAAAGGTACATTTCATTTAAACTCAGGAATTCTAGACAAGGAGAATTTTATTACTAAAGCTGAAGTTGCAGAACTTTATAAAGGTCATGAGGTTTCTGTGCATGCAAAAACTCATCCATTTTTAGACTGCATACCTGTTGAAGCTATTATAGAAGAAATAGTTGAAGACAGAAAATGCTTAGAGTCTTTGGTTGGTTACCCTATAAAAGGAATGTCCTACCCATACGGAGCTTTTAATGGAGATTTAATAAAAACTCTTGAGAGCCTTGGAATTCAGTATTCAAGAACTGTAATTTCACATCATGATTTCTATATTCCAGAAAATTTTTTGGCATGGAATGCAACTTGTCATCATGATGATAATCTTATGAAGATTGGACAAAAATTCTCCGATTATGAGTTTAAAGGAAAGCTAAAGCTGATGTATGTTTGGGGACATAGCTTTGAGTTTGAAAGAAATAATAACTGGAACTTAATTGAGAATTTTTGTGAGCTAGTTTCTAAGAATAAAGAAATATGGTTTGCAACTAATATTGAAGTAATGAGATATATTAAGGCGTTAAAGAGACTTGAATTCTCGGCAAAAGGAGATATTGTATATAATCCGACTGCAATAACAGTATGGATTAGTGTAGATAACAAAGCCGTAAAAGTTATTGGTGGAGAAACAATAAGATTATAAGATATCTATAAATAAGCACTTTTAACAGCTCATTTTCATAGTTCTATGAAATAAATATGTATTTATTTTTGGTGAGTATACACATAAGCTCGATTCTCATTGTGGACCCATTTTATAGATTTAAATATTTTCCTTGTTGCAATGTATTATTTTAAAGTATTTAGCTTAAATTAGTATAAATTTTATAAAGTCGTTTTTATTTCCATTAGATTGTGTTATAGTATTCGTATAAATAAACCCTCCTAATTTTTGATGTTTTTGTATTTGTTGTTATTTACATTATATCATTTTGGGAGGATTTTATTATAATAGGGGCACTTTAAATATGAACTTTTAACATGCATTACTATGTTAGGTATTCAAGATATAATATATATAATTAGATTTTAATTTTAAGGGGGACTAATTATGAGAAGGGGAAATGTAAAGTTTTGTGAAGGTATTATAATTTTAATTGTGGTTTCCGTATTTTTCACCGCATGTAATTTATCTGATAAAAAAATAGATAATAAAATAAATAATAAGTATAGTAAAGAAGATTGGAAGGCGGATATAACACCAATAACATTTGATTGGTATATTGATTTTTCATGGTTTCAAACTAAGTGGGGTACTAATCCTGTCTCAAAATATGTTACAGATAAAACTGGTGTTAGTTTAAACTTAATAACTCCAAGCGGTGATGAAACAGAAAAATTAAATGCTATGATTGAAGCGGGTAAATTACCAGACTTTATTACGTTAAGTTCTCAGAGCGATGGATATAAGAGGGTTATACAAAATGGTTTAGCTCTGCCTCTTGATAAACTATCAGAACAATATGATACATATTTTATGAAAGTTGCAGATAAACAAAAATTGGAGTGGTATAGGGAAATTGATGGACATGTTTATTGCTATCCCAATTTTTCAAGCCCGGTAAGAGACTTTAACGATTACAAGGAAGAAAAACCATCTAATCAAGCATTTCTAGTGAGGAAAGATATTTATGAAGCTTTAGGAAAACCTGATATGAGAACGCCTGAGGGCTTTTTAATTGCACTTGAAAGGGCTAAAAAAGAATTCCCTATGGTTGATGGTCAAGAGCTGATACCTCTAGGATTCCATGAGTTTAATGACTCTGGAAATCTTTCTCTAGACAGCATTTTACCAAATTTTTTAGCAGTTCCTAGGGAAGAAAATGGTAGAGTATATGATAAAAATATAGATAACGAATACATTAGATGGTTAAAGACATTAAGAATGGCTAACGAGAAAGGATTGTTATCAAAGGATACTTTTATAGATAAAAGAGCTCAGATAGAAGAAAAGATAACTGAAGGAAGATATTTTGCAATGCTTTACCAAAGTTCTGATATGTCTACCCAACAGCTGGAATTATATTCTAGAGATAAAAATAAGGCATATATGGCTATTGCTGGGCCTTCAAATTCTAAGCTCGATCCACCTAAATTAGCAGGAGACAGTATCTCGGGGTGGACAGTTACACTAATTTCAAAATCATGCAAGGATCCAAAGAGAGCTATGAGGTTTTTAAGTTATTTAATTAGCGAAGAGGGAAATCGGGATCTGTATTTGGGGATAAAAGGTTCAACTTGGGATGTAATTGACGGAAAGGAACAGTTTAAACCAGAAGTTATTGATTTGTTAAATAAGGACAGAATAGCTTTTGACAATAAATATGGTGCAGCAAGCACTTATTGG
This sequence comes from Clostridium chromiireducens, assembly GCF_002029255.1. GTDB lineage: Bacteria > Bacillota > Clostridia > Clostridiales > Clostridiaceae > Clostridium > Clostridium chromiireducens. The sequence goes on from NZ_MZGT01000002.1 coordinate 60,233, forward strand.
ATGCTAGAGGATGGAGATTTAATACAGAAATGGACACCTGATAGTGAGGAAGCAATAAGAATGATAAGTGATTGGGCAAAGGGAAAAACCTATAATTATTCTTTGTTTGATAACGTTTATACATATGATGATAGCGAAGAAGGAGTAGCTTTTTCTAGAATAAGCACAAAATGGGGGAGTACTTTGAAAAAATTACTTATAGCTAAGAATGAAGAGGAGTTTAATAGTATATTAAATGAATTTATTATATATAGAAAAGATCAAGGGTGGGATAAATTGCAAAAATATGCTCAGCAAAAATATGAAGAAAATAAGAAAAAACTTAATGTATTAAGATGAGTTAAAATAGGAGTTGCTTAAATGAAAAATAATATTGTAATTTTTTGGGGAAAAGTTAAGCAAATATTTATTAGTGGAAGTTTAATGAAAAAATTAATTACTATGTACATATTTATTATTGGTATACCAATAGTAATATTTTCTCTATATATATTTAGTTCTCTTTCAGCTAAAGCTAAACATGATGCAATTAGCAGGGGGGAATACGATCTTAGTACGGAATATGATAGTATTGAAAAGAATGTGTATATAATGCGGAATATAGTTAATTCTATAAAATCTGATAGTGGGGTAATAGGATATTTACAAGGTGATAATAATCAGGAAGCAAAAACATTAATTGATTTTAGAGAAACAACATATAAACAATTAATTAATCTGCAAAATAATAATCCAACAATTAAGCAAATAAATATATTTACTAGTAATTCACAAGTGAGTGAAATCTGGCCTACATTTTACAAAGAGAATAGAGTTGCTAAAGATGGATGGTATGAAAAAACTATTGAAAAAAATGGCGCCGAATATTGGAATGTTAATCATTATGATAATGATATATTAGTTAATTCCACTCTTAATGAGGAATCGAAAGATTTGGTTGTTTCTATTAATAAGAAAATTAATTATCCCAATGATAAATATTTAGGAATCAGCAGAGTTACAATGCGATCTAAAGACTTTTTTCCCAAAATGTTTGAAAAAGATGAGTTAAAAAGTGGACAAATACTGTTAATTGATAATGAAAATATGAATATAAGAACAGATGAGAATAGCTTGCTACTTAGAAATTTTGACTTTGATAAAAGTAAGTTTCGAGAGTTTATTGATGGTAAATTAGAACATGAAAAAGGAGAACTGACTTATAATCAAGGAAATGAAGATTATATTATAATATACGAAGAGTCACCAATTCCAAATAATTATTTATTAAATATTATACCATTAAATAACATTTCGCAGGAAATAAAAAATTCCAAGTATGTAGTTATTTGGGGGTCTACTTTTTTATTACTCTTCCTATCTATATTGATATATTATGCAACTAAAACCATTCTCAAAAGATTGTATAAAATAATTTCTGCAGTCAAGCAGGTGAGGACTGGAGATCTAATGCCGAGCATAGATGTATACGGTAATGATGAAGTGGGAGTACTTGCTCATAACTTCAGACAAATGATGAAAACGATAGACGTACTGATTAAGGATAGCGTAAATAAAGAAATAATAACCAAGGAAGCAGAGTTAAAAGCATTGAAAACTCAAATAGATTCCCACTTTTTATATAACACTCTGGAGAATATTAGGATGATGGCACTAGTTGAAGAGAATTATATAGTATCTGATTGCTTGGCTTCTTTAGGTGATATGATGAGGTATAATATGAAGTGGAATAACGAGTTTGTACCATTAAGTGAAGAAGTAAGTCATATTAGAAATTATATAACATTAATGACTCTTAGATATGATTTTGAAATAATTTTAAAGGTTGATATTGATGAAGAATTTTTAAATAGGAAAATATTAAAATTATCAATTCAGCCGTTAGTAGAAAATGCGGTGAAACATGGTCTTTCAAAAAAATTAATGGATGAAAATGGATATATATATATATCCGTTAATATAGATAAAAAATATTTGTACCTAAATGTAAAGGACGATGGAAACGGAATGAACATAGGCAAAGTTCAGGAAATTCAGAATCATATAAACGGAAATGCAGACAAAAGATATGGTCTTGGACTTAAAAACGTAAGCGATAGAATAAAACTTTTTTACGGAAAAGAATATGGTGTTATGATTGATTCTAAAGAGGATCATTACACTCAAATAACGCTTAAGCTTCCTAATATAGATGGGGATGTACAATTTAAAAACGTTGACAAAACAGAGTGGAATAAATAAAAGAAAGGTTTTATGGGGGGAATAAATTTGTATTCAGTAATGATTGTAGATGATGAACCAATTATTAGAAAGGGATTAAAAAAGATAATCAATTGGGAGGAATATGGCTTTAAGATAGTTTGTGAAGCCCGTGATGGGGAAGAAGCGCTTGAACTGATTAAGGAGCATAGTATAGATTTCATTGTATCAGATATTAAGATGCACAAAATAACAGGAATTGAACTATTAAGGGAAATCAGAGAAAAGGGATTGGATACTTTAGTATTGTTGTTAAGTGGATATGATGAATTTTCATACGCACAGGAAGGTATAAGACTAGGTGCATTTGACTATATATTGAAGCCAATAGACTCTCAAAAACTAAAGAATATTTTAATTAATGCTAATAACAAATTAACAACTAAGGAAAAAAAGGATCGTGAATATAATGTAAATAAAGTTATATCTGGAGAAAAAATATTATATGACCTTTTAAGAGGAAAAAATTTGATGATGATGGATGAGCATATTTCTCAGTATAACCTTCCGCTTATAAAAGGCAAGGTTCAAGTTGCAATTGTTGAAATTAATGAAATTATCATTAGTAGTGAGGATTTAACTGAAAATGATGAATGGAACCATTTAAATAATATGGTTAATGATTTAATAGAAAAAGGATTTAAAAAAAGCGATATAAAACATTTTTCTTTATTAGATTCGGATTTTGGTAAAAAAATTATTATTGTACAAGCTGATAAAGAAGTTGAAATATCAGAATTAAATCAAAGCTTTATCAAGGTATTAAATAGTATACTTCAATTTGGAAGTGAAGAATTGCAAACAAAATTAAATATAGGAGTTGGAAATGCATATAATCAAATATATAGCATTTACAAAAGTTATTTAAATGCTAAGGAAGCGCTTAAATATAAATATGTATTAGGTACAAATAGGTTAATTCACGCAAGCGAATTAGCTGAATGTAGGCAGAAGAGTTTTGTCTATCCAATTGAGAAAGAAAAGGCGCTTATAAGTGCAATAATTGTTGGGAAAGATGATTCATTAAATATGCTTCGGGAGCTATTAAAAGAAATAGCAAACCTTTTGAATTTTGATATTTTCAAGATCAATATTACATTTACACAAATTGTATATAATATTTACAATAATGTGCTTAAAAAATATAGTTTTTTAGAAGATGTATATGACTTGAGTAAAATAGTTAAAATCGGCTTTTTAGGTGTTGAAACTCTAGAGGATATCGAAAATCAACTGATGGATAATATAGCTAAACTTATAGATATTATAAAGGAATATAGTCTAAATCAGAGTGATAATATAGTTCAAAGAGCTTGTGAATATGTGCTTAATCATATAGATGAGGATATAACGCTGACATCTATAGCTAGTAATTTAAATATAAGTAAGAACTATTTATGTTCAATATTTAAGCAGCAAACTGGAGAAAACTTCTTAGAATATGCAACAAAAGCAAAGATGGAAAGAGCAAAAATATTATTAAAGAGGCACGACTATAAGGTTTATGAGGTCAGTGATATGTTAGGTTATAAGGAGACAGCGTATTTTAGTAAACTCTTCAAAAAGCATACCGGTTATACTCCGGCCGAATATAAAAAATCCAATATATTAAAATAAAAGAGATTCTTTGATGAATCCCTTTTTATTTTTTTATGTAAATGTTTAAATTGAGTAATTTTTTAATACTTTATCGTAATTTTATACCATTTCAGCAACCTTTATTCTAATATATCATAAAGTTAAAAAAGTAAATGAATATGGGAAACAAATGTGAAAAAGAATACTATCCAAGCCTTCAAAATGAGCTTTATCACATATAAGTACAAGTGGAAATATTAGGTATATAAAATCAATTATGATTTTTATAAATTATTTGATTATTAGGAGGAAATAGGTATGAAAAAAAAATATTTAAAAATTGCAACATTAGGATTGTTAGTAGGTACTTTTTTAGTGGGAACTTTAATACCGACACCAGCTTCCGCATCATTAATTACAACGCACATGGGTGAGAGTTTTGATTCTGCTAATACATCATCTTGGTCAAAATCAGATGGATGGACAAATGACGGTATGTTTAATTGTACTTGGAGATCTAGTAACGTTAATTTTAGCAATGGAGCTATGGCTCTTACTATCAATAAAGATACTAAAGGAGGCACTAAGCCATATGCAGGTGGAGAATATCGTTCAAATAATACTTATAGTTATGGACTATATCAAGTAAATATGAAACCAGCAAAAAATACTGGAATAGTTTCTTCATTTTTCACTTATACAGGGCCATCAGATGGTACTCCTTGGGATGAAATCGATATCGAATTTTTAGGTAAAGATACTACAAAAGTACAATTCAATTATTATACAAATGGTGTAGGTAATCATGAGCACATTTATAATCTAGGATTTGATGCTTCGACAAGTTACCATACTTATGCTTTTAATTGGCAACCAACTTATATTGCATGGTTGGTAGATGGAAAGGAAGTTTATAGGGCAACTAATAATATTCCATCACATCCAGGCAAAATTATGATGAATTTATGGCCTGGAACAGGTGTAGACTCATGGTTAGGTTCTTATAATGGTGTAACTCCACTTAATGCATATTATGACTGGGTATCTTACGATCCGAAGTAAATAAATATAGGCATTGGATTATGTAAATAAGGATAAGGTATAAGTGATCAGACTAGAGCTAGAATACAAAAAATGTAGTATAAAAATAAAAGAGATTCTGTAAAGAGTCTCTTTTTCTTTTGCGTGTAAATGTTTAAAGTGAGTAATTTTTTAATACTTTATCGTAATTTTATACCATTTTAGCAACCTCTATTTTAATATATCATAAAGGTGTAAAAGGAAATTAAGAGGGGGAACAAAGGTGAAGAAGAGAATATTATCAGCAGTAATTGCAAGTATGTTAGCACTAGGTTTAATTGGATGTGGATCTAGTTCGAGCGATGCTTCGAAAACGAGTACAAAAAGTAATGAAATCAATTTAAAGGTTTGGATAATGCCTAATAGCGGAACTCCAGAAGATGATTTTATGGAGGTTATCAAGCCGTTCTTAGATCAAAATCCTAACATAAAGGTTACACCTACAGTACTTGACTGGGGATCAGCTTGGACTAAAATCACTGCAGCAGGAACAAGTGGAGAAGCACCTGATATTACACAGTTGGGTAATACATGGGTTCCAGCTGTAGGTGCAATGGGAGCGTTGGAGGATCTTTCTCAATATTATAAAGATTTTGGAGGAGATGACTCTTTCGTTAAAGCTACGTTATCAACAACTGGAATAGAAGGAAAGAGTGAAAGATATGGAGTTCCTTGGTTTATTGATACAAGAGCTTTATTTTACAGAAAGGATGCTTGCGAAAAAGCTGGTGTAGATCCAGCTAAGGATTTCAATACTTGGGATAGTTATAAAGCTGCCTTAAAGAAATTAAATGGTGTTGAAGTTGATGGTAAGAAATTAGCTGGTCTTGGAATGCCTGGAAAGAATGACTGGAATGTAGTTCATAATTTCTCATGGTGGATATGGGGAGCAGGTGGAGATTATATTAAAGATGGTAAGGCTGTAATAAATTCTCCTGAAGCGTTAGATGGAATTAATTATTATGCTAGTTTAGCAGATGAAGGTTTAATGCCAAAGGCTGCTCTAGAAAAGAATTCATCAGAAGTTGAAGCTTTATTTAATAATGGTGAATATGCAACAATTTTCTCAGGTGCATATTTTGCACAAACTATAAAAACTGAATATGCAAAAGATAGTTCAAAAGCTTTAGATCCTAAAAAAGTTGGAGTTGCTATAATTCCAGAAGGTCCAAAAGGCAGATATGCATTTTTTGGTGGAAGTGATTTAGCAATTTTTAAATCTTCAAAGAACAAACCTGAAGCGGTTAAACTACTATCGTACCTTTCATCTTCAGATGCACAAATTGCATATGCTAAGAAACATGGTAACCTACCAGCTAATGCTAAGTCATTCGATGACAAGTTTGTAACTGATGATTCTATGTTATCAGTATTCAAACAACAGCTTCAATATGGTAGATCATACCCTTCAATCCCTGGCTGGGCTCCTTCAGAATCATTATTCCAAAAAGGATTATCAAATGTATGGGATAATGTAATGGGTGTTAATGGAAAATATGATCCTAATAAAAATAAGACTGAATTAGATGGAGCAGTTAATGATGTTAATGCTGTTTTAAATCAGTAATAATAGCTCAATTTAGATTATACAGGGGAATATCCCCTGTATAATTCGTATAGGATACTTATAGAAGGTTATAGGAGGAGCATAAATGGAAACAGAGAAAAATATTATAACACAAGCAGAGCACAAATATAGTATTATTGACAATATTCGTAAAAATAAATTTGCATATGCGCTTATACTACCTGCAGTAATTGCTATGATAATTGTTCAACTTATACCAATGGCAGAAGGGTTATTTTTTTCAGTACTTAAACTTAACCAATTTACATTAAAACAATTTTTAGATGCACCATTTGCTGGATTTGAAAATTTTAATAAGGTTTTATTTGATCCAACAAGTAATATGCGTTCGGGATTTTTGGAGGCACTTAGAAACACAGGTATATATGGAATGATTTGTAGTGTACTAGTTATAGCTATAGGTCTAGCATCAGCAATGGTAGTTAACCGAGAATTTAAGTTTAGAGGAATTGCAAGAACTTTATTATTAACACCTTGGGTTGTACCATCATATGTAGTTGGAATGCTATGGGGATTTATGTTGCAACAAGATACGGGGATAATTAATAGGATTTTAGTAGATTGGCTACATATTTTGCCAAGTAAACCGTTTTGGCTCACAGGGAGCAATGTACTTGCGGCAATAATAATACCTACTATATGGAGAAATGTGCCACTTGTAATGATAATGCTTTTAGCTGGACTTCAGAATATATCTGATGATTATTATGAAGCAGCAGAAATAGATGGAGCTAGTGGAATTCAAAAGTTTTTCAATATAACATTACCATTGCTTAAACCAGTAATTGGTATCCAAATGCTTTTTGGAATGATTAATTATATATATTCTTATAATATCGTTTCAATGATGTTTGGACATGGATCAGGATATCCAGGTAAATGGGGAGATTTATTAATGACAAATATCCAAAGAAATTCTTTTCAAACTTGGAACTTTGGGACAGGTGCAGCAGCTACAATTATTGTAATGATATGTATGCTAATACTTGTTGGAATATGGTATAGAGTATTTAGAGATAGTTTGGTGGTGGATGAATAATGGCAAAGAGTTACACGGAAAGTATTAAAATAAAAAAGAGAAGAAAACGTATAGCGGCTAATATAATTTTAACAATAATGGTTATAAGTAGTATATTTCCAATAGCTTGGATGTTCTTAAGTTCATTAATGACTCAAGGAGATCTAGCAACTGGTACTTTAGGTAAGCCAATTAATTGGCAGAATTATATTGAAATGTGGAAGAATATAAATTTCTTTGCATATCTTAAAAATAGTTTAATTATTTGTGGAGTAACGACATTAGTTACATTAAGTCTAGCTGTTTTTGCTGGGTATGCAGTAGCAAAATATAAGTTTCCTGGGTCAGGTATATTTGGAAGCACAGTTCTAGCTACGCAAATGATTCCAGGAATGATGTTTTTGTTACCATTGTATATGATGTTTATAAATGTTCAAGAAAAATTTGGGATAAAGATAGTGAATACATATCCTGGATTAATAATCACTTACTCTGCATTCTTTATTCCATTCAGTATATGGATATTAAGAGGATTTTTTGCAACCATTCCTAAAGAATTAGAAGAAGCGGCTCGTATAGACGGGTGTTCAAAATTTGGAGCACTTATAAGAGTTATATTACCAATTTCAACAACTGGAATAATTGCTACTGGTATATATATATTCTTAATGGCTTGGGATGAACTGCTTTTTGCTTGGGTATTAACTACAGATATTTCTACTCAAACAATTCCGGTTGGAATAAGACTTTATGTTGGTAATTTTCAAAATAGATATGATTTAATGATGGCAGCAAGTGTTGTAACTACGATTCCGGTTCTAATAATGTTCTTTGCACTTCAAAAGAAGTTTATTAGCGGTATGACGGCAGGGGCTGTTAAAGGATAAGAATTACTTAGATACAAGAGATAGAGATTTACGTAGAATCTCTATTTTTTACCAATGAAGAGCTCTTTAATTATTTTGGACTATAGGATGTGATTAGAATGCTAAAGAAAAAAGTCTTAGTTAAGAAGTTACCAAAAAGGGTTAATTCATATTATCAATTATTATCTATAAAAAATTTGAGAATACGGGTAAAACTGAATTTAGGATTCTTAATTTTAATTTCTTTGTCTCTTTTTATAGTTTCGCTTATTTCGTATAAACAGTTTTCTAACACAATCATTAGTCAAAATAAAGATAACCTGATTGAGCTTATGAAGCAAAAAGGAGAGAACATAGACAGATCCTTGCAAGATATTGATAAAACGTTTCAAGTCATAACCAATAATGACAGCCTAGGAGAGAAAGTTTTAAAATATAAGGATATGGATTCTCAGAAAAAGGCACAGGTATCAAATGAAATACGTAGTTACTTGGGCGATGCATTAAAGACAAGAATGGATGTTGCTGATGTCTTTGTTGTCTCAAATAATAAAGATATTTTTTATTATGGTGGAAGTGGATATGATTCAACTTATGATATTTTTACTGAGCCAAACTATTCAGAATTTGTTAGCAGCAATGAAAGTTCGAATAAGACTATACCATATATAAGTGGTCATAGCTTTACAAAACAGATATCAAATAAAGTTATAACTGCTTTTTATAAGATGAGAGTATCTACCAATTTAGCTAGCATTGGAAATTTAGTTGTTAATTTAAAGGAAGATTATATTTATAGTTTAATCAAAGATATGAAAGTTAACTATGATACGAAAATAATTATTATTGATAAAAATAATAATGTAGTAATGGATCCATTAGATAGAAATAGCGACGGAAAAAAATATGCCATAGATATTGCAGAGAATACCGAAGATAATGACAATAATTGGTTTGATAAAGAAATAAATAATGAAAATAATCTAGTGACTTTTTATAAATTCACTAATACAGATTGGATATTGGTAGGGATCACTCCAATTAACAATATGACAAGAGCCGCTTCAGCAATAAGATTGCAAATACTTGTAGTCGGAATAATTAGTATGGCATTGATTTTTTTCTTTTCAACATTTATCACCAGAGATATAACTAATGGAATAAATGAGCTAATAAGAGGTATGGATAAAGTAAAGGGTGGAATTTTAATTGGAGTATCAGTGCCAGGTAGAAAGGATGAAGTAGGTTTATTAGGCAATAGATTTCTGGAAATGCTTGAAAGCTTTAGGGATTCAATAAATGATATAAAAAGCATGTCTGGTATAACTTCTAAGGCGGCGGATGAAATTTCCTCAAATGCAATGAAAAATTATGAGGAATTTGAAAGTATGAGAGTAAAAATATCAGATATTTATACAAAAAGTAAAAATCAAAATAATGATATTTGCAGCATAAATGAATTAACAACTGAGCTATCAAATAAAATAGAAGCTATAATTAACTATTTTAGAAATATTGATAGTAGTATAAGTGATACAAAACAATTAACTTACCATGGGAAAAAAAATCTAGATTTATTAAAAGTAAAATCAGATAAAGTAGCCGATATTACTGTAAATGTTTTGTCTACTTCTGAAGCTTTAAAAAGTGAATTCAAAGAGATAAGAAAGATAACAGATGCAGTAAACGCTATAGCAAAGCAAACTGATTTACTAGCTCTAAATGCTGAAATAGAGGCGGCTCGATTAGGAGAACAGGGAAAAGGCTTTAGTGTAATTGCAAAGTCAGTAAAAGAATTATCAGGATCAACTAGTAGCTCAACTAAATACATAGATTCAATAATTAATAAATTAGATGATAAAATAAATGAACTCAACAATGAAGTGCATAAATCAGAAGAATATATGATGGAACAGATTGAGTCAGTGGTTGATAGTACGAATAGCTTTGATTCAATTTCAAGTGAAATGGAGTTTCTTGTAAGCCAAATCCTAAGTGTTAAGGATGAGGTAACAGCTATAGATATTACTAGAGAAAAGATAAATGAAACAATGAGTATGTTAAATATTAGCTCTAACGAGAACTTATTAATAAGTGACGAGATAGCAGCATCTGCAGAAGAAAAAATACACCTAAATGAGGAACTTGTTGAATTATCTAGTTCCCTTAAAGAATTGGCTATAAAAGTGGAAGGAAAGGTACAAAAATTTGAACTTTAAAATTCTGCTGTTGAAGATATTGAATAATATAAATTAATGTATACAAGCAAGAATGAAAGAAATATTTTTACTGCATTTTTTGCATAAGGAAAGGAATGGTTATAATAATGAAAGAAGTTGTAGCTAGAAAAGTTAAACAGTCTGCAGAGCAGAGCTTAAGAGAAATATTTAATGAAAGGATTGAAAAGCAAGCTGTTATAGATGGTATATTCTATGATAGTACATATAAGAAGGCAGTGGGCGTTGCTAATTTACCAATTAAAATTCCTGTTACCTTAGAAATGTTTAAGAGTCGAGAAATAGCTGTACTGTTAGATAGAATTTTAGAAGAAAATGAATTTGTAATCATTAGACTTACTAAAAATATAGATGATACTACTTTATTAGCATGTAACAAGGGATTAATTACTGAAATGACCTTAGACCTTGAGGTTAGCAATAAGATAAACAGTATATTACAAAAGATAACCTATGGTGTGGGAACTATAAATGAAGATGGAGAGCACGAAATAGATTTATTAGCTCCAGCTCCAGGACCACATTTTTACACAAATTTATTGTTAGGAAATAGAATTAAGTTTTCTCATCCATTACAAACTACTCCAAAGAGCGTAGTAGATAAGCTAGGAAGAGGAAGCTTTAGATCTCATGCCGCTACTCAAGTATTAGCTACAAGATGGGATATGCTTCAAGAGGAAAATGGTTTTCCTGCAAGCCGTCAGTTTTATTTGGTGGAAGATGGAAAGCAAATATTTTATTCAGCAAATGTCACTGATGAAAATATAGAATCTGGTAAATGTATTCATTCTCAAAATCACACTAAGATTATTTATAAGACTAAGTGCGGATTAGAGGTTGAAAGATTAATATTCTTACTTCCTCAAGAAGAGAACATGCCTATAGCTGTTGAGGCGCAACAAATTAAAATAAAGAATAATACAAATAGAATAAGGAATATTAAAATCGTTTATACAGGTATGTTTGGAAGTGCTGCTCCGGGTGCATTGATGGAAGATGTTTTATACAGTAATGTAATTATGCAGGCAAAGGTATTGGTTGATGATGAAGGATCTGTAATGGCTATATCTTCAGATTATTATCCAATGTATACAAGTGGCGACTACAGATTTCATACTATGATTACCCATACTGAAAAAGGATCTATACTTCCTAAGGAGTTTTGTACAAGTTATAGTGAATTCGTGGGAAGTGGTTCGTTGGAAAGACCGGAAGGGTTATACAAACTTAGCAGCAATTTAAATAGAAAAGGACCAGGTTTCTTTGCTGTTAGCAGTCAGATTACAATACAACCGTTAGCTGAAATTTCTATTGATAATTTAACTGGATTAGTTTCAACTAAGACAAATGATAATTTTGATGGAAATACCTTTAAAACTGAGGTACAAAATCTAATTATTAAGTATAGCAATGAAAAAGAGATTCAAAATGCGTTTAATAAAAGTATTAACCTTATTAATGAATACAGCAGTTATCTGCAAGTTATTTCAGGGGACAAGCAATTTGATACTTATGTTAACAAGAATCTACCTTTTCAAGTGCTGTATCAAACCTTTGTATCACGTTCTTTTGACCAAACACAAAAGGGTTACAGAGAAATTGGATTTAGAGAAATTCAAGACATTTATGCATCTATGTACTATTTTATAGGAATGGGTGAAAAAGAGCTTGCAAAAAATTTGATAAAGGAATGGGCTGAAAAGGTATTTGAATTTGGTTATGCTTACCATAACTTTTTCTGGGTTGGTAAAGAACCAGGAAAATGGTCTGATGATGGATTGTGGTTAATTCAGGCTGTATATAGATATATAAATATTACTGGTGATACTGCATTCCTAGATGAAGAGTTAAGTATAGGAGGAAGCAATCCAATAAAGAAAAGAAGCTTATATGATACCATTAAAGCTATTTTAAGATATTCAGGAGAGATTTCAATAGGAAAACATGGAATACCTCTACTTGATTTTGCAGATTGGAATGACTGTCTAAAGCTTGACACTGATTTTATTAATGGTGTTGAAAAAGAGAGAAGATACAAGGAACAGATAGCTAGAACCGGAAGAGATGGAGAGCCATTTGAAAGTGATTATTCTGAAAGTGTTATGAATGGATTCCTATTAAAGGTTGCTATGGACGAAATGATTGAAATTGGAAAGCAGAAAGAAGATACATTATATTTAAGTAACCTTGAGAAGGCTTCTAATAAACTTTATGATAATCTGCAACAATATGCTTGGAAGGATGATTTCTTTGCAAGGGTTTTATTTAATAGATACAAAAATGGAGAGTTCACTTATCTTGGTGCTAAAGGAGATAAACTTTCAGCAGATCCAAATAAAGATGGCACATATTTCTTAAATTCGTTTAGTTGGGCAATTTTATCTAATTCTGCGACAGAAGAACAAATTAAAATAATGCTTGAATCTATAGAGACTCATTTAAAAACTCCTTATGGATTAAAGCTTATTAGTCCAACAGATTTAGAGAAGGTTGCAACTGGAACTGCAACAGGAGAATATTTCCCAGGGGATAGAGAAAATGGGGGAATATTTAAGCATGCTACAATGATGGCTACTAGTGCTATGCTAAAAGCTGCTAAGATGGTTGAAAGTGATGAATTAGCAAGAAAGCTAACTAGTACAGCATATTGGATGATAAATCTAGTTTTACCTTACAACACAATGAAACATCCATATGAAACATGTGGAAATCCAAGATTCTGTACTCAATATAACAATAGTGATACAGGTGAAAATATAGGACCTACACTTAGTGGTACTTCTACTTGGCTTACACTATCATTATTTGATGCATTTGGTGTTGAATACACAGCAAGAGGTATTGAGATAAATCCAATACTTGCGGAAGAACAAGAATCACTAAACTTGATTCTTAAAACTGGTAAGGCTAGCTATAATATTATGATTTCAAAACCTGAAGGTTTTTATAGAATGAAAGATTCTTTATATTCTATAAAAGTTGATGGTGAAAAAATTGAAGGTAATATTCTAAAGAATTTTGAAGATGGTAAAGAGCATAATGTAGAGATAATCTTCTAAATATAAGCAGTGCTAAGGTGTGAAAAGTAAAAGTTTTTCGTGGACTTAAATACTACTAATTACCACCTTAGCAGTAACTATTGGAACTAAATTGATTATCAAAGAAAGATGGAAGTATGACCTGTAGATAAGAGGTGTTTTTATGAAGGAAAAAAATGAAATTAAGAAGGATTATATAGATGAACTAGGATTTTATGTTATAGAAGATTATGATAAAAAAGCTCCTTTTGCTAGTTTTTTATCAGGTATTGCGGGTGTAGAAGGAATACCTATGTGGTCATTTTACGTTAATAGAGGACAAGCGATAAGCAGCATTGGAATAAGGGATAAAAGTAATTGTATAATGGAGTTTTTTCCAGCTAATGAAGCTTATAAAATGGTGTACAGTAACGGATTTAGAACTTTTATAAAGCTTAGAAATAATGAAGAGGAATTTATTTTTGAACCATTTTCTATGACTATAAATGAGAATATAAAAAGAATAATAAAAATAAAGAATAATGAATTAAGATTAGTTGAAATAAATAGCGAATTAAATTTAAATATTGAAATAACCTACTTTACAATTCCGAACGAAGATTTTTCAGCACTCGGAAGAAAAGTAGAAGTTGTAAATACATCTAATGTGAAAATAGAAATAGAAATATTAGATGGATTATCTGCTATATTACCATATGGATCTGATAATGCAACATACAAAGGAATCGGAAATACGTTAAGAAGTTACATGCAGGGAGAAATTAAAGAAGATGGGACTGCTATGTATAAGTTAAGATCTTCTACTGAAGACACAGCTCAAATGGGCACAGTAGAAAATAGTTATTTTTATGTAGCCTTTGATGAAAATGAAGATATATTAAATCCAATAGTTGATTCGGAGAATATATTTGGATATGATACATCTTTAAAAGAACCATTAGAATTTAAAAATAATACTATTGGAGAATTACTGAAGGCTAATAATATTTCTTATAATAAAGTTCCTTGTGCATTTACAGGAAAAGCAATGCGCTTAGAAGGAAATAATACAACCTGCATATATAGTTATATAGGATATATGAATAATAGTGATGATGTTAAGAAATCATTGAAGAAAATATGCAATAAAAGTTATTTCGATATGAAAATAATTGAAAGTAATGGACTAATAGATAATATTAGCAACCATGTGGATACTAAAACTGCATATCCACTATTTGATGATTATATCAAACAATGTTATATAGATAATGTTTTAAGAGGCGGATATCCATTAGAGTTTGGGAATAGAGATAAAAAGATATATTATGTATATTCTAGAAAACATGGAGATTTAGAAAGAGACTATAACTTCTTTAGTATAGAACCTAATTTCTATTCTCAAGGAAATGGAAACTTTAGAGATGTAAATCAAAATAGAAGAATGGATGTATATATTCACTCATTTACAGGAGCAGAAAATATTAAATTATTTAGTGATTTGATACAGCTCGATGGTTATAATCCTTTAGTCATTAAAGGAAAGAAATTCTATGTAGAGGAAAACAAAAAAGAAAATATATCTAATTTAGTTAGTGTATATGAAAATGAAGAATTGGTAAAAACTTTAGTTAATAAATTCACTATAGGGGAATTGTATTCTTCATTAAGAAATATAAACGGAATCGAAAGTAAAAAAATCAATGAAATCATGAACGATATTATAGAAATGTGTAGTGAAACTGTAGAGATAGACTTTGGTGAAGGCTTCTGGAGTGACCACTGGACTTATAATCTTGATTTAATAGAAGAGTATTTAGACGTTTATCCGGACAAGATAAAAGAATTACTAATTAAGGATGAAAGTTATAAATTTTATAATTCTCCAGAGTACGTTTTACCTAGAAAAGATAAATATACTATTGAAAATGGAAAAGTTAGACAATATTTAGCTTTAGCAAAAAAGGAGAATATATGTCATAACTGGATCGTTGATAGCAATGGTAATTTATATAAAACAAATTTATTTGCAAAGTTATTAGTTCTTGCAGGAATAAAATTTATGACTTTAGATCCTATGGGATTTGGAATAGAGATGGAAGCTGGAAAACCAGGTTGGAATGACGCTATGAATGGACTTCCAGGATTGCTAGGATCAAATTTTTCAGAAACAGCAGAGTTAAAAAGATTATTGCTATTTATAAAGGAAAATTTAGATGTTGTAGAAGATTCAATAAAATTGCCAGAAGAATTTTATAAAGTCATATGTGAAGTAGAAGAAATTCTTTCGTTAAATTTAAATGAGGAATTAAGTCAATTAGAATATTGGGACAAAGTTTCAACAATAAGAGAAGAGTACAGGGAAAAAATACAATATTCAATAAGTGGAAATAATTTGGATTTAGAAGTAACAGTTATTGAAAGTATAATTAATAAAATGCTTTCTAAGATTGATTTAGGAATTGAGAAAGCAAAGAAAATGAATGAAGGTAAGATTCCTACATTTATGTATTATGACGTAAGTAAATATGAAATAGACAATGACAAAGTAATAAAACCATTAGAGTTTAAAATTAATTTCTTACCATTATTTTTAGAAGGACCTACCAGATATTTTAAGACAAAATTAGATTATGTTGAAAAGCATGAATTATATAAATCTATTAAGGAAAGTAATGTTTATGATAAAAAATTAAACATGTACAAAACTTCAGAATCCTTGGAAGATATATCGTTTGAAATAGGAAGAGCAAGAAGTTTTACAGCTGGTTGGCTTGAAAGAGAATCAATATTTATGCACATGGAATTTAAATATATTTTAGAATTAATAAAAAATGGATTATACGAAGAATTCTTTGATGATATAAGAACAGCAATGCCACCGTTTATGAATCCAGAAGTATATGGAAGAAGTATACTAGAAAATTCATCGTTTATTGCAAGTAGCAGCAATCCGGATGAAAGAACTCATGGAAGAGGTTTTGTAGCAAGATTAAGTGGGACGACTGTAGAAATGTTAAATATTTGGAAAATGATGATGGTTGGAGAAAAGCTATTTGCATATGAAGATGGAATTCTAAAATTTAAATTAAATCCTATTTTAACAAAAGATTTCTTTAAAGATAGTAAGTTGATTACTACAATTTTAGGTAATATAAAACTTGTCTATATAAATACAAATAACAAAAATACTTTTGGGCATGAAAAAGGAATAATAGGAGAAATTACTTTAGTTGATGCAAACAATAATATAAGTAAATTTGAAGGAAATGAAATATGTGGAGAATTTGCTGAGAAAATTAGAAATGGTAAAATAGCAGAAATTCAAGTTACTATTTTATAATCAAGTAGCAAAATAATTAATATAATATAAAGGCGGTTTTACAATATGGCAAATTGTGAATTTTTAAATAATAAGGGAACTTTTAAACTAAAAAATCCGGAGAATAATAGCTATATGTATTTTCCAATTGCAAATGAGGCAGGAGTTATGTCTAGTATAACGCCAACTTTAAATGGCGATTGTAAAATGAATCAAAACACATTTTTACTTGCTCCAGTAAGCAGTGAAGAACTTCATAATAATAAATCTTCAAGAAATTTTTGGGTATATATAGATGGATTAGGAGCATGGTCAGCAACAGGAGTTTCAGCAGCTCAACAAGCAGAAGCTTTTAGTGAGGATAAAGAAGAAACTGAATTAGAAGCTGGAATCATGTGGCATAAAATAGCTAGAGAATCAAAGAAATACAACATAAAAAGTGAGATAGTATCATTTGTACCTTCTACTGATGACAAAATAGAATTGATGAAAGTAACGATTACTAACACAAGTAATGAAGCTAAAAAAGTAACTGCAACTGCAGCGATACCATTATATTGTCGTTCAGCAGATAATCTTAGAGATCATAGACATGTAACTTCTCTTTTAAATAGGATAGAAACTATAGATGATGGAATTATAGTGAATCCTACATTGACATTTGATGAAAGAGGACATAAGAAAAATACTGTTGTTTATGGAGTAGTTGCAGCAACAGGTGATGGAGAAAAGCCAGTAAGTTTCTGTCCAATAGTAGAAGAATATATTGGAGAAGGTGGATCTTTTGAAATTCCAAAGAGCATTTTATTAAATGAAGAATTCAAGGTTAAGGCTAATGCTAAGCTAGAAGGCTATGAAGCAATTGGCGCTATACGTTTTGAAGATGCAATAATTGAAGCAAATGAATCTAAAACATTTATTGTAGCAATAGGATTTGGAGATTCTAAATCTGATTTTAATAGTATTGCTGAAAGCCATTTGAAAGAAATCGCTTTTGATAAGCTTCTTGAGGAAACTAAAGCATATTGGGATAAAAAAATTAATATTTCATATGAAACAGAGGATAAACAATTTGATAATTGGATGTATTGGGTTAATTTCCAACCAATGCTTAGAAGGATTTATGGCTGTTCATTCTTGCCACATCATGATTACGGTAAGGGCGGAAGAGGCTGGAGAGATTTATGGCAAGATTGCTTAGCCTTATTAGCAATGGATCCAAGTGGAGTTCGTGGCATGCTTTTAGATAATTTTGGTGGAGTTCGTTTTGATGGAACTAATGCTACAATTATTGGAACAAAACAGGGTGAGTTTATTGCAGATAGAAATAATATAACACGTGTTTGGATGGATCATGGAGCATGGCCATTCTTAACTACTAAACTTTATATAGAACAAACTGGAGATATAGAATTTCTTTTAGAGAAACAAAGTTATTTTAAAGATCTACAAGTTGAAAGAGGAACAGAAAAAGATACTTTATGGGACTTAAGCCAAGGAAATAAAATTCTTGCAGAAAATTTAGAAGAATACAAAGGAACAATTTTAGAACATCTTTTAGTGCAACATTTAACAGCATTTTATGATGTTGGTGAGCACAATAATTTAAAGTTACATGGTGCTGACTGGAATGATGCTCTTGATATGGCAGACGAAAAAGGTGAAAGTGTTGCATTTAGTTCACTTTACGGAGGAAATCTTGCAGATATTGCAGAGTTATTAAAGTATTTAAGGGATGTAAAAAATGTAAAAAATATAGATTTAGCTGAAGAATTACAAGTACTTTTAACTGGTAATAATGAAGTTTATGATAACGTAGAAGAAAAACAAAATATATTAAAAGATTATTGCAATAAGTGTAGACATAATATCAAAGGAAAAGTTGTTAATGTAGATTGTGATAAGCTAATCGCAAATGTTGAAGGAAAAGCAAATTGGCTTAAAGAACACATTCAAAAGAATGAGTGGATTACGAACAAAGAAGGATACAGTTGGTATAATGGCTATTATGATAATAATGCAAGACGCGTTGAAGGAGATGGAGAGTCAGGAACTCGTATGATGCTTACCGGACAAGTATTTACTATTATGAGCAAAACTGCAACAGTAGAGCAAGTTGAAAGTATTATTAAAGCATCAGATAATTATCTTTATGATAACGCTGTTGGTGGTTATAGACTAAATACTAATTTTAATGAAATAAAAACCGATTTAGGAAGAATGTTTGGTTTTGCTTATGGACACAAAGAAAATGGAGCTGTATTTAGTCATATGGCTATTATGTATGCTAATGCACTTTATCAAAGAGGTTTTGCATTCGAAGGATTTAAAGTTATTGATACTCTTTATAATCACTGTAATAACTTTGATATTAGTAGAATATACCCAGGTGTGCCTGAGTATATAAATGAAAAAGGAAGAGGAATGTATAACTATTTAACTGGTTCAGCAAGCTGGTTAATACTTACTGTATTAACTGAGATGTTTGGTGTAAAAGGTGAAATGGGTAACTTAGCATTTGAACCTAAAATTTTATTAAAGCAATTTGATGTTGAAAATAAAGCTGCTATTGAAATGAACTTTGCAGAAAGAAAGCTTAAGATTGAATATATAAATGAAGGTAAAAAAGAATATGGTGATTATAGAGTAAAGGAAATTTATATAAATGGTGAAGAATATAAATTTAGCGAACAACCTGTTATTGATAGAAATGTAATAACTTCACTTGATGAAAATATTAAACATACAATAAAAGTTGTTCTTAAATAAGATAAAGATGGTGAAAAGTGAATAATTAATGATGAATGATTAAGGAAGAAAAGCCTGTGGCTTTTCAAAATAATAATCGATTTAAAGATATTCCGAAGGAATATCCTCCTTAATCATTCATTATTCATCATTAATTAAACGTGTCGCAGACATTTGTGTTCATTTAAAACTAGCACAACGCGTATGAATAATAGCTAAAAGTAAAAATTTGTAAACGGTTGATTAACAAGGAGGATGTTTATTAATGAAAAGTGTAAAATTAAAGAAAATTATAGCTGGAGCAATTGCAGCTAGTATGATACCAGTAATGCTTCAAAGTGGAGTAAATGCGGAATGGAAACAATCGTCAGATAATGGCAGTTGGAGTTATGTAGATGATAGTGGAGTAGCTACAAATTGGAAGTTAATAGATGGAATTTGGTATAATTTTGATTCGTCAGGAGCAATGAGAACTGGTTGGATAAATGATAATGGAACATGGTACTTTGCAGATACATCAGGAGCAATGAAAACAGGCTGGGTAAATGACAAAGGTACTTGGTATTTTACAGATGCATCAGGAGCAATGAAAACGGGTTGGGTAAATGATAAAGGTACTTGGTATTTTACAGATACATCAGGAGCAATGCAAACGGGAGTAGTTGAAGTTAATGGAAAAGTATATTCACTTGCATCGTCAGGAGCAATGCAAACTGGTAAAGTCATAATAGACAATAAGGAATATAACTTTAGTAATAGTGGAGAGGCTTTGGGAGAAATACCACAGGCTGTTAAAGCTTTTGATAACAAAGGTGTTGGTGTTACGAAACAAGCCGATAAGCCGGCAACGACTGAGACTTTGCCAAGTAGTACACCATCTAAAAATTCATCATCAAGTAACTCATCATCAGGAAATTCGTCGTCTGGAAATTCGGGGTCAAATTCCGGGAATTCTGGAAATAATGGAAATGAAAATCCAGAACAAAACAAATGGAAGCTTGCATGGCAAGAAGATTTTAATGGAAATGAATTAAATCAAAATAATTGGAGTTCCGAAAAACATGATCCAGGTTGGGTTAATAATGAATTACAAGAATATACTGACTCTAAGGAAAATATTTTTGTTAAGGATGGAAATTTAGTTCTTAAGGCTATAAAAACTCAAAAGGACGGTAAGGATTACTATACTTCTGGAAAGATAAATACCAAAGATAAAAAAACATTTAAATATGGAAAATTTGAAGTAAGAGCAAAAGCTCCAAAGGGACAAGGGTTATGGCCTGCATTATGGATGATGCCTAATGATGAAAGTTTATATGGGCAATGGCCAAAATGTGGTGAAATTGACATGATGGAAGTATTGGGAAATGAACCTAATAAAGTATATGGAACAATACATTATGGAGATCCACATGAACAAAAACAAGGTACGTATGTACTAGATAAGGGTACATTTGCAGATGATTATCACACATATGGAATTGAATGGGTCCCAGGAGAAATTAGATGGTATATTGATGGAAAATTATATTATACAGCTAATGACTGGTTTACAGCGGTTGAAGGTGGAGATGAAGTAACTTTTCCAGCACCATTTGATCAAGAATTTTATATGCAATTTAACTTAGCTGTAGGCGGAAGCTGGCCAGGAAATCCTGATGAAACTACAGATTTTGATAATGCAGAGTTTAAAGTTGATTATATAAAGGCATATCAATTAGATAGTTATGATGAAAATGTTAAAAAGCCTGAAGCAGAAAAAGTTATCCTAAGAGATCCTGATAAAAATGGGAACTATATAATAAATGGAGATTTTTCGAAAGATGATGGAAGCTGGAAATTTCTTACGGCTCTTAATGGTACAGGAAATAGTAATATTGCCAATAATAAAATGACAATTAGCACTGAAAATGCAGGAACAGCAGAATATTCAATACAATTAGTACAACCAGGAGTACCATTAAAAGAAGGCGGTAAATATAGAGTTACATTTGATGCTAAAGCAAATGAAGATAGAACTATGATTGCGGATGTTTCAGGACCAGATAGATCATATGTAAGATATTTTAACGATACTAAGGTGGATTTAACAACTAATGTTAAGACTTACTCATATGAATTTACTATGGAGAAAAAAGATGATGCCAATGGTAGATTAGAGTTTAACTTAGGTAATCAAGGATCTTTAGCAGATGTTGAATTAAGTAATGTTAAGATTGAAAAAATTGGACAAATTGAAAAAGATGAAAATGAATCAAAGAAAATTATGCCTGATGGAAACTATGTAAATAATGGTACTTTTGATGTTGGTGAAGATCGTATGAAGTACTGGGAAGTTAAATCAAAATCTACGAATACACAAATTAATGTAGCAAACATTAATAATTCAAGAGAATTAAAAGTAGATGTAAAAGATAATAATTCATTATTAGAAGATGTAGTAGTTAAACAAACTAATCTTGCATTAACAAAAAATGATAATTATGCACTTTATTTTGATGCATATGCAGATAAAGATAAGACTATAAAAGCTTATATTAATGGTGAAGAGTTTAGTGCTGATCTTACTAATAATAAGAAAACTTTCAAATTTGAATTTGCAACAGGAGAAGAATTAAGTAGCAAGGATTTAGAATTATTATTAGGTGGACAAGGCATAACATACATTGATAATGTAAGAATTGAAGAAAATTCACTTATAAGAAATGGTGCTTTTGATACTGGTTTAATGGGATGGGATGTATTTGTAGATGGAAATATGAAGAGTGCAGTTTCATATGGAGTTGATAGTTTAAAGGAAAAAAATGCAGTTCAATTAGAAATCGCTGATACTGGAGATGCTGATTGGAAGATTCAATTAAAACAAAATAATGTTAAATTAGAAGAAGGTCAAAAGTATAGATTAAGCTTTGATGCTAAGAGTACAATTGATAGAGATATTATGTATGCAATCCAAAGAGATGGAAGTAAAGATAATAATTGGGATCCTTATTCAGGATCAAAAGTTATAGAAGTAGGTAACGATCTTGAAACATATACTAATGAATTTGAAATGAAGAAGCCTACTGATGAAAATGCAATATTTACAATATCAATGGGAGCTGTAAATGGAACACAAATTAAAGATAAGCATACTGTTACAGTAGATAATGTTAAATTAGAAAAAATCAATGAATTCACTATTTCGCCAGAAAATAATGATAATCTTATTATCAATGGAGATTTTAGTTCAGAATTTAGCAATTGGGGATTTAATATTCCAGTTACAACTCCAGCTGCAGCAACATTTAGTATAACGAATGATGCAGATAAAGCAGCAGCTATCGATGTTAGAGACGTAGGATCAAACCCTTGGGATGTAATGTTGTTTGGTAATGATCTTGTAGATTTGTCGAAAGACGTTAATTATGTTTTAGAATTTGATGCTTGGGCAGAAGAAGCTAGAGATATAGAGGCTAAAATTGAAGAAAATGTAGCTTATCATGCATATGCATCAGAAACAGTAGCACTTGATGGTACTAAGAAACATGTAACTATAAGATTCACAATGCCTAAAGATGATGCTGCTCAACTAAAATTCTGTCTTGGTAACACAAGCAATCCTAAACCAACAAAAGTATATATTGATAATGTTTCACTTAAAGCAGAATAAGTTTTAATGTAAAGTAATATGAAAAGCATGCAGCTATTAATTTAGCTGCATCTTTTATTTTTGATGATAATTTAATAAATAAAACTAGACAAAGATAAAGTTACAAATTCTATTAGAAACGAATAAAATTTTATATATAGATTAGAACAATAATTCTAAAGGAAAATATTCATTATACTGTGAGTTTGTTATTATACTTGGTATTTATTAGAAAACATATATAAAAATTCGTATAAAATCTATAATTCATACGTTTTATATAATTACAGTTTTTAGTAGAATTATCTTGTGGCTTCCTTTACATTTTATTATAGGTTATAAAAAATATTAACCGAATATGAGGGGAAATGGATAAAGCTTTAGAAGTTTATAATTAATTTTAATTTATAGAAGTTAGGGGGTAACAATTTGAAAAGAGAGATAGATACATTAAGAATGTCTTCAATTAAAAACAATATTTTTGCAATGAAAATGGGATGGAAGTTAAGTAAAAGCACTATAATACATGCGTGTATATCATCTGCGCTTGATTATTTTGAATGGATATTCTTCAGCGCAGTTTTTATGAGGTACATAATTAATGGAATTGAAGAGAAGAAAAGTTTTCAATACATACTTAATTTCATAATAATTACGTGTATCTTATTTGTTAGTATAGCCTTATATAGGAGTTATATAAATAATGTCACAATGCAGCTAAATTCTACAACGATATATAAAGGGTTATATGAAAAGCTTTATAAAAAAGCAAGAAATGTTGAGCTTAGCTGCTTTGAAAACCCTGAATTCTATAATAAATATACTATGGCTATTGATGGGGCAGGAGATAAAATTACAAGTGTTATTAAGAATGTCTGGGGAGTGGTTACGGGTGCTATTGCGACCCTCATAGTTTTTTATACAATGTTTTCTATCGATAATATGGCTGTATTATTTGTTATCTTTCCTATCATAGGTAACTTTGTTTTTGGGGGAATAATGAATAAGCTTGAGTTAAAAAGGTACGAAGATAATATACCAAACGAGAGAGTATCACAATATGTAAACAGGGTTATGTACCTTGCTGAGTATGCAAAGGAAATAAGATTATCAAAGATTTATAAACTGATAATAAGAAAATATAATAAAGCTGTGGAAGGAACTGTATCTATCGCAGGGAATTATGCACCAAAGATTGTACCAGTAAATATTTTAAAGAATATCTTTACATTTACTATAATTTTTGAAGGCGTTTTATTATATGGAGCATACAAAGCAATGATAGTTAAAAGTATATCTCTTTCGCAAATGGCCGTTCTTTCAAGTATTATGGTTTCTTCTACTTGGATTTTAATTGGACTTTTCAATTCAATTTTGGAAACTATGAAAAATGGATTATTTGTTAAAAACCTTAGAGTTTTTATGGAGTATAAGGAAGCAATTCCAGAAGATTGGGAAGGAATTATACCTAAACCCTTTATTTCATCAATAGAATTTCGTAATGTGAGTTTTGCTTATAAAGATAACGAATACATTGTGAAAAATCTAAATTTCAAAATAAAAGGTAACAGTATAGCTGCTTTAGTTGGGCATAACGGTGCCGGAAAATCTACTATTATTAAACTGTTATTTAGACTATATGATCCTACTAATGGAGAAATTTTTGTAAATGGAAAAAATATTAAAGAGTATAATTTGAGAGCTTATCGAAAGTTATTTACAGCGGCATTTCAGGATTATAAGGTTCTTGCGCTTTCTATTAAAGAAAATGTTTTAATGGAGCATGAATGTGAAAATGAAGACGAAGCAGTTATGGAAGCATTAAAAAAGGCTGGTATTTATGAAAAAGTAGGTACTCTTCCAAAAGGAATTGATACCATTTTAACAAAGGAATTCGATGAAAGTGGTGCTGTACTCTCTGGCGGACAATACCAGAAGATTGCTGTCGCAAGGACCTTTGTCCAAGATGCACCAATTAAAGTTTATGATGAACCTTCTTCAGCATTAGATCCTATTGCAGAGTATGAACTATATAAGAGTATTATGAAAGAGAGTAAGAATAAAACAATGATATTTATATCCCATCGTCTTTCTTCTGTACGTAATGCAGATAAAGTATTCATGCTTGAAAATGGAGAAATTATAGAACAGGGTACTCATGAGGAATTAATGGAAATGAAGGGTTCTTATGCAGATATGTATACAAAACAAGCCATGAACTATCTGGCATTAAACAGCATAGAGGGGGTAGAGTTATGAAGCAGAAACAAACTTTTAAGCAGGTAATTGATAACAATTTATTCGTATTAAAAATATGCTTTTCTGCTGCACCTTTATATATTATCGCCTATATTCTTGAGATGGTCAGAAATGAAGTTTTTATATTTATCGAACACATTTATGGAATAGGATTTGTACTAGAATCTATTGAATTTGGAAGGCCATTTCGAGATGTAGCTATATTTCTGATTGTTTTATTTATACTAATATGTTTAGGCATGGTTTTCAATGCCTGGATGTATCAGTCTATTGCCCAAAAAGGACTACCAAAGATGAAACAAAAATTCAAGAGTATGCTTTATGAAAAGGCACAGGAACTCGACTTGGAATGTTATGATAATCCGGAATATTATAATGAATTTGTTTTAGCGGTTTCGGAAGCAGATAAGCAGGTTGATAGAATGATGGATTTCTTAAGCAAGCTGTTTGGTGGAATTACTGTATTTGTTACTACGGGGGCTTTTTTCTTAATAAAAGATTCCGTTTCGGTAATTTTTGTAGTATTTTCTTTTATATGTTCTTTTGTATTCATTCAAATAAGTAATAAAATCAACTATGGTATTCGATTAGAAAAAAATCCTTATGAAAGAAAAAGATCATATATTAATAGAGTCTTTTATCTAAATGATTATGCAAAGGAATTACGATTAAATCCTGATGTTTCTAATAAGCTTTTTGAACAGTTCAACGAGGCAAATGATGAAATTTATAAAATTGATAAGGCAAATGCAAAAAGAAAATTTATCATTACTTTTGTTAAAGATTACTTATGCAATGATTTTATAAGTGATGTACTTTATATTATATATTTAGTATATAAAGCAGTAGTAATACGTGCTGTTTCATACAGTAGCGTTGTAATTTTATTTAATTCCTTTGGAAATCTAAAAAGAAGCCTTCGCATCGTTACAGAAGTTTATCCATATGCGAGTGAGACGAGTCTATATGTTGATAAAATCCGCAATTTCTTAAATTACAAGCCAGAAATATTCAGTAAAAAGAAGCTTCAAGTACCGAAGGAACCAAAGAAAATAGAATTTAGTAATGTATGTTTTGCCTATAAAGAAGAAGAAGGAAATATTATTAATAACTTAAGTATTACAATTAATCCTTGTGAAAAAATTGCATTAGTAGGTTACAATGGTGCAGGGAAAACAACATTAATAAAGCTTCTTATGCGTTTATATGATACAAAAAGTGGGACAATCTTATTAGATGGCATAGATGTTAAGGAGTATGATGTAGAGCAGTATCGTAATTATATAGGAACTGTTTTTCAAGATTATAATATGTATGCTGCTACAGTAAAAGAGAATGTATTAATGGATAATGCAGATGAAGCAGCAGAAGATGAAATAATGGAATCCTTAGTGAAAAGCGGATTCGGAGAGAGGTTATTAAGCTTGAAGAATGGAATTAATACCCCTGTTACAGCAGAGTTCGAAGATAATGGTGTAAATTTATCTGGAGGAGAAGCTCAGAAAGTTGCCATTTCAAGAGCATTTTATAAAGATTCAGGTCTAATTATATTAGACGAACCATCTTCAGCTCTTGATCCAATCGCTGAGTATCAATTAAATCATTCAATGCTAGAGGCCACTGAAAATAAAACAGTAATTTTTATTTCTCACAGACTTTCTACTACACGTTTAGCTGACAAAATATTTATGTTGGAAAATGGAAATATTATCGAAGTAGGAAGTCATGATGAGCTTTTAAAGCTAAATGGAAAATATGCTGAAATGTGGCGTGTGCAGGCAGGACAATATTTGGCAGTATAATAGAAGATAATAATTAATGAAATTTTAAGTATAATTCACTTATGAATTTTAACAATATAATGTAACGGTGCTAAGGTTTCAAATATAGACATTAGGCACAATAAAAAATTAATAGATCATTAAGTTGCATATTTTCCATCACCCTGTGTCAGTAAAGTACCATGATGGGCCTGCTATGATGGTACTTTACTTTCCAGTCTGATGAAGAATTTATTTTATATGACTAAAGTTAGAATAATTGTAGTTTGGGGCGACAGTTGTTTTATTATAATTTATATAGTGATGCACCATGTGAGGGAATGTTAGCAATAAGTACATCTTCAACTGGAGGTAAATTTTCATGTTTCCATAAATCACGAGGAGAAACTTTAGAATTAATTCCAATATCTTTTAAAGAGATCTCTAGAATTTGACTTTCTTCTGATAAATTGAATAGAGCTAAATAACAACTATTATCATTAATATCTCTACTAAACCATATTGCATGTTTATTATCACTTTCTACTTGAATTGCTCCATGTGAATTTGATATTAAGTGAAGGACTTCATCATTTGTCAAAAGTTCTAAAGTTTGTGAGTCTAATTTGGTCAATTCAGCTCCAATCATTAGAGGAGAACGGAATATGCACCAAAGGGTCATTAATGTAATCTGTTCATCGATTGTAAAATTAGTATAGCGTTCCTGACCAAAACCTTTACCTAACCACCCAACTGGAATCATATCACAGTCGGGATAACAGCCAGTTGATACATGGTTTTGCCAAATCTCACAACGTTTAAACATATCTTTTAGTGAGTCCCAATTATCCCAAAAGTCATCAGTAATACGCCACATATTTGCATACTTTTCTAAATGCCAAGCTTTTTCTATGACAGCTGGTCCAGGTGAAAGACTTAAAACCATATCTCTTTCAGAATTTAAAATAGCCTTATGAATCATTTCGATTTCCTTTTCGGCTGAATATGGGTTATCTATATAGAAATTAGTGTTGCATATATCATCGACCTTTACGAAATCAACACCCCACTGTGCATATAGTTCAAAAATGGAATTATAGTATTCCTGAGCACCAGGCTTCTGATAATCAACCCCATACATATCAGGATTCCATTTAGACACAGAATAAGGATTTGCAATTTTATCAGCAGTTATATCAGTACCTTTAATTTTCATATGTGTATGAGCAGCATATCTAGGAATACCTCTCATAATATGAATACCGAATTTTAAACCTAAGCTATGAATATAATCTGCAAGAGGACGGAAACCAGCACCATTTTTAGAAGATGGAAACCTGTTTTCAGCAGGAAGCTGCCTAGAATACTCATCCATATTAAAATGGCTAAAATTAATATATTGGTAGTTTGTTCTATCAGTGCCTGCATCAGGATCAGACCATTGAATATCAACAACAACATAATTATAACCATGAGATTTTAAATGTTTTGCCATATATTCAGCATTAGCTTTTACTTCAGCTTCATTTACTGTAGTATCATAATAATCATAACTATTCCAACCCAGAGGTGGAGTTTTAGCAAACGTGTTTTTTAATATCATAATAAAAATCCTTTCTATAATAAATTTTTAATGAATTAACCTAAGTATCACATTAAACTGTGATTTGAAATAAAGTATTTTTTTGATGTGATAATACTATACAATTTTATATTGATATGATACTTTATATTAAGTATATTACAGCACTTTTTAGAGAATCAAGAGCGATAAAATGATAAAAGAGGTGAATTTTTGATGTCATATAAATTTGGATCTTATGGTTTTGTATTTTTTGACGAAATTCCAAATCCACCATTTGAATTGAAGGATATGGGAGTTGAAAAGAGGAATGCTTCTGATTATTATTTTGATAATAATCTTAGAGATATAAAGGGATATCTGTTTCAATACACTTTAAAAGGTTATGGAGTTTTTGAATCAGGAAATCAAAAATATCGCATTGAGGCAGGGAAGGCATTTTTTGTTGAAATTCCAGATGATGAAAAATATTATTGCCCAAATGATTTAGATGAGGATGGATGGCAGATATTATATATTCATTTTGAAGGGACTGCTGTGAAGCCATATTATGATAAGATAGTGAACAAAACAGGAAAGATTATAACCCTTTCTGAAAATAGCAGTGTTATACAGTATTTATTAAAGTTTCATGAAAATTTAAGCAATGGAATGCATATTCAGCCTTATGTAGGAAGTGAAACAGTTTTTCATTTTCTGTGTCTGTTATGTAGTAAAATTGCTTATAATCAAGATGATTATTCCATGAGAACAAGAATAGCAATAGAAAGAATGGAAAATGAGTTTTCAAAACTTGAAGGAATTAACGCATTAGCTGAGGTGTTTGGAATTTCTCTTAGTCATTTTACTAGAGAATTTACTAAGGAAACAGGAGTAAATCCATTGAAATATCTTACAAACATCAGGATGCAGCATGCAATGGAGCTGCTTCATAACACAGAGCTTTCTGTAAATGAAATAGCTTTAAAATGTGGTTTTTCTTGTGGTAATTATTTTAGTAAGTGTTTTAAGAAAAATACGAAGCTTACACCATATCAATTCCGTAATGAAAGAAATTAATTTAGAAGTGATAAAAGGGTGAGGGTTAATATGAAAAATCAATTATATATAAAAACTGGGATAAAATCTATAGTTTTATAGGTTTTAAATTAATAACAATTTTAGTAAGATAATTTTAGAATTAATTCAGCGAATATACCTATCAGTATGACCACATGATTTTAGCTTATTTTTAGTATTGTTGATGCGTTGTGTACTTTCTATTGTAAACGTAAACTTAATCATAGTGACACACTACTGGGAAAATTGTCAGCCTATTTTCCATTATCTCAAGAGGAGGGATAGAGAGATATGATTAATAATTCACAATTAGGGCCTAAAGCACCTAAGGATCCGCAAAAAAAACGCAGCGGTTTCTATATAATGATAGATAAGATTATAGAGGCTACTGCACGATTAGGGGAAAAACCTGCACAGGAAATTTATTTAGATGAAGGGCGTTTGGCGACTAATGCTCAATTTGTAGGAGGTGTTAATGATGAAAAAATCATTGAACTTCTGAAGGACTGTGAAGGTGTTCATAAACTTGTTCATAGTATCGGAGTATCAGTAACGACATCAGATGATGTAGGAACTATTGATTTTGTATTTCAAAACTATGGGAAGGTAGACAGATATGGAGGAGGGACATGTATTAAGGTTCCATGTACCAGAAATGGAGATGAGGTAATCCTTAAGCTGGAGGATTATGAGTGGCTAGCAGATGATGATGTTGTGGGCAAGATGGCATTTGAGTTTGAGAAGCCAGGTTTGACAGCAAAGGTAACGGTGAAGATTTATTTGAAGAATGGATATGAGGTGCCTGAAATTACTGTGGATCCGCCCGTGGAATTTGGAAGTGGCAAGTATAATTCCATGATTTCAAAATCTCTTTTAAATATGGGTAATAACAGAAGGCTAAAAGCTGCAATAGATAAGGCAAGAGAAGGAGAAGATGTAACCATTGCTTATATTGGTGGTTCTATTACTCAGGGAGCTGGGGCAAAACCTATTCATACAGAATGTTATGCCTATAGATCTTTTGTTAAATTTAAAGAGATGTATGGAAAAAATAGTGGAGATAATGTCCGTTTTGTAAAGGCAGGAGTAGGTGGAACACCTTCTGAATTAGGTATGATACGATACGACAGAGATGTTCTCAGAGATGGAAAGGTAAAACCAGATATTGTAGTTGTTGAGTTTGCTGTGAATGATGAAGGGGACGAGACAAAAGGCATATGTTATGAAAGTTTAATCCTGAATATACTTTCGTGCGAAAATAAACCAGCAGTAGTTTTATTGTTCAGTGTATTCGCTAATGATTGGAACTTGCAGGAAAGACTTTCACAGGTAGGAAGGCTTTATGACTTGCCTATGGTAAGTATATCTGATGCTGTGGTTGAACAATTTAAGTTTACCAAAGAGGAAGGAAACATTATAACTAAGAGACAGTTTTTTTATGATATTTACCACCCTACCAATGACGGACATGCTATAATGACAGACTGTCTTGCATACTTATTGGAACAAACTGCAAATAGTTCTTTGGATGAGAAGGATGTTTCATTAGATAAAGAACCAGTTATAGGTAATTCATTTGTAGGCATACATCTTATCGATAAGAAGGACAATGAATGTGGTGCAGTAATAGAACAGGGAAGTTTTAAAGAAACAGATGAAGAACTTCAATTTGTAGAAATGGATGACAATCCTCTTGGTATACCACAATTTCCATATAATTGGATGCATACGCCGGATTCTGGAGATGACAGTTTTCATTTGAAAGTTAATAGCAGAAGCTTGCTGTTGGTCTTTAAGGATTCAGGAAGAATGGATTTTGGTAAGGCAGATGTTTATGTGGATGGTACTTTTGTGCTAACAGCAGATCCAAAAGCAGTAGGCTGGACACACTGTAATGCAGTTATTTTATACCAGGAGGAAAGTATCAGGGAACATAATGTAGAAATAAAGATATCAGAAGACAGTAAGGGTAAGTATTTTACTATACTGGGGTTTGGATATAATTAGGAAGTTTTTAATTTAAGATTAAATAATATTGATAGAAAAGAAGCTGTTGCACTAAAAAATATTGGTGTCCAGCTCTTTTTGTATATAAATTTATGAATTGGGAGTAAACTAAAAATTTAAAAGATATAATTTTTAATGTTTTTAATATAATTTGTTAGGTTTTTTAATTTTTAATTAGTGGTAAATTTTAAGGGGACATGTTTTTAATAAAAATCATAATTTAATACGAATTGATAACATTTACTGATATTATATTAATTTTAGTAGTGCAGATAGTTGCAAAGCCTGATGTTAGATTTTAGGAAGGAAGGTTACTTATTGTTAAGAGGTGAAAATAAAATGAATATAAAAAATTTGCATACAATTAGACTAATATTAATACCTATGACATTGGAGATAACACAATCATTAATAAAGGGAAGTAGTGTGGAAGTTGAGAAGCTTGGAATTAAATGTGATAAAAAATGGCCTACAGAAGATACAATGGATATTTTGCCTATTATAAATAGTTCACTAGAAAAGACTAAAATACCAACTGGATTTGAAACTTGGATGATAGTAGACAAAAATAATAAAAAAATAATTGGAGATATAGGTTTCCATGGAGAGCCAAATAAAAATGGCGAAGTTGAAGTTGGATTTGGACTAGTAGAAGATGAGAGAGGAAAAGGTTTTGGTTCGGAATCATTAGATGCTATTATGGCTTGGCTAAAATTACAAGAAAGCGTTAATATTATTAAGGCTGAATGTTTGATTGGCAATAAACCTTCTGCTCGAATATTAGAAAAAGCGGGATTAAAAGAAGTTAACAGAGATGAGGATTTAATTTACTGGGAACTTATCAATTAAATTTGAGATAAAGGTGAATTTAATTGGGAGATTTCTCTCAATTAAACATTACGGTAAGGCATGGACATATTCATAAAGAAAGGAGTGATTTTATGGAAGTGCTACAGTTTGGTTTTAAATATTGGAAAAGGAACTTACCAGGGGCCATTATTATACAGCTTGTTAGTTATACAGCCATAATT
The DNA here is from genome assembly GCF_002029255.1 of Clostridium chromiireducens. Taxonomy (GTDB): domain Bacteria; phylum Bacillota; class Clostridia; order Clostridiales; family Clostridiaceae; genus Clostridium; species Clostridium chromiireducens. Next base: position 93,275 of record NZ_MZGT01000002.1, read on the forward strand.
GCAGATCTAATGATTCCTATATTTTCAGAAATGTTTATTGATTATGTTATATGTGATAATAAACCTGCAAATAATGGGATATTTTCATTTGTGCTTAGTGGCAAATATGGTGAGGTTCATTCAGTGAAACTTTTTCTAAGTTTAGCAGTTATGTTTATAACTTTCCTTATTGCAAGGATAATTCTTATTTATATTAAAAATACTACGAATCAACGCCTTGGCCTTAATTTGGAGAGAGACTTAAGGGTAATTACTTTTCGCAAACTCATGGAGTTGGACAGTGAGGCTATTTCACAATATAATACTGGGGAATTATTAACGACTATGAATTTCGATACAATTATGTATAAGGAACTTTTTTGCAGAATGATTCCCAATATATTAGATAGTATATTTGTACTAATTACATGCACATTTTTATTATCAAGTATTAATATCAGCCTTATTGCAATTCCACTAGTTATGATGCCGATTTTCATTATTGCATTGCAGAATTTTAAAAAGGCAGCAAAGGCTAATTACAGCAATATAAGAAAGAGTAATAGCGAGATGAGTTTGAATGTTCAGGAGAATATTGAGGCAGTACGTCTGGTTCGTTCTTTTACTAATGAAGAGCTTGAAAAGAGGAAGTTTGATAAGTCCAACGAGAAAATGAAAAATTCCTATATCAGCCAAATTAATCTATCGGCTAAATTTGAAGTTATATTTAGTTCAATTAAGCAGATATCATATATCGGAACTATTACAATCAGCACAATTCTTGTTATAAAAGGATATATGATGGTAGGATACCTTGTTGCATGCTCTAACTATGTACTTAAGATAATGGATCATATATCACAGATTAACAATACATTGTTCCAAATGCAGCAACAGTTTGTTTCAGGACAAAAAATGATGAATTTCATTAACTGCGAATCTAAAATAACTGATGGCAAAGCAAATTTAAAAATAAGTGGCGTACCTAACATCCGTGTCAAGAATGCATATCTTACCATGGAGGAGAATGATGTACTTAAAGGTGTCAGCCTTGATATTCCATATGGGAAAAAGGTTGGTATTGTAGGAGGAACAGGAAGTGGTAAAAGTGTGCTTTTAGAGTCTTTAGTGCGTATCCACGACCTAACAAGTGGAAGCATCGAGATAAATGGAAACGATATAAGAGATTATTCCCTTAAAGCTATTAGAAGTAATTTTTCGTATGTATTTCAAGAAGTATTTCTTTTCTCTAATACTATTGATTCTAATATAGCATATGCTGAGCCTGAAATTGAAAAAGAACAGGTAATAAAAGCGGCAAAACATGCTCAAGCACACAGTTTTGTTAAAAAGCTTCCAGTAGGCTATGAAACAATTGTTGGAGAGAAGGGAATGGGTATATCAGGAGGACAAAAGCAGAGAGTTTCTATAGCTAGAGCACTTCTCAAAGATTCTCCTGTACTTATACTTGATGATTCAACAAGTGCATTGGATGTCGATACAGAGAAGAGACTTCTTGCAGATATTAAAAAGCATTATCCCAATAAAACTATTCTTATTTCAGCCCACAGGATGTCATCAGTGATTGATTGTGACGAAATAATTTATATGCAGGATGGTATGATTTCAGAGAGAGGAACCTTTGATGAGCTTATGAAGCTTGGAGGTCATTTCGCAAAGGTATATAAAATTCAAGAAGCCCAGAGAAAATCAGTTATCGACTTTGATGCTCTAGCAACAGGTGAGGTGGGAAGATAAGATGGCACAGAGAAATACGTATTTTCAGGATGAAATCATAGAAAAGAAATTGGATATTAAGCAGTTTGGGAGAATTGTACGTTATATCTTCCCGTATAAAAATATTTTTATACTAGTAGGTTTTTTGATGCTTATTTCAGCGGCAGTATCAATGATGGCGCCATTATTACTCAGATATATTATTAATCATACAGTTATAGCTAAGGAGTATGGGGAACTGGTACTCATAGTTTCTGGGTTTTTGGTACTTGCAGCTATTGAAATAGGAATTACGTTTGCTCATCAAAGACTTATGGGTAAAACGGGGCATAACATAATTGCGAAAATAAGGAAAGACATATTTTATAAACTTCAACAGCTGTCATTTGATTACTTTGATTCAAGGCCTGATGGTAAGATAGTTGTACGTGTCACTGATTATATTAATGATCTGGCTAATTTTTTTACCAACAATTTGCTGTTATTTCTTATCTATATAGTAAAAATAGTAGTTGTTACTATATTTATGCTTGCAATAAGTCCTCAGCTTACAGCTATAGTTTTTGGAGCAGTTATCCCTATGATGATATGTGTCTTCGGACTCAGGTATTCAATAAGGAAGCTGTTTGCATATCACAGAGCAAGGCTTTCAAACAGAACAGCGTTTCTTGTGGAATCAATTATGGGTGAAAAAATAGTTAAGAACTATAATAGAATTGATATGAATGAAAAAATATATATGGAAGTTCACGATATTAGCGCTAGAACATGGATGCAGATAGTTATGAGAAATGAACTTAATACACCAACTGTTGAAATATTTTGGAACCTTGGTACTCTCTGTTTGTATGGAACAGCATTATATTTGATACTTCAAGGAAATAGCAATATTGATGCGGGTACAATAGTCGCTTTCATCAGTTATATGAGCCTTTTCAGCGGTCCTCTTACACAGGTTGCTATCATTATACAACAATTGGCTCAGGTAAGTACTAACTTAGAGCAGGTATTTGATACAATTGATTATTCTGTTGAGATTGAAAGTAAGTATAGCGGAATCGAACTCAAAAATGTAAAAGGTCAGGTTGATTTTGATAATGTAACTTTTGCATATGAAGACGGAGTAGATGTCCTGAAGGACTTTAATCTCCATGTGAAGCCAGGAGAAACTATTGCGTTAGTAGGACCTACAGGTGCTGGTAAGACAACAGTAATTAATACTATTACAAGATTTTATGATGTAAATAAAGGCAGTGTTAAGATAGATGGCATTGATGTAAGAGAGGTTACTCTTGATTCACTTCGTAGAGAAATTGGAGTATTGATGCAAGATCCTTTTATATTCAAAGGCACTGTAATAGATAATATACGATATGGAAGACCAGATGCAACAGATGAAGAATGTATTAAGGCGGCTAAGACTATCTTTGCAGACAGATGTATAGATAAAATGAAGGATGGCTTTTATCAGGAGCTTGAGGAACGTGGTGCAGGACTTTCAGCAGGGGAAAAACAACTCATAAGCTTTGCTCGTATTATTCTTAAAAATCCTTCAGTTATTATACTAGATGAAGCTACAAGCTCTATAGATACAGAGACAGAGAATTTAATTAAAGAGGCAATGGACGTAATTCTTAATGACAAAACAGCGTTTATAGTAGCACATAGGTTATCCACCATAAGAAATGCTGATAGGATTCTATATATTGACAATAATACAATTGCTGAAGAAGGAACTCATGAGGAACTTATGAAGCTCAAAGGACTATACTATAGTTTAAATTAGGTCATATTAATAAAGGTTTATGGAAATTGCATAGTAAGAATGATATTAAGTCATATTGTTATTCATTTAGCGTGTAGGTCATAGAAGATAATTATATAGGAATCATGAAGGGGTAAGATAAGAAGTATGAAAAACGTAACAATTGTAGCAGCAGGAAAATCAGCTGCCATATATATAGATACAAAAGGAAAAGATTATAAAGGTTTAAAGCTTGTTGCTAATTCCTTTGCAGAAGATGTTAATTTAGTTACAGGGATAACTCCAGCAGTAGTACCAGACATGGAAGAATTAAAGGAAACAGTAGTTATTGCGGGCTCAATAGGAAATAACGAAATTATAGATTCATTAATTGCGAAAGGAAAAATAGATGTATACTCAATAAAGGACAAGCGTGAATGCTATAAGACACAGGTTGTTGAAAAGCCTATTGAAGGTGTTGATACAGCTATTGTTGTTGTAGGAAGTGATAAAAGAGGAACAATTTATGGTATTTATCGTATTTCAGAACTAATTGGAGTAAGTCCATGGGTTTATTTTGCAGATGTTATGCCAGCAAAGAAATCAGAATTGATTTTTTCAGATAAAGAGTTAAACATCACTTCAAAAGAACCATCTGTAAAATATAGAGGCTTTTTCTTAAATGATGAATGGCCATCTTTAGGATCATGGGTAACTAATGCATTTGGAGATTTTAATGAAGAATTTTATGATAAGGTATTTCAGTTGATTTTGAGATTAAAAGGAAACTTTATGTGGCCAGCTATGTGGAGTGCTGTATTTAGTGAAAATGGTAAAAGCTATCCTTTAGCTAATGCGGAGCTTGCTGATGCATATGGTATTGTAATGGGGACATCTCATCATGAGCCAATGTTTAGAGCAGGTGAAGAATGGAAGAATATTAATGGTCAATATAGTACAAACCCAATATGGGATTTTTCAAGCAATGCAAATTCTATAACAAAGTTTTGGGAAGATGGACTTAAGCGTAACAAGGGTCTTGAAAGTCTAATCACTATAGGTATGAGAGGAGAGCAAGACTCTGCATTAAAAGGTTCTGAAGAAGAAAACATCGAACTTTTAAAGGATATCATCAGAACACAAAAGCGTTTATTAAAAGAACAAGGTCTTGAGGACGTACCTCAGGTTCTTACTATATATAAGGAAGTAGAAAAATATTGGTATGGAACAGATAATGCAGAGGGACTAAGAACTTGGGATGTATTGGATGATGTGACAATTATGCTCGCAGATGATAACTTTGCTAATGTACGTACCCTCCCAGAGGAAGCAGAACGAAATCGCAAGGCTGGCTGGGGAATGTACTACCATTTTGATTATCATGGAGGTCCACGTTCTTATGAATGGGTAAATACAACTCCCCTTGAAAAAGTATGGGAACAGATGACTATGGCTTATGATTACGGTGTACGTGATATATGGATTGTTAACACTGGAGATTTAAAACCAAATGAATTTCCTGTTTCCTACTTCTTAGATTTGGCCTATGACTTTGAAACTTGGGGTGTTAATGGAAGAAATAAGACCAAGGAATATACAAAGAAGTGGACGATGCAGCAATTTGGAAATGCTGTAGACGAAGATGTATTAGATGGGATCGAGAGTATACTAATAGGCTACACTAAAATGAGCGGATGTAGAAAACCTGAGGTCACTTTTGCTGATACATATAGTTATATAAATTATAATGAAGCACAAAGAGTGATGGAAAAGGCAATTGATTTAGAGAATAAATCCAAGAAATATTATGATGAGATGCCAGAAGTATATAAGGACGCATATTACCAGTTGGTTTATTATCCTGCAGCAGCATCTGCAAATATTGTTAAAATGCAGATATATGCAGGATTAAATAATCTGTATTATAAACGAAATAGTGCACTTACAAATTTATATGCTGAATTGGTAGAAGAATGTAAAGTAAAAGATATTGAAATGCAGGCTTATTATAATGACAATATGTCTAATGGTAAGTGGAAGGGAATGATGAGTTCTCCTCATATAGGATATATGGAATGGAGTCCTGATAGCTGGACGTATCCGGAAGTTTTTAAAATTTCGCTAAAAGATGGAAGTGCCATGATTGTAGATGTACAAGGAACTGAAGAAGCATACTGCTATGGTACAGCGGTTCTGCCGGCCTTTACAAACTTGGGTAAAGAGAGTTATTCTATTATTATCAGCAATGGAGGAAACACAGAATTTGATTATAAAATTGAAACAAGTGCAGATTGGATAAAGCTAAATAGTAAACAAGGAACTATATCTGATGGAATAAAAATTAATGTTTTAATAGATTGGAATAAAGTATCAGAGACATCAAGTGGTTTCATAATTATTTCGGGTACAGGTAAAACAGTAAAGGTAAACGTTACTGCTGAAGTTATTGATATCACTGGTTTACCAGATATGACCTTTGTTGAGGCACATGATGTGGTTTCTATTGAAGCAGAGCATATAGTAGATAAAGCCCAAAAATCAAATGTGGAATGGAAAGTACTTAAAAATTACGGGCGTACTTTATCTTCAATGAAGATGTTCCCTACAACTGTGTCCTTTGAAAAAGCAGAAGATGCACCATATTTAGAATATAGATTAAGGGTGAATGAGGACGCAGAATTTACTCTAACAACCTACGTTGCACCAACCAATAATTTAACTAAAAAGAGCAGATTAAAATATGCAGTAGCCTTTGATGATGAGAAACCAACTATAGCAGATGCTCTGCCAAAGGATTTTATTGCTGGAGATTACAATAATGACATTTGGTGCAATGCAGTTTTGGAAAATATTCATATAACTACGACTATTCATAAATTAGATAAAGGAATGCACACACTTAGATTCTATGGATTGGATGCAGGATTAGTATTGCAAAAGCTGGTATTATCAAAAGGAAAACTTCCAAATTCGTTTTTTGGACCAGAAGAGAGTTTTAGTATAGAAAAAACATATTGAAATCTATTTTGCTATCAAATCTTCATAGAATCAGAACGACTAATAGTATAGGAGGAAATACAATGAAAGAATTTTATGATAAACCAATTTATGCGATTACAAATTATATGATTGGGTTTTGTTTAAGTAGTATCTACGTAGCAATTTGCAATATACTTCTCATACTACTTTTAATTTTAACTGTAATATCTCCTGATAATTTTAATTTCTTTCTTTTATTTATATGCCTAATCCCTTTAGGACCATCTTTAGGTGCGTTATATAGCACTATAGGGAAGATAATCCGTGAGAAAGATATTTATTTTTCTTCAGTCTTTTGGAATTCCTATAAGAAGAATTTTTTTTCTAATCTTAAGCTTTGGCTTATTGAGCTTATCCTAATAACAATATTTTTCATTGATTTTAGATATTTCTATGTGAATATGCCTCAAACGGGTATACATATAATTATTGCTTTACTTATGATAATATTGCTGGTTGCAGGGTTATATGCTTTCTCTATAAATTCTAGGTTTGAGCTTAAATTAAAGGATTTATTAATGTTATCCTTATATTTTATGATTAAAAAGTTCCCTACTACTATTTTAAAGATTATTGTCTTAGTTTTGGCATATTATTTACTAAAATCTGTTTCTATTGTATTTCTAATTTTTGTACCTAGCATAGTATGTACTATCTTCACCTACTATGATAGAAATATCTTTTTAGAAATAGAAGATAAGTTTACATCATCTGCTCAAAATCCTTTAAGCTAAGGAAATATAATTTTTAATCTATTCCAGATATTCTCTTGTGAACTGAGCATGGGAGAGTATCTGGAATATTTTTCATGAACTTTTATAAAACAACTTGTTTTATAAAAAAACAAATAACTAAAAAGTAGCATGTGTCACTAAAATCTCCAAATTCAGATATTTTACCTTGATTTATGATATCTTTAAGTAAAGGATTACTTAAACCATATACATGTGTGGATAACTCCAAATTCCCGTCACTTAGAATTAATTCTGAGGTGTTTTCACTTTATTAGAATGTGATTGGAAAATAAAGTTTATATATAAATCAAGGGAGGAAATGTACTGTGAGAAAAGAAAAAATTAAAATAGTAACTATTGGTGGAGGATCAAGTTATACTCCTGAGTTAATTGAAGGATTTATTAAAAGAAAAGCTGAACTTCCAATAAAAGAAATATGGCTTGTCGATATTGAAGATGGAAAAGAAAAATTAGAAATCGTTGGAGCTATGGCTCAAAGAATGGTTAAAGCAGCAGGTTTGGACTGGGAAGTGAATTTAACTTTAGATAGGAGAAAAGCACTTAAAGATGCAGACTTCGTATCAACTCAATTTAGAGTAGGTCTTTTAGATGCAAGAATAAAAGATGAAAGAATTCCTTTAAGTCATGGAATGATTGGACAAGAAACTAATGGTGCTGGTGGGATGTTTAAAGCCTTTAGAACAATTCCAGTAATCTTAGACATAATAGATGATATGAGAGAATTATGCCCAGATGCATGGCTTGTCAATTTCACTAATCCATCTGGTATGGTAACAGAAGCGGCTATTAAATATGGTGGATGGGATAGAACGGTTGGATTGTGCAATGTTCCAATTAATTGTATAGAAGACGATGCCAAAAAGCTTGATGTTCCTTCAAGTGAGTTATTCTTTAAGTTTGCAGGGCTAAACCATTTCCACTGGCATAGGGTATGGGATAAAGAAGGAAATGAAAGAACAGCAGAAGTAATTGAAAAATTGTATAACCCAGAACTAGCAGAAGAAAAGAAGGATGCAGGAGTTGCAAATATAAAAGATATTAAATTTAACTATGAACAAATTAAAGATCTAGGAATTTTACCTTGTCCATATCATAGATATTACTATGTTACAGATGATATGCTACAAGAGGAACTTGAAAGTTTCTCAAAAGGAGAAACTAGAGCAGAAGTTGTAAAAAGAACAGAAGCAGAATTATTTGAATTATATAAAGATCCAAAACTTGATTATAAACCAGAACAATTAACTAAGAGAGGCGGAACTCACTACAGTGATGCGGCATGCGAATTAATTGCTTCAATCTATAATGATAAGAGAACAACAATGGTAGTTTGTACAAAGAATAATGGGGCATTAGAAGATCTTCCATATGACTCTATAGTAGAAGTTTCAAGTATAATTACATCCCATGGACCAGAACCAATTAACTTTGGAAAATTTGATCCGGCTCCAAGAGGTATGGTTCAAATAATGAAGGGAATGGAAGAAACAACAATTTCAGCAGCGGTTACAGGTAATTATGATAAGGCACTTCACGCATTTACAATAAATCCACTAGTTCCAAGTGGAAAAGTTTCTAAAATTGTATTAGATGAAATGTTAGTAGCGCATAAAAAGCATTTACCTCAATTTAAAGATGTAATAGAAAAATTAGAAGATAAATAGGAGAGATTAATAATATAGGATATTTGGGGTATCTTATGAAGGAAATATTAATTATTCCTTTCAAGATATTCTGTGATCAGATTTGATTTAAGTGGGAGCAATCCCCACTTAAATTTTAATAAAGTTTATGATAAAGATGTTTATAATTTTTAGGAATAGAAATAATATCATATATTTTGATGTGTGTTTCACTATTAGCAGTTGCGAACCAGATAAAAATAAAGACTAACAGTATGGAAGTAGTACAAGTTATAGGAGGAATAGAATGTTAAATAAATTTACAGGTTTACCAAATGATTTTTTATGGGGAGGAGCAACGGCGGCAAACCAATTTGAAGGTGGATATAGAGAAGGTGGAAAGGGTCTTAGTACTGCAGATGTTATGACTGGTGGTACACATACTACTCCAAGAAGAATAACACCAGAATTAGAAGAAGGAACGTATTACCCAAGTCATGAAGCAATAGATTTTTATCATCATTATAAAGAAGACATTAAATTATTTGGGGAAATGGGCTTTAAGACTTTTAGATTATCAATAAATTGGAGCAGAATTTTTCCAAATGGTGATGATCTGACTCCGAACGAAGAAGGTTTAAAATTCTATGATGATGTTTTTGCAGAACTAAAAAAATACAATATTGAACCATTAGTTACAATCTCTCATTATGAAACTCCGTTTGGATTAACTAAAAAATACAACGGATGGGCTGGGAGAGAAGTTATTGAGTGCTATGTTAGATATTGCGAAACTATATTTAAAAGATATAAGGACGTTGTAAAATACTGGCTTACATTTAATGAAATTAACTGTTTAACAATGCCATTTGGTGCAGTCATGGGTGGTGGAATATTATTAAATGATGGTGGTGAGCTTGCCTTTGATAAAGAAACTGATGATAGCAAACAAATAAGATTCCAAGCACTTCATCATCAATTTATTGCTAGTGCAAAGTCTGTTAAATTAGGACATGAAATAAATAAGGATTTTAAAATAGGATGTATGATTGCATATATGACAACATATCCATATACATGTAACCCAGAAGATGTATTTTTAGCTCAAGAAAGAGATAACTTAAATAATTTCTTATGTTCCGATGTTCAAGTAAGAGGAGCATATCCAGGTTTTGCAAAGAGATTCTTTAGAGAGAATAATATTGAAATAAAGATGGAAGGAAATGATGAGCAGATTCTAAAAGAAGGCTGTGTAGATTTCTATACATTTAGTTACTACATGTCAAACTGTTCAAGTACAGATTCGAATTTAGAAAAGACTTCTGGAAATATACTTGGAGGTGTAAAGAATCCATATCTTAAAGCAAGTGATTGGGGATGGCAGATTGACCCTAAGGGATTAAGATGGACACTAAATAATATCTACAATAGATATCGAATTCCACTAATGGTTGTGGAAAATGGATTAGGTGCTGTGGACGAAGCTCTCGCAGACGGATCAATTAACGACGACTATAGAATCGATTATTTAAGAGAACATATAGAAGAAATGAAAGAAGCAGTTAATGATGGAGTTGATTTAATAGGTTACACTCCTTGGGGATGTATAGATTTAGTGAGTGCATCAACAGGTGAAATGAAAAAGAGATATGGCTTCATTTATGTAAATAAAGATAATGATGGAAATGGAGACTTAAGCAGATCAAGAAAGAAGAGCTTCTATTGGTATAAAAAAGTAATAGAAACTAATGGAGAAGAACTTTAATAAAATATTAAAAGAGTATAAGGTTGATTACAGGCTAGAAATAATAAAATTCTAGCCTGATTTTATTTGTCTAACATGTTTTCTATGCTAAGAGGCTGAAAGATAATATCATAATTGAGATAAATGGAATGCAATTATAAATAAAAGTGTTTATTTAATTTTGGCTTTAGAATTTATAAACAACTACTACACTGGTTATAATATAAAAGCTAAGAGTAAAATACTTATGTGAAAAAATAATTGATTTTAGTATATAATAAAATTACAAACATTTTCATGAAAATATATGTTGGAGAATAAGTTAGTGTAAATATGGAGGAATTAATATATGATAAAGCTTATTGCATCAGATATGGATGGGACATTACTTAATAATAATCATAAGATACCTAAGGAGAATTTGGAAGCTATAAAAAAGGCACAAGAAATGGGAGTTAAATTTGCAATTTCAACTGGTAGAATGTATGAAGATGTGAAGCCGCTGCTTGATGAGTGCAATTTAAGATGTCAATGCATAGTGCTAAATGGTGGAGAATATATAGATGAAGATGGAAATGTCTTAGAAGGTATTTACATAGGGAAAGAGGAAGCTAGAGAAATTATAAATATGATAATTAAAGAAAAAATTGTAGCTGAAATTTATACTAACAAAGGATTATACACAGTTAATGACAGAGAAGAAGCATTAACAGAAGTTGCATATAGAATAATAGCATTTGATCCAGATACGAGTTATGATGAGGCGGTGAAAATTGCTAGAAATCATCCCCACTTTATTAACTTAAATTATATTGAGAATATAGAGGGATTTTTAAACAGTGATGTGAAAATTGGAAAGTTTGTAGCCTTTTATAATGACGAAGAAACAACAGTCAAAGTAAAAGAAAAGTTGGAATCAATTGAGGGACTTGCTATTTCTTCAACTTTTACTAAAAACATAGAAATAAATAATAAAGAAGCTCAAAAAGGGCTCATACTAGCAAAAGTTGCGGAAAAAATGGGGATAAAAAGAGATGAAGTTATAGTACTTGGGGATAGTTTTAATGATTATTCTATGTTTACGGAGTTTACGGAATCATTTGCGATGAAAAATGCAATTCCACAAATAAGAGAAGCAGCTAAATATATAACTGATACGAATGATAATGCTGGAGTGGCTAAAGCCATTTATAGAGCTTTAAATATAGATAAATAACTTACTCTTAAAAACTATGTGTAAATAAGGTATACTTAAAATAAGCAGATGTGATGAAAGAAGAGGTTTATTATTTATGTTTAGTTATGAAATTATCCAAAGTTTTAATGATATAGAATTATCACTATATAGATACATAATGAAAAATATTGGAAAGGTATCTTACATGAGGATTAGAGAGTTGGCAGACGAGGCACACGTATCAACTACAACTATTTTAAGATTTTGCAAAAAAGTTAATTGTGAAGGATACTCAGAATTTAAGATAAAGCTAAAAATGCATGTTGAGAGAAATGAATTTGAAAAAGTAAATAATGATACTTCTGTGATAGTAGATTTTTTTAAAAAATTAGATAACAGTGAATTAGATAGGAAATTAAACATACTTTGTGACAATATAAAGCAAGCTAGTAACATCATATTTATAGGAGCAGGAACATCTGGAATCTTATGCAAATATGCGGCAAGATACTTTTCATCAATAGGTAAATTTGCCATGTATATTGATGACCCTTATTTCCCAAGAAACTCTAAGTTTTATGAAGATTCAATTATTATAGCAATATCAGTTTCGGGAGAAACTCATTCAGTTATTGATCATATAAGCAACCTAAAAAGAGAGAATAGCACAGTTGTTAGTATAACTAATACTGAGAATTGTACTATAGCAAAAATATCTGATTTAAATATTTCATATTATATACAGCAAGAAAAACTAGGAATCAGCGATATAACTACTCAAATACCTGTGTTATATATAATAGAAAGTATTGGAAAAAGGCTACATAATAAATTTATATGATAAATAAGGTAAAGGTATTGCACAATTTTCATGTGGTTCCTACATTAAAACGATATAAATTGTTTTGAAGACCATAAATGTTCGTCATTAAGGGTATTGATAAACAGAGAAATATACAAATACTTGCCTAAATATGATTCACTTTAAATTTACACTAAACAAAGAAATGGAATAGATGTTTTTGTGCAGTCTTCAAAGAACCGAAGCAAAAACATCTATTCCATTTCGTTTTTTTGTGAGTAAACTTAAAGTATCATAACACAGAAAGTATTTTTATATTTCGATTGTTATTCACCTTCATTCAATGAAGGTTCAGTATTAAGTAATAGATTCATTAAATAGCAAACTTCATCATCGGATATATCTATTTTATATTTAGCACTTATAAAAGATAAATTCTCTCTAATTATATTATATAAATTGATGTTTTCAGCTATATAACTATCTTTTTCAGGATAATTCGCTTGATTATCTTCATTTCTTAATTTACCTACAACAAATGATAAGTGAAGTACAAAACCAACAGTGTTTTCATCTGGTAGCTTAATTGAAAGTGTATCTTGTAGTGTATTTAAGAAATAGGTTACATCACGATACAGTTCAACACTATCTATATTATATATATTCTCCTTTATGATTCTTGGAATATTAATCATAGTTGTTTTAGAATCTATTGCAGCTTGTAATTCTTTTAGTACATCCATATTAAACACTTCATACATTGTATATTGTTTTAATGGCGAGTCTACAGGGAAAGATGATACAATAAATAATATCTCATTTTGCTTCTGAAGATTAATTATCTTTTGCTTAAAATATTTTTTATCTAAACAATTTAAACACACAATTTCAAAGTAATCCTTATTAATCCTAAGGTTACTAAGTAAGAAGTTCTTAATTGCAATTGCAGCACCTTCACCAGTCAGGCAAGCTGTTACTATTAAAACCTTATCTGAGTCTTCAGAAGTAGTGTTTATATTTTTATGCATTTCCACATAAGAATTTACCATTAATACATCATTATAAATTTCATCTAAAGACGACCCAATAAGTGCTTTTCTAGCAGCCTCTAATACATGAAGGGTTGAAACAAGAGAAATTACTTTAATATCAACTTGGAATTCTTTTTTTATGACATCTGCAAATGTTGTTAAAGATCCCATATCAACTAGCAATAAATAACCAGATGAAGTTGGATTTTCTTGAATACCAATTTTTAGTTTTTCTAATACTTTTGATGGAGCAACATCTATTGGAGCATTTATTGGGATTATATAATTCTCTCCAAGCAGTTTGTTAGAAACATCAGCCATGGAAGTTGCAGTAGATTCTCCATGAGCAATTAGAATAACTTTCACCTTATCTTGAGATGTATCATTAAAGGTATTGTCTGGTATTAGAAATAGTGTTAAATATCCAGCTTCATCTATTGGAATTGATTTATTAATAGTATTTTCTATAATTTCTTTAACTTCAAGTGCAACATTAAACTCTGCAGGATAAAGATCTTTTATTTTATTCAAATTAGTGTTTATTATTATTTTGTCATTGTTTATTCTGTTAATTAGTGTGTTAATATGCAAGGCAAAAGCGGTGTATAAATTACTGTCAAACTCTACAGGGAGTTTTCGAGTTAAATGACTTACTATGCTGTCAATGCACTTTAATATATCTTCGTCAATAATAGTTAACAAGTTTTGTTTGCTTGTTTCCTCGGATACTTCTGAATTATTTTTGTTAAAATGCTTTGCTATATCCTTTTCAAGAATATTTTCAATATCAATATCTGAGATTTCTAAAGATTTTAGCTTTTCAAGTTTACTTTCTATAAAGTTATAGATTGTATTATCTCCATTATTAAATATAGTGTTTGTGTCTTCAGTGGAGCCATTGAATCTAAAATATTCAATTTCTTCGCTCATAAGTTTATTCCATAAAACTCTATGTTCTTTCTCTTTATAAAGACCTTCTTTAATATAATGAGGTAGAGCCTTACTATGGATTCTTACATCACGTCTTATATTTGTTAGAAATTCCGAATATGCTTTTGCACAAAGCAACTGAACATCACTCTTCAATTGACCTATATTATTAGGACAATCATAAGAAAGTAGTGCTCTAAGAGAGTTCAATGATACATATATTTCTTTATTTAAACGAATACTCTCATATTTAAAGAAGCTTTTAATTAAGAATAACCTTTCATCCAAAGTTCTTTCTTTTAGAGAGGGAATATTAATAACAAGAGGAATTCTTCTGGTAAAAGTGTTCAACAAAGCAGAGTTTGGATCTTCAGTTGTAGCTGAGATTATTAATACATCGGATTTTCTGGTTTCGGAATCACCGATACGTCTGAAAGTACCTGTATCTAAAAATATAAAGAGAGCTTCCTGACCTTCAGGAGGCAATCTATGAATTTCGTCTAAAAATAAAATCCCACCATTAGCTTCTTCTATTAATCCAACCTTATCTGACTCGGCTCCAGTATAAGCACCTTTTTTTACTCCAAAAAGCTGAGAAGTCAAAAGTTGAGGATTATTAGTATAATCTGCACAGTTAAACACTATAAAAGGAGAATTTTCTGTTTTTACTTTCATTTCTAAAGCATAATTGTGCATAAGAGAAGCAAACATAGACTTACCTACACCTGTCCCACCTAATATCAAACAGTTCATGCCTTTAGGTGGATATAGTATAGCAGCTTTAGCTTGTTCAACAGAATCCTTAAGTGAAACATTATTTTTAGCTAATAAATCTAATTGAGACTCATTATTTTGTATTTTGTTTTCTGAAAGAAAAAACAATACGGGCCTGCCAATTGATTTATATAATTTACCTTCTTTGCAGAGCTCGTTTAACTCATGACTTAAATTTGCTCTAGTCATATTAACTAGCGGCGCTAGTGTTTTAGTATCTATACCTTCTGAAGAATTTAATTGTAGAAGTTTTTGATAAACTAAATCTTTTTTAGTCATTATATATCCTCCTATATAAAATTTAATTTGTAGATAACGTGATAGATTAAACATTTTCATACACTATAATGAAAATTATGGAATGGGTTCATAATTATAGTAAAAAAATATAATTATAAACAAACATTATTTCTATAGTGTTTTCATACAGTTTGAAAAATATTCAAACACTATATATAATTATAAAACACTAACTGGATTAAGTAAACACATATCTTGAAATAAACAAAATATATATTTTGAGATAAATAAAAGTTATGTCTTTTTAAAAGGATTATGGTAGCTATTTTGCTTGCAAGTGTTGAAATACCTAGATTTATAGAAAATAGATAAGTTTTAAACAGTAAAAAAATAAAAAAAAATAAAATAATTAGTAGTGTTTGGCACGGGTATTGCTATATATAATAGCATAAGGCAATAAAGCATGAATTGGAGGAGTAGAAATGGATCAATTAGAAATGGCAATAATGAATATCATAATTAATGCGGGAGATTGCAAAAATCACGCTTACATGGCACTTGGCATGGTAAACGAAGGAAAATATGAAGAGGCTGAAGAGGAAATGCAATTAGCTAATGATGCATTAGCAAAAGCACATGATTCACAAACAGAAATGCTTCAAAAAGAAGCTGCGGGAGAAAAAGTAGAATTATCAATATTGTTTGTTCATGCACAAGATCATTTAATGACATCAATAACAGAAAAGAATTTAATCGAACAAATTATTGAGTTAAGAAAAGTTGTAAACACTTTAGTTAAATAATACTTAAAAAACTATAAGAATTATTCAAGACAAACTACACCTGTAAATGTTATGAAAACACTAATACGATAAATATATTTTTAAAATAAACACAAAATTATAAATATATATTCAAATTATGTAATTAAAATTAATAAGGAGGACAAAGATATGGTTACAATCAAATTATTCTGCGCATCAGGAATGTCAACAAGCGTTTTAGTTAATAAGATGAAGGAAGCAGCTAAAGCTAAGGGGGTAGATGCAGAAATTATAGCATTTCCAGAAGCTCAAATGGATAAACATTTAGAAAGTATGGATGTTGCCTTACTTGGACCACAAGTTGGATATACTTTAGGAAAGGCAAAGAAACTTTGTGATCCAAAAGGAATTCCAGTAGAAGTAATTCCAATGGTTGATTATGGAATGATGAATGGAGCTAAGGTTTTAGATTTGGCATTAAACTTAATTAAAAAGTAGAAACACTTGTTGTTTTATATACTATAGAATTAACATGATAATCCTAAAGCTTTTATAATAACAGATGTTTAATAAAATTTTTTGATGATAAGAAAAACATTAAATTATAGTAATAGAACATGTGTTATATAAAAGTAGATCAGAAGAAAAGGATTACTTTATTAAAATTATAATTAATAACTAAACTTAAAGCGGTAATAATAGCAAATTTTTATTTGTAATTATTCATATTATAATCAGATTTTAATTTTTAAGGGGGAATTTTATTATGTCAATGAGTCAAACGTTGAACGAAAAAGTAATACCAGTAGTTATGAAATTCGTTAATCTTAAAGGGATTCAAGCATTAAAAGATGGTGTTTTATACACAATGCCATTACAAATAATAGGATCTTTGTTCCTATTAATAGCTTGCTTTCCAGTAAAAGCATTTACTGATTTTATGACTGCTACATTTGGAGCGGGATGGACTGATCCATTATTTAAAATTCAAGGTAATACAATGAATATTATGGCACTTGTTTCTGTTATTTCGATTGCTTATGTTTATGCAAAGAATGAGGGCTTTGAGCCTTTATCAGCTGGAGTAATGTCATTATCTGTATTCTTAATTACAACTTCTGATAGCGTTGCATTTACTCCAGAAGGAACAAAAGACGTATTCCAAGTTGGTGGCGTTATTCCAAAAGGTTGGACTGGCGGTCAAGGTATGGTTACTGCAATTATAATTGGTTTAGTTGTTGGTGCTACTTATTCATGGTTCATGAGTAAAGACATCAGAATTAAGATGCCTGAAGGTGTTCCAGCTGGTGTAGTTTCAGCATTCTCAGCCTTGATTCCAGCAGCAGTGATGTTTACAGCAGCAGGAATTATTTATGCGGCACTAAAATGGGGATTAAATACAACATTTGTTGAATTAATTTACAAAGTTATTCAAACACCACTACAAGGTGTATCAGATTCACTAGGCGGAGTTATAGTTATAGCATTCTGTATTCCATTCTTATGGTGGTTTGGTGTTCACGGTGCAACTATTATGTCTGGTATAGTTGGAAGCTTATTAGGAGCAAATATGTTAGCTAATGCAGAACTTCAAAAAGCAGGAACTTTAGATCTTGCACATGGAGCTCATATAGTAACTTCTCAATTCTATGATAACTTTATCAATATGGCAGGTTCTGGACATACTCTTGGTTTTGTTCTTTGTATGTTATTGTTTGCAAAATCAGCACAATTTAGACAATTAGGTAAATTAGCAGTAACACCAAACTTATTCAATATAAATGAACCAGTTTTATTTGGTACTCCAGTAGTAATGAATCCAATCATGGCTGTACCATTCATAGCTTGTCCAATAATAACAGCAGTATTAATGTATCTTGCAATTGCAAGTGGATTACTTGCACCAATGGGAGGAGTAACTCCACCTTGGACAGTTCCACCAATTATCTCAGGTCTATTAATAGGTGGTATTCCATATGCATTAGCACAATTGGTTATATTAGCAATAGATACAGCTATATATCTTCCATTCTTTAAGAAAGCAGATGCTATGGCTTATGCTGATGAATTAGCTGCTCAACAATCACATGGTGTTGAAGCTTAATAAAATTAATTAGCCCTTTTATTAACAATTTAAAAATATATAAACTGAATATTTCGATGAATTAGAAAAAGACTTGGCATTTATATAGATGCTAAGTCTTTTTCCTTTTTTGGGATTTTTATCATTATTTTTAATGAACATATTGAGTTGAACATAGAACAGTGCTAAACTAAAATTGTTCATAAAATGAACTGAATGAAATTCCAATGAAAGGAAAAGTAAAAATAAGTACATAAAGAATATTTTTAATTAAGTGTATAACTAATTTGATAAAGAGTTTGATTTTGCTACTTATAGTATATTTCAAATTGAATAATAAATTATGGGGGTAATTTAATGAATAATATTATTAAAAAGATTTTTTCCGTTGGTTTAGTTTTAATGATATCAGGAAGCCTAATATCTTGTGGAGGAGTGAGTAAAAGAGAAGTAAAGAAAACTGCTAATGGAAAGGTTGAAGTTGAATATTGGTATGGTCTTGGGGGGAAACTTGATGAAAATATGCAAAAAATAATTGCTGATTTTAATAAATCTCAAGATAAGTATGAAGTTAAGGGAGTAGCACAAGAAGATTACAAGACTACATTTAAGAATTTACAAGCTGGAATAGCAGCTAAGAAAAGTCCAGCACTTGCTTTATTAGAAGGCGATAAAGTTTATATGCTTGCTAATAAAGGGTTATTAACAAATATAAATGATTATACAAGTAAAGATACAGATTTTAAAGAAGAAAACTATTTAGAATCATTTTTAGAAACTGGGAAAAAAGACGGTAAGCTATATGCATTCCCTATATATGGTACAACACAACTTTTATACTATAATAAGCAGGCCTTTAAAGATGCAGGAATTACTGAAGAATCATTGAAAACATGGACAGGAGTCGCAGAAGCAGCTAAGAAACTTACTAAAAAAGATGGAACAGAAGTTTCATACTATGGATGGGAACCTATGTGGGGTGAAGATAATTTAATTGATGCTGCCTTAAGCAATGGTGGAAAAATATTAAGTGATGACGGAAAACAAGTACTAATTAATTCAGAGGAATGGGTTGAGTCTTGGGATAGCTTTAGAAAGTGGATTCATGAAGATAAAATTATGAGAATTCATTCAGGTGGACAAGGTTGGGAATATTGGTATGCAACAGTTGATGATGCTATGAAGGATAAGGCAGCTGGATATACTGGGTCATCAGGAGATCAAGGGGATCTTGATTTTAATAAATTAGGTGCATATGAGCAGCCAGCGTTTAAAGAAGGTAAGCAAGCAAAACCAATTGCAGAAGCAAGACTTTTAGCTATTCCAAGTGGAGTTAGTGATGAAGAAAAACAAGGTGCATATGAATTTATTAAATATTTTACATCAGTAAAGGTTAGTGCTGAATGGGCAATAGATTCTGGATATATTTCAGTAAATAAAGGTAGTGCATCTACACCAGAATTTATAGATTATGTAAAGAAAAATCCTCAAGCAGCAGTTCCAGCCACTCAAGCAACTCATGCTACAAAAGTATTTATAGATCCTACAGATGGAAAGATTATTGATGCACTTAAAAATGCAGCTGATAAAGTGGAAATAGAAAATGTACCTGCTAAAGAAGCTTTAGATGAAGCTCAAAAAATTGCACAAGAAGCACTTAACTCAGTTAACAAGTAACGCTTAGAAGTTAACAGTTAAGGAACAAAACCCAAAGGGATTTTGAAGAGAATTTTAGAATTCTTATTATGAAAAGCCTTTAAGGCTTTTCATACACAATTGTTAACTGTTAATTGAATAAGGGGGTGTGACATCGGTGGAGATTAAGAGTAGTATTAAGAGAAAAATTAATAAAAACTTATGTGTATTAATGTTTATTTTACCAGCTGTAATTCCACTTGGAGTATTTTGGATATGGCCAATGATAAAAGCTATTTTTATGAGTTTTACTGACTGGGATTATATGAGTTCAACTTATAATATGGTTGGTTCTAATAATTATATAGCTTTGTTTGCAGATAAAGCATTTTATAGTGCATTAAAAAATACATTTGTATTTACTATGGGAACCTTAGTGCCAACAATAGTTGGAGGGCTGGTTATTGCCATGGTATTGAAAAATAATATTAAAGGGTCTGCTTTATATAAAGCCATAATATTTTCTCCATGGATTACGCCAACAGTAGCTATATCTATAGTGTGGAGTTGGATTTTTGAACCTAAATATGGTTTTGCTAATTATATATTACAATTCTTAAATTTGCCGAAATTACAATGGTTGCAGAGTTCAGATACAGCAATGATATCTGTTATAATTGTTACGGTTTGGAAAGGCTTTGGCTGGGCTATGGTATTTTATTTAACAGCTTTAGAAAAGGTACCAAGCCATTTATATGAAGCGGCAGCGATTGATGGAGCTAATAATTGGAATAAGTTTGTAAGTATAACTCTACCACTTATATCACCAACTACATTTTTCTTAAGTATAATAACAACAATTAATTCACTTCAAGCCTATGATCAAATTCAGGTTTTGACGCAAGGGGGGCCAGCAGGAAGTACAAGAACTATACTATATATGTACTATCAAACTGCTTTTGAAAATTTTAATATGGGTCAGGCAACTGCTATGGCAACTGTGATATTAATTATAATAGCTATGCTTGCAGGAATTCAATTTATTGCTTCAAAGAAATGGGTTCATTATTAAATTTAATAGAATAATAAGTAGAAAATATTTATTTAGATTTAAAGAGAGGGAATATAAAGTAGTGGATATAAATGTTAAAAAGAATCTTGAAGAAATAGAAGATTTAGAGATGAATTTAGAAATTATAAATAAACCAAGTGCATCAGAGATTATAGCAAATGGTATAAGACATTGTATATTAATTGGTATAAGTATTATTACATTTTTCCCTTTTCTATGGATGATAAGCAGTGCACTAAAAACAAAGGATGAAGTATTTAATTTTCCTCCAGTATTAATTCCAGCAGTACCGCAATGGAATAATTTTATACAGGTATTTAAAGAAGCACCTTTTGCAGTATATCTTGGAAATAGCTTTTTTGTTGCATCTATAGAGGTTATATTTCAGATTATAAGTGCAGCTATGATTGCATATGCTTTAACTCAATTCAAATTTAAAGGCAAGAAAATTTTATTTGCAGTAGTAATGGGGACATATATGCTGCCTTCAGCAGTAACATATGTTCCATGTTACATGATACTTGCAGATATAAATTTAATTGATACATTAATTGGACTTATAATAAGCAATTTAGCAAATGTATTTGGAATATTCTTAATAAGACAGGCATTTATGCAAATAGATAGAAGTTTAGTAGAAGCAGCAAGAATGGATGGTGCCTCTCACTTGAAAATATTATTAAAGATTATGTTCCCATTAACGAAACCAACTTTTATAACATTTGGATTGATTAGTTTTGTAACATATTATAATGAATATATGTATCCATCTCTAATAACTAAAAGTCCAGAAAAGTTTTTAGTTTCAGCGGGGCTTAGGCAGTTTTTTATACAAGGAGGAGCCTATGGAATAAAGTGGCCAGAGATAATGGCTGCAAGCACACTTACTGTATTGCCTCTATTAATTTTATTTTTAATTGCCCAGAAGTGGTTTATGCAAGGTGTGAATGATAGTGGTGTAAAAGGATAGATAAATAGAAACTAATTTGAATAATATATAAACTGTCTTAAATTTAGATGAATTTCTAAGGAGAGACAGTTTTTTTGTGGTATAATTAAACAAGGATTTATTGTATTAATATGTATTATAAAATAATAAGCCAATATGTTTAATTATTTGGTATATTATTTTATTTGATGTGCGCATAATTTGAAAGGAATGACTAAATATGGATTTTAAGGTTAGTGTTATTGTTCCGGTTTATAAGGTTAGAGACAGAATTTTAAGAACATTAGATTGTTTAAAAGCACAAACCCTTAAAGAATTTGAAGTTTTATTTATTGATGATGGATCTCCAGATGATAGTAGTGAGTTCGCTAATAATTATTTGAAAGACTCACATGTTATCTATAAGATAATAAAAAAGGAAAATGGTGGGGTCAGTTCAGCTCGAAATTTAGGAATTGAGAAGGCAAAAGGTGAATATATTCAATTCTTAGATTCAGATGATTATATAGATAAAGATATGCTTAAGGATTTGTATAATGCAGCAGATAAGACAAATAGTGATGTCGTTTATTCTGGGTATGTGTTTGAAGAAAGTAACAGAAAAGAAATTTCTAATAATATAGATAGCTTAAAAAATGGTGAATTTACTGGAAAAGAATCTGCTCTTGGGCTCATATATGGGATTTCACATACTCATATAATGGCTAATTTATTTAAACGTTCACTTTTGATGGAGAAAAATATAAGGTTTGATGAAAATAGAAAATTTGCAGAAGATATAGCTTTTGAGATTAAAGCTTATGCTCATGCTAGAAAAGTATGCTGTGTAAAAAAAATATATTCACATTATGTTAAATGGGGAGAATCTGTTACAAATAATGTGTCTCTAAATTTTTTAGATATCTACTATTCTAACATTGAAACTTTAGATTACCTAAAGGTTCGGATTAAGGATAAAGATTTAGAAAAAGCAATGATTCAAAGCAGAATACCAGCGGCGATAGTTAATATAGTTGCTGCATTTGCAAGTAAAAAAGAATTACGTGAAGAAATGTATAGATTTATTAAAGATCAAAATGTGAGAAATGATTTGAGTAAATATAAAATGTATAGATTAGAAAAGGATAGATTAAAGTACTTTATTTTAAGTAAAATGATTTTATTTAAACCAAGTATGATTGAAAAGTATTATGGAAAGAGATCTTAACCTAATTTAAAGGTATTGATAAATGAAAGGAATTTAGGTAATGAATAAAGATAATTGTACATATAAAAGAGAAGATTATGAAGATTTATCTTTGAGAGATGCTCAAATGATTATGGTTGATATTTTAGAAGAAGTTCATAAATTATGTGAAAAGCATGAACTCAAATATTTCCTTGATGCGGGAACGTTGATAGGAGCCGTTAGGCATAAAGGATTTATTCCTTGGGATGATGATGTTGATATTGGTATGCTAAGGGAAGATTTTAATAAGTTTTTAGAAATAGCTAAAAAGGAACTTCCAAAACATTTATTTCTGCAGACTTTTGAAACTGATGAGTATTATGATGTTTATCCTGTGCCATGTAAGATTAGGTATAATGATACAATGTTTCTAGAAGAAGGCGCAAAAGAAAACTATGAAATGCATAATGGTGTTTACATAGATATATTTCCTTATGACAGCTTGCCTAAACATAATTTTATATACAAGATTCAGAGAGCACTTAGCTTTAATATCTTAAAAAGTTATAAAAGACTTAGAGATATACCAGAGAAACTAAGCTTTAAAAATAAGATAACTTTCTCTTTTTATAAATTAGTTGTTAAGATGTTTCCTAATAAAAGAAGGTTGAAATTTTTTAAGTTTTTAGTTAAGTGGAATGATTCAAAGTCAGAATACATGGGATATGGTGTGGATACTTACTGGAGCGAATATGTATATAAAAAGTCCGATTACTTTGATCTGGCTAAGTTAGAGTTTGAAGGAAAGTTTTTTTATGCGCCAAAAAATTATCATGCCATTTTAACTCAGTTATATGGTGATTATATGACAATGCCAAAAGAGGAAGAGAGAGTATGGCATGCAAAAGAAATTAAAAAGCTAAAGGTGAAAAAAGTTATATAATCAAATAATTATTTCCTGAAAATTATTTAAAGGACTTGTAAGAAAACATAAAGTAATTCAATCAATGGTTATAAATATGAATTTTTGCTTAAGAAAAATGACTAATTATTGCATATAGCAAGCAATGTTAGTATAATTCAAAGAGAATATATATTTTAATTATTAGCAAATGAAATAGTGTTTAGAATTTGTTTAGATATTATTTTTTTAAGTGTGTTATCATTAAGTGTAAATGGCTAGACATCAGATAAAATTAGTAAAGGTAGTGAAAGAATTGGTAAATGTATCTATAATTACTCCTGTTTATAATGTGGAAAGATGCATTGAGAAGACAATAAGTTCAATTATAAATCAGAGTTCTAAAGATTTTGAATTTTTACTTATAGACGATGGTTCTGAAGATCTAAGTATTCAAATAGCAGAAAACTTACTTATAAACTCAGATGTAAATTATAGAATTATAAAACAAATAAATGGTGGAGTCAGTGTTGCAAGAAATAAGGGAATAGATGAAGCAAGGGGAGAATATATTTGCTTTTTAGATTCTGATGATTATATTCATGAAGATTATATTAAGCTTATGTATGAGAAAGCATCATCTTGCAATTGTGATTTGGTTTTTTGCGATTATGTTCAAGTTGATTCTAAAGATAAGATACTGGTTGAAAGTACCACTAGATTTTTAGAAAGCTACGTAAGTGGAAAAGAAGGTGCATTAAAACAGTTAAATTGTGATATTACTATTGGAATGGGAAGTGCATTATATAGAACTTCCATAATAAAAGAAAATAAATTATATTTTGACAGCAATAGAAAATATGCCGAAGATGTTGTGTTTACAGTTAAAGCATTACTTAAGATGAATAAAATTATGTCTCTTAATGAAGCTTTAATGTTTTATGTAAGATGGGATTCGTCAGTCACTAATTCAGTTTCTTTGAGACATCTTGATTGCTATTACTCATATGTCGATTTATTGAAGTATTTAGATTCACAGGGTGAAGTTAAAGAAATAAAGAAATTTTTAGTTGAATATAAAATTCCATATGCAATTTCTCATGTTTTTTCTGTTTTATCAAAAGATAAGAGTTTTCATGAGCAGCTTTTTAATTTTTTAGGTAAGAATGATGTTAAAAATTATTTGAGGGCTTATAAAATTCAAAAAATTAATAAAAATTACATTAGATATCTAGTTCAATGTAAGGGAATATTATATTTTCCAAATATTTTATTTAGGATTTTTAGTAACAGAGTTTAAGATTTTAGTAAGGCACATTAGACTTGTTATTTTCTTTCATGTGCCTAAAATCTTTCCAGATTGGAGGAAAGTTATATTGAGAAGTTGGAAGACATTAATGATTATGTTAATTGATTTATTTATGGTTAATATGGCATACCTTTTTTCCATAAATATAACGCAAAGCGGTGCATTCACAGAAATCGCAAAGATATATACTCATGATTGTATAGCTTTGAGTTTAATTTATTTAATATGTTTCTATTTATTTAAAATGTATGAAAGTCTATGGCATCTAACCGGTACAGATGAATTCTTATTAGGTGTGGGAGGAAATATTTTAGCAGGTGTATTATCGATTGGATATACTAGAATACTAGGAAATACTATTCCTTTAAACGTTTCTGTAGTAGGAATACTTTTAAGCATTTTCTTTGTATTAGGATATAGAATTCTTTATAGAGTTTATAGAAGAACGCTTTTGTACATACCATTTAAGTATTCATCAGATCAAAGGAGAGTAATGATAGTTGGGGCAGGTTCTGCTGGAACTATGATTATTAATGAGATGATGGCTAGAAGAGAACTAAAATACAATCCTATAGTTCTTATAGATGATGATAAGAATAAGCTTGGAAAGAGGATATCAGGTGTTAAGATTGAAGGTAACAGACATGATATACCATTTATTGCAGGGGAGCAGGAAATTGATTTAATTGTAATTGCTATTCCATCTCTTGATGCAAAAAACAAGGCTGAAATAATTGAAATCTGTAAAAATACTAACTGTAAACTGCAAATAATACCTGGAATGTATGAAATATTAAGTGGAGATGCAACTGTTAGTAGAATTAAGGATGTAGATTTAGAAGATTTACTTGGAAGAGATCCTATTCAATTAGATAATAAGGGGATTTCAGATTACATAGAAGGAAAAATTATATTAGTTACTGGGGGAGGAGGCTCTATTGGTTCTGAACTTTGCAGGCAGATAGCAGTATACAATCCTAAAAGGCTGATAATATTTGATATTTATGAGAATAATGTATATGATATTCAAAATGAACTTAGGGAAGAGTTTCCAGACATTAACCTTACTGTGTTAATAGGATCAGTTAGAGATAGAAAAAGACTACATGAGATATTTACTAGATATAAGGTTAATGTAGTATTCCATGCAGCAGCGCATAAACATGTACCTTTAATGGAAGATAGTCCTAAGGAAGCTATTAAAAATAATGTATTTGGAACACTGAATTTAGCACTAGAGGCTAGTGAAGCCGGAGTTGAGAGATTTGTTATGATCTCAACAGATAAAGCTGTCAATCCAACCAACATTATGGGAGCAACAAAGAGATTGTGCGAAATGATAATCCAGGCTATGGATAAGCAATCTAAAACAGAGTTTGTTGCAGTTAGATTTGGTAACGTACTTGGTAGTAATGGTTCAGTAATACCATTATTTAAGAGACAAATTGCTAATGGTGGGCCTGTAACTGTAACGCATAAGAAAATTATTAGATATTTTATGCTGATTCCAGAAGCAGCTCAATTAGTGCTTCAAGCAGGTGCATTTGCAAAAGGTGGAGAAATATTCGTTTTAGATATGGGAAAACCAGTTAAGATTTATGACTTGGCATGTGATTTAATAAAGCTTTCAGGTCTTGAACCAAATAAAGATATAAAGATTGTATTTACTGGACTTAGACCAGGAGAAAAATTATTTGAAGAACTTTTAATGAGTGAAGAAGGTTTAGAAAACACAGTTCATAATAAGATATATGTAGGAAAACCTACTTTTGAAGATATGCACAGCTTAACAACTAAACTTGAACAACTACAAAATTTATTAGAGCTTAATGATATAGGGGAAATTAAGCACCAAATGCAAAAAATTGTGCCAACATATCATTATAAGAATCAAGATGAAGTGGCGGCAGAGAATGCAGATAAGGAGTAGTCATGACGAAAGAAGACATAATTAGAAACAGTGTTTTGGCAATAGTATTTGCTATCAGCGGATTTATAGGGATAGCAAGTGGAAATTATTTAATAACTGCGATGTATATATTGACGGTGGCAGGAGCAGTAATTTTTGTACTTAGAGAAAAAGATTTATACAGCATACTCTATGCTGTACTTCTTGTATCTGCATTTTATGACTATTCTTTATACGTTCCCGGGATTGAGAATGTATATATGTTTCATATAGTTTTAGGTGTTTTTTCACTTTTGTCATTATACAAAGCATTTAAGGATAGAGATGTCTTAATGACATTAGATAAAAAGGTTTTAGCAATATATGTGATTTGGTTTGTTTATGCATGTGCTAGTATTACATGGGCTTTAAACAGGAGTTTATCTATTAAATATATAGCAATATATTTAATGATGTTTGCATTTATTGTTGATATGATGATTTATAACATAAATGGTGAGAGAATCAAAAAGACGATTAATCTATTACTATTTTTAATTTCCCTGGTAATTATTATTGGAATAGTAGAGGTTCTTTTAGGGCAACAGTTACCTATAAAGCACTACTATGACAGTTTCAGAGAGAGTTTGCCACAATGGCAGATTAACACTGTTGAAGCAAGACCAATAGCATTTTCCTTTAATACGAATAACTTGACAGCTACATTAGCAATAATGGCACCAATTTCTTTATTTGCAATTTACAAGTTCGATAATATATTTGCAAAATTGTGGTTTACATTGGTCTCGTGTATTGCGTTCTCATTAGTTGTTGTAACTACATCAAGGACAGGTTTTTTTGCATTTTTATTTGGATTTGCAGTGTTTATAATTTACTCAATATTAAGTGTAAAAAAACTGGGGATAAGGCAAATGATTTTTCCAATGATATTAGTGGCAGGATTTGCATTAGCGTATAATTATAGTACTTTACTATTACATATAAAGCCAGTAGAGGGCAATGAAAATCTATCAACTAGTTTATCAGGTAAACTACAATCGTTAGAAGGATTTACTGAAGGAGAAATAACTTCAGAAGGGTCTACACTGCATAGAATGGAAATTATAAAGACTGTAGTAAATGGTGTAATAAAAGATAAGAAATATCAAGGTTATAGTGTTGGTAATGTGGAGCAGCTTTTAAAAGAGAGAGGAAATACTGGATCAATATATAGTCCACATGCTTATCCAATTGAAATACTAGGTGATTTTGGATTGCCTGGTATAGCGTTATACGGAATATACTATTTGTATCTTCTTATAGGAAATTTAATTACAGGAATAAAGAAAAAGAGCGTTATGTGTTTTGCAGCAGTTGCCGGATTAATAGCATTTGCACCTGCAAGTTTTGGTCCTAGTTCGATTACATATGTCTTCTCGCATTGGATATTGATGGGATTTGCAGTGTCTTGTATGCAGGCATATAGAAAAGAAGGTAACGGATTTAAACCAACATCATCAATGAAAGAATATAGAATGATATAGATGCATAGTATTAGTTTTTAATAGTCAGAATGAAAAAATACCGTATTATCCACGAGGATATGATTTTCCTTAAAGTAAGACTTTAAAGGGATTCATATTATAAATGGATTTGCGGTATTTTTTATATTAATTTCGATTCAATTTATGTAATCTCATTTAGGATAATGTGGTATAATTACAAATGATTAGTGAATTTTAATAAGAGGGGAATTCAATAAAGAAGGGTGAAGAAATTTACTATGAAAAATCATATTAAAGTTAAGAATACTAAAGAATCGAAAATGAAAGTGGAATCAGGAGAAAGATTAATTGGCGCTGATGGATTGCGTGCTATTGCATGCTTATCAGTAATCATTCACCATTTATCTCAACAGTTAATTCCAAATAATCAGCCAAAAATAATTCAAGAACTTCAGAAATTTGGAATCATGGGGAATACAGGTGTAAGTATTTTCTTTATCTTAAGTGGCTTTTTACTTTCTTATCCTTTTTGGAGAAGTTATCTCAATAATTCCAATTACCCAAGCCTTAAAGTGTACTCATTGAGACGTGCAGCACGTATAATTCCTGGATATTATATTGCCATAGCCGTATCAGCATATATTATTATCGCGAATAATGTGACTGCTCAATATTTTTGGATGCGTGTAATTGCCGGAGTGACCTTTACATCCTGCTTTAATTATAAAACTTTCTTTCCATCAGAAATAAATGGTCCTTTATGGTCCATTAGTTTTGAAGTTTTTTGCTATTTTTTAATGCCTATATTTATGTATGGATTATTTAGGATTTATGGGAAAAAGAGAACGTTGTTCAAGGCATTTTCTTATTGGATGGGAGCTTTAGCCATTATTGTAGTTTTAAATAGATTTGTTCACTTACTATTTACTCCAGATAATGTAGAACGTGGATGGCAATATGGAATTGTTGGAGGAGCAAAATACTGGATGCCGAATTATAATCCAATAGCTCTATTTGGACATTTTTACTTTGGAATAATGGCTGCTGGTATCACAAATGCTTTATATAAATATTCTAATAAAATAGAAAAATATAAACAATCATATATATTTGACATAATTGGAATCATGGCTTTAGTAGTTGCGTTTATATTTCTTTGGGTCATGAGGGATAAACCTGAGTTTTCTTTCAGCATTCAGAATCAACCATACTTTTACCCTTTCTATCAAATACTAATAGCTGGAGCTTTAGCAATATTACCTCACACTAAATTTGTGGGAGGAATTGTTGATAATATATTTTTCCGCTATACAGCGAAGGTATCTTTCGGACTTTATCTTTGGCACTATATCTACATTACAATAGTCAAAAGTGTATTTATGAATACAAATGGTATGGCAATTACTAGTTTGGAGAAATGGGGCACTATGTCAGTAATGGTACTTCTTATGTCTTATATCACGGCAACTATATCTTATAAATTTATTGAAATGCCAGTTGTAAATTTTGCGAATAGAAGAATATTGATGGCTAGAAGCCAAAATAATAATATGTCTGCTTAATTCTTAGAGGGAATTCTCATTATAAGCGAATCATAAAGCGGCTTATGTCAATAATATATTAGTGAGTTAGGAATTTTTATTTTCAATTATTGAAGTAGGTATGCGCTATTATAGGTGCATACCATTTTATTTTTAGATTGTATATATATTCATAGAGATAGTAGTTTTACTACAAATTAGAATAAAAAATAAAATTTGTAGTAACAATGCAGTATTTTATTATTATATAAGGTATTAGTTATGAAGGGAGTTTGGGTATGTGCAATGAATTATTATTAACAGATGATGAAGTCTTAACTAAATATTCGGATATGGTATATAAACTTGCATTGTCACGAACTAGGACTATAGCTAATGCAGAGGATGTATTTCAAGAAGTTTTCTTAAGATATGTAAAAGTTAAAAACACATTTAGAAGTAACGAACATATTAAAGCTTGGCTTATAAGAGTGACTATTAATTGTAGTAAAAAAATTTGGAGTTCTGCTTGGTTTCGCCATACAGTTTCATTAGAAGAAAATATACAGTTCACAAGTGAAGAAAAAAGTTATGTATATTATGCTGTAATAAAATTGCCTTTAAAATATAGGACAGTAATTCACTTATATTATTATGAAGATATGTCTATTAGAGAGATTAGTAAGATATTGAATAAAAAAGAATCTACAATTACTTCTCAATTGTGCAGAGCGAGAAAGAATTTAAAGGAGCTTTTAAAAGGAGAATATTGCTATGATTAAAAAAATATATACTGAAAGTTGTGATGAAATACCAATAAAATCTGAACTTATAAAAGAGACCTTAATTAAAATGCAAAAAGATCAAGTATTATTATTTAGCTATACAAAATATTTACAATATGTAGGAGTTATTTCTGTAATAGGATTATTAATATTAGCAATATTAATATCGCCTAATTTATTTGGAAATAAGAATACATTTACTGTAACTGCGTATGCCAATGAAAGTGCCGAGTCAGAATATCAAGGTGTTAATATAACAAAAAGGGAAAGCCCAAAAATAAAATTAAAGAATGAATTTGATATGGCAGAGACTAGTAATGTTGATGAATATTGGAATGCATATACTGATTTAAGATTTAAGTGTGAAGGGGAAAATATAGAGACTATAACTCTTTCTACAGATAAGGGTGAGTTTATTAATAAAATAGCATTATCAAAAGATGATAATATAGATGGAACAGGCACTAAACAAGCAATGTGGCCTATTGACAAAGATGGTAGTGTTGGGGAGGGAACTGGATATATTCCACTAGGAAAAAGCTATACAGTTTCATATTCAGAGCAAAATAACAAACAGTATGGATTTGAATTTAAGATTAAGAAATCGAAACAACAGTTAGATAACAGTAAGGGAGAGGATATATATAATATGGCGCAGAAATCAAAAAATACTATTAGTATTATAGCAACATTCTCTGATGGGACTAAGCTGTCAAAGAAGGTAGAACTTACAATAGATGGGCAGAACCTATATTTTATTGAAAAATAATTATATGTGAAATACTTAAAGTGAAGCTATGAAGAACCTTACATTAAGATATTCCAGCAGCCTATTTTTCAATGTTAGCTTCACATATATGTATTCTATTTTTTGCCTTGGTATCACTTTAGGCATTTTACAATAGTTGGTATAGATAAGCAAGAAGATATATCTGTATCAAAAATTGCAAATATACTTGATTAAGCGTAATGTTACCACATAAATATAGCCTTACTTTAGGTTTACAGTTAAACAAAGAAATGGAATATATGTTTTTACGAAGCGTTCATTTAGAAGAATTTGCTGTCTATGATTCTTAGAATCATCCAGCAAGTTCTTCAAGGAACCGGAGTAAACACATATATTCCATTTCGATTATTTAGCTGTAAACTTAAAACATCCTCTCAACGCAAGTATTTTTATATTTTAAGTTCTAGGAAATATCTTTATTTTAAGTACGCTTCAATGATGTCTGTGATTATTGAAGAAGAATCTCCATTTCCGAAAGCAGAAGCTGGAGTACCAGTTGGATTGAAGTTTTCTATGGCATGCATAATCTTATTTGAATCACTTCCTACTATAACATTCCATCCATTATTGACAGTTTCAACCCATTCAGTTTCATCTCTCATAGTTATACATGGTTTCTTCAAGAAGTAAGCTTCTTTTTGAACTCCGCCGCTATCTGTAACTATTTTTAGAGAATTTTCTTGTAGTGAAAGCATATCTAAATACCCGACAGGATCTATGATATTAATATTTTCTCCAACGTGTAAGTTATATTCTTCAATAAATTTTTTTGTTCTTGGGTGAAGAGGAAGTAAAATTCTTTTTCCAGAATTACTTAGAGCGTTTATTATTGAAGTTAATCGTTCTATGCTATTTGTATTTTCAGCACGATGTATTGTTGAAAGTATATAGCTGTTAGGAGCCATATCTAGTTTTTCGAGAATAGTCGATACTTGTTTAGCTCTCTTCTTGAAAAGATTAACAGCATCATACATAACATCCCCAACATTGTGAACACCTTTGGTGATATTTTCATTTTTTAAGTTATTGACAGCAGTTAATGTTGGTGTAAATAATAAATCAGAAATATGATCGGTTAATATTCTATTTTGTTCTTCAGGCATAGCCTTGTTGAAGCTTCTAAGTCCTGCTTCTACGTGAGCAACAGGAATAAGCAACTTACTAGCACAAAGACTTCCAGCAAGAGTTGAATTTGTATCTCCATAAACTAAAACTATATCTGGTTTTTCTTTTAAATATATTTCTTCAAGAGCTATCAACATACTGCCAGTTTGATGGCCATGATTTGATGAACCAGTGCTTAGGTTATAGTCAGGCTTTGGAATCCCAAGCTCTTCAAAAAATATATCAGACATGTTATTGTCATAATGTTGTCCTGTATGTACTAAAATTTCACTATTTTCATTTCTTCTAATCTTGTTTGATACTGTTGCAGCTTTAATAAACTGTGGTCTAGCTCCTATAACAGTTAGTACCTTCATGTACTATTCCTCCTTAAATTTGAAAAAGTTATTAAACTAATTATATTACTTATTTTGTATACCTTTAAGCATTTGGCTAGGATACAGTATTATTTTAGCATATTATATGTATTAATCATACACCTGTAATTTATATGTAATAATCAATCTAGCAGCTATAAAATTTGAAGAACGTCTCTTTCCTGCTTTGTACTAACTGACAAGGTAAACAAGGGTCAAAATAATAGATAAATATTGAACTTGAGGAAGTATGAAAAAACAAACTTAGAGGAAACTTCAATTTTATCTTTTAAAAAGAAATCCGACTCACTACGTTCGCAGGATAAGTGATTCACACCAAATCAGAGATTTGGGTTCTCAACTTAAGGAAACTCGACTCACGTTCGCTCGCTGAGTAAGTTCGACTAGCAAAATTGTAGAAACATTGGATATGGAAAATATAAAAATAATATATAAGGAAGACCTATAGTTCTTTTTTAAAAGGAAACTCGACTCACGTTCGTTCGCTGAGTAAGTTCGGTTACCAAAATCATAGATTTTGAACCTCACTTTCCCGATTCGCATGCGCTCACTGGGTAAGTTCGACTAGCAAAATCGTAGATTTTGAGTCTCACTTATGTTATAATCTATAAAGTTAATTAGCATTATAATGTAAAAAAGGAGTAAATTAAGATGAATATCTTACTTATAAATCACTATGCAGGGTCTGATTATCATGGGATGGAATTTAGGCCTTATTATATGGCTAGGGAATGGGTTAATATGGGGCACAATGTAACTATACTTGCTGCTGACTTTTCTCATTTAAGAAAAAAGAACCCAGAGATAAAAGAGAATATTCAAGAAGAAATAATAGATGGAATTACATATGTGTGGGTTAAGACTCCTGAATATCATGGAAATGGTGTTGGAAGAATTAAAAATATATCAACATTTATGTACAAATTAAGAATGAATTATAAAAGAATTGCAGATAAGTATAAACCTAATGCAGTTATAGCGTCTTCTACTTATCCTTTGGATATTTATCCAGCTCATAGGATAGCAAAGAGAGCTAAAGCTAAGCTATTTTTTGAAATACATGATCTGTGGCCGCTTACACCAATGGAAATAGGCGGATACTCTAAGAATAATCCGGCTATAGTAATACTTCAAAGAGCTGAAGACTTTGCATTTAAATATAGTGACAAGATTATTTCAATTTTACCAAATGCAGATAGGCATATGAAGAATAGGGGATTTAACACACATAATTACGTTCACGTTCCTAATGGAATAATTGTCGGAGAAAAGAAAAAGGCTCCTATGGAAAAGACAATTGAAACGCTGCAGGAACTAAAAGAGCAAGGATATTTTTTAGTAGGATATACGGGAAATCATTCACCTGCTAATGTGTTGGACACTATGATTGATGCAGCTAAAATAACAAATGATGAAAAGATAAAGTATGTAATGGTGGGCAATGGTAATGTAAAGAACCAACTAATGGAGTATGCCAAAACAAATAATGTAAATAATGTGGAGTTTTTAGATCCAGTATTAAAAGATAATATGGATAATGTACTTGAATTATTGGATATATGTTATATAGGTCTCAAAAAGCAAAATTTATTTAATTATGGAGTAAGTCCTAATAAGCTATTTGATTATATGATGGCAGGAAGACCTGTAATATATGCAGTAGAGGCTTCAAATGATCCAGTCAAAGATTCAAATTGTGGTATTACAGTCCCAGCAGAGGATCCGGAAGCTGTGGTTAATGCTGTTATGGAGATTAAAGGTTTGAGTGAGGAAGAAAAAAATAGAATGGGGCAAAACGGTAAGGACTATGTATTAGAAAATCATACTTATCATGGATTAGCAGTAAAGTTTTTAGATGCATTGAAATAATAGGCACAAACTTATACTTTTATGGGTTAAATTGATTAAAAAGCTTTAAAAAAGTTAATATAATAAGTATGTTTTTAAATAATTTTTAGGAGTAGATATATGAATAAATTTAACAAGGTAGTTAAAAGAATATTTGATTTAGTTTGTTCTACTTTAGGGCTTATAGTCTTAAGTCCAGTATTTATTTTTATTTCAATAAGGATAAAATCCGGATCTGATGGCCCAATATTTTTTAAACAAATTAGAGTTGGTGAAAAAAGTAAAGAATTTGAGATTCTTAAATTTAGAACTATGGTTGTAGATGCAGAAAAATTAGGAAGGCAGATTACTGTCGGAAATGATAGCAGAATCACTAAAATTGGAGCATTTTTGAGAAAATATAAGCTAGATGAGCTGCCACAACTAATAAATGTCTTTAAAGGAGATATGAGCCTAGTGGGACCAAGGCCAGAAGTGCCAAGATATGTTAAACTATATGATGAGAAACAAAGAAAAGTTTTGGAAGTTAAGCCAGGAATAACTGATTTAGCATCTATTAGATATAGAGATGAGAATGAGTTACTTGGGGAAGCAGAGAATCCAGATGAATTTTACATAAATACAATTATGCCGGATAAATTGGCATTAAACTTAGAGTATATAAGTCGAAATAATATATTTTTAGATATTTATATAATACTTCAAACAATAATAAAATGTCTTTAATTAAGGTGAAATGGCAATTTAGATTTTTATTCTAGAGTATAGGATTATAAAATATAAGAAAAGAAGGTTGAAGAACGTTATGAAAAAATTAAAATTTGCTATTATAGGTTGTGGAAGAATTTCTTATAAGCATGTTGAAGCTTTAGCAAAAAATACTGGAGAATCAGAATTAGTTGCAACTTGTGATGTGATTTTAGAAAAGGCTGAAGCGAAGAAATTAGAGTATATTGAAAAAACTGGAGCTTCTGAGGACTCGATTCACGCATATTCTGATTATAAAGAAATGTTGGAAAAAGAAGATATTGATGTAGTAACCATAGCTACAGAAAGTGGATATCATGCTGAAATTGCTATTTATTCTATGAAAAAAGGAGCAAGTGCATTAGTTGAGAAACCAATGGCTATGTCTATTGACGATGCTAACGAAATGATTAAAGTGGCCGAAGAAAATAAGGTGAAACTTGCAGTGTGTCATCAAAATAGGTTTAATAAGCCTATACAAAAACTAAGAGAAGCTATTGAAGATAATAAGTTTGGAAAGTTAGTTAATGGTACAGCGAGAATACTTTGGAATAGAAACATGGGCTATTATGAACAAGCTCCTTGGAGAGGAACATGGGCACTTGATGGTGGTACGCTTATGAATCAATGTATACACAATATTGATTTACTTCAATGGATGATGGGTGGAGAAGTTGAACGAGTGTATGCAGAATGTGATACATATTTAAGAGATATTGAAGCTGAAGATTTTGGCGCAGTAATAATAAGATTTAAAAACGGTGCTATTGGAATCGTTGAAGGATCAGCTTGCGTTTATCCTAAAAATTTAGAAGAAACTTTAAGTATTTTTGGTGAAAGTGGAGCAGTATCTATAGGTGGTCTTGCCGTAAATGAGCTTGAAACATGGAGATTTAATGGCGAGAATGAGGAAGATGTTAAACAATCAGTAAATGTTAAAATAGATAATGTTTACGGGGAAGGACATACACCTTTATTTAAAGATGTGATTGATGCTATAAATGATAATAGAGAACCTTTAATATCAGGTGAAGAGGGGAAAAAAGCGATATCTATAATACTTGCGGCTTATAAATCAAGAAAGACAGGAATACCTGTAAAATTTCCACTAACAGATTTTAAGACACTAGATATGAAAGATGAGTTCAGTGGAAGAAAATAATCTTTAAATGAGGATGTTTAAGATCCAGTAAAGATAAATTTATATATTATTGTAAATTCACATATAATATATAAGGATTTAAGGTATTTAGCACAATCAAAAAAATAATATAACAGTATGCTCGCCTATTTTTTTATATTATTTTTTCATGTGCCTTAGATAAGTAATATATAAGTTGAGAGGATGATATGAGATGAAAGTAAAGAAGGCTATTATACCTGCAGCAGGACTTGGAACAAGATTCTTGCCAGCAACTAAAGCTCAGCCAAAGGAAATGCTTCCGGTAGTTGACAAACCAACAATTCAATATATTGTTGAAGAGGCAATCGCATCAGGAATAGAAGAAATTTTAATTATTACTGGTAGAAATAAAAAGTCTATAGAGGATCACTTTGACAAATCAATAGAATTAGAGCTTGAATTGGAGAAGTCAGGAAAATCAGAGCTGCTTGAGTTAGTTAGAGATATTTCTGATATGGTTGATATACACTATATAAGGCAAAAGGAACCAAGAGGGTTAGGTCATGCAATTCATTGTGCTAAAACATTTGTTGGGAATGAACCTTTCGCTGTCTTATTAGGTGATGATATAGTGGATAGTGAGACCCCAACATTAAAACAGCTAATAGATTGTTATAGTGAGTATAAAACCACTATTTTAGGAGTTCAAACTGTAGCACAGGAGAATGTTTCTAAGTATGGTATTGTAGATGGAATTCACATAGAAGATAGGGTCTATAAAGTTAAAGATTTAGTAGAAAAGCCTAGTATTGAGGAAGCACCAAGCAATGTGGCAATACTGGGAAGATATATTATAACACCAGAAATATTTAATATATTAGAAAATACTAAGCCAGGAAAAGGTGGAGAAATTCAATTAACTGATGCATTAAAGACTTTAATTAGTAAAGAAGCTATGTATGCATATAATTTTGAAGGTAAAAGATATGATGTTGGAGATAAATTAGGATTCTTACAAGCAACTATAGAATTTGCTTTGAAGAAGGATGAATTAAGAAACGAATTTGTAAATTACTTAAATACAAAGCCTTGGGAGCAAATATAGGAAAAATTTGAAATTATTTTGATATAAGGCACAATGAAAATATGGAGGCCAAAGTTTTATGAAAATATGCTATTTAGCAGATATTAATAGTGCTCATACTCATAAATGGTTAAATTATTTTGTTCATAAAGGGTATGATATTCATGTTATATCCCTAGGAAAGGGCGAATATGAAGGGGTTACTGTATACTCTTTAGACGTACACGATAATGTAATGAAGAAAAATTCAGATAAGGGCAAGTTAGCGTATTTAAAAAAAATAAGAAGAGTAAGAGCGTTGATAAGAGAAATTAATCCCGATATAGTTCATGCGCACTATGCAAGTAGTTATGGATTATTAGGAGCTATTGCAAATTATCATCCTTATATTATTTCAGTATGGGGTAGTGATGTTTATGATTTTCCAGTTAAATCGCCTGTACATAAATTTATAATAAAATATAACTTGAAAAAAGCAGATTATATTTTATCGACGAGTAAGGTTATGAAGATGGAAACTCAAAAATATACAAATAAACCTATACAGGTGACCCCTTTTGGCGTTGACATTAATAAATTTACTCCTAATAAAGTTGAAAAAGAAGAAATCGTTATAGGAACGATTAAGACTTTAGAAGAAAAGTATGGAATAAAGTATTTAATTAAGGCATTTAAGGAGATTAAGGAACGAAACAAAGATTTGAAACTTAAGCTCAGGATAGGTGGGAAAGGCAGTCAGGAAGATTATTTAAAAGAATTAGCGAAAGAGCTTTCTATAGATAAGGATGTTGATTTCCTAGGATTTGTGAAACCAAATGATGTAATAGAAGAATTCCAGAACTTTGATGTAGCAGTTTTCCCTTCAATCCTTGACAGTGAAAGTTTCGGAGTGGCAGCAGTTGAGGCGGAAGCCTGTGGAACTCCAGTAGTTGTGACAGATGTAGGTGGACTTATGGAATCAACTAAACCTAACGTAACAAGTTTAGTTGTTAAAAAGAACTCAGTAGAGGATTTAGCAGAAAAAATAGAAACTTTAGTTAAAGATTCAAATCTAAGAATAAAAATGGGTATAAATGCAAGAAAATTTGTTGAAGAAAATTATAGTCTGGAAGACAATTTTAAGAATGTAGATGAGATTTATAGAAATATAGTCAAGAATATTTAGCATATATTTAAAAAATAACAAGTCAACCGTATTTGTGACTTGTTATTTTATTTCATATATTTGTGTTTAATTTAATAAGTTTTTAATTATTATTCATAGGGAGTTACACAAAATCTGCAAAGCAGATTTTGTTTCAATGTTAATAATGATTTGTATACTTTTGAATTAGAAATTTTATACCAAAGGTAACTAGTGAAATTAGTAAAATTACGTTTAATATCGAATTACCAAATTGTATAAACAGTACACATATGAATAAAAATATGAATAGGCTTAATAGCCATTGTATATATCTCATTATTTTATCTCCTTGTAAAATTTTGATTTATCATTGTTTATTGTAACCTAAATTATAAAATCAAATTCATAAAATATGAGTATGATTTTATACATATATTTGAATAATTAAGAAAAGATTCATATAATAATATAGTTAACATTAATAAATACCATATCAAATTGTATTCAATTATTTTATTAGTTGTAGTATAATTGATATAAGCATAAAATAATTACTAGGTGTTTATGGTTAGAGGATGGTGGGAGTAGATGCAGGATTATGAGAAACTATATAATTCTTTAAGAACAGAGTATGAAACCTATCAAAAATTTTCAGAACAACATATACAAGAACTAAATGAAAAAAACGTTAAATTAGAGAAAAGCATAGATTCTTTATCTAATATAATAGAAGTAAGTAAATACATAAACACTTTTTTTAGCAGTGATAACTTAATATCAATGATTAACGATATGATTCTGGGGATATTAGGAGTCACATATTCAACTATATTTCTAATTGAAAATGGAGAACTAACTATAAAAGCAAGTAATATTGAAGAGATGAATATAAACTTAACTTCTAAAGAGTTTACGTATATAAATCAGGGTGAAGAATTTCTAATAAATTCAAAAGAGCCGCTAAAACAAACTGGAGAGCATAAGGTAGATATACATTCTATTATGGGATCACCGATCAAAGTTAGAGAGAAATTTATTGGATACATAATAGTAGAACATAATTTATATAAATTTATGACCACAGAATTAAAGCTTTTCCTTAGATCTATAGCAAATCAGATTGCAATTGCCATAGAGAATTCTTTATTGTATAAGGAGTTAGAACAATTAAATCAAAAAGATTCACTTCTTGGAATATATAATAGAAAATACTTTTATGAACGCATAGAAAGAAAAGAAATTAATAACGAAAACGATAAATTCGCTATAGTGATGATAGATATCGATAATTTTAAAAAGATTAATGATACATATGGTCATCAATTTGGAGATAAAGTTTTGATTAATACTGCAAATATTGTTAAGAATGGTATAGATAAAAATGACATATTTGCTAGATATGGAGGAGAAGAATTTATTTTATATATTTCAGACTTTACGAATGAGGATGTTGTATATAATAAAATAGAGTCAATAAGACGTACGCTTGAAAAGAGTCAAGTGTATTTTAATGGTGAATCTAAATATGTAACTGCTAGTTTTGGAGTTTCATTCTTCCCTCTAAATGGTACAGATTTAAATGAACTGATAAATAAAGCGGATGATTTACTATATAAAGCTAAGAAAACAGGAAAAAATAGAGTATTGAGCGGAAACATATTTAAAATTTAATAATAATATATAAAGCAAGCTTATTTAATTTAATAAGAGTGCTTTTTTATTCTTTAATAAACAAGGAGGATTATATATGGATAGTAAAAAATTACTATCTTTGATAAAGAGAGAAGAAGGTACTAAGTTAGATTTTAAGTTACGACTAGAACTTTTTTATGAGACGGGAAAAAAGGAATTGACCAAAGATATATGTGCTATAGCTAATTCAGGTGGTGGAAGAGGCTATATAGTAGTTGGAGTTGAGGATAAAACAAAAAAAATAGTAGGACTTGAAGATGAAGATTTATTTAAAGAAGAGCAGATACAACAAATTATTTCTACAAGATGTGAGCCCCCTATCCCAATAGAAGTAGATTTAATTGAAATTAAAAATAAAAGGATAGGTGTAATATCAATATACGATGGAGGGCAAAAACCTTACCAAGTTAGAGAAAATGGAGCTTTTTATATAAGGCGAGGATCCACAACAGATGTAATGAGAAAGCAGGAGTTAATAACATTATTTGAGGAAAATTTGAGTTTAACTATAGAAACTTGCCCATTAATAAAGAGTAGTGTTGATATATTAAATATGGAATTGGTTAATAAGTATTTTGATAAGAAAGGAATAAAAATCAATAACGAAAATAAAAGGTTTTTATTATTGAGCGCAGGAATTGCGTTTGAACATAAAGAAGGAGCCCCTTTAAAGTGTACCTATGGAGGATTGCTTGTATTTTCTGATGATAATTATATATATATACCTAATAACATGATAAAGATCGTTAATAAGTTAACTGACGATAATGGTGAATTACACATAATTCAGGGTAATCTTTTATCAATGGTTGATAAAGCAGAAGAGAAAGTTAGAGAAATTTTACCAAAGAGCTATCCAATTCAGGCAGTCGTTGAAGCTATAAAAAACGCAGTTCTTTACAGAGAGTATTTTGATTTAAATAAAATAATTGAAATAGTTATGGATAAAAATAAAATTATAATATCAAGTCCAGGTGAATTAATAGATGAGAACATAAAAGGGCAGAGAACAAATTATAATAAAAGAAATATTTGGCTCTATGAAAAGTTGATTTCTATAGATGAAGAAAAGAGATTCTTAAACAGTGGAATAGGTTTTACAATAATTAAGAATGCTTTTAAGGGAAAAGGTAAAGTGAAATTTATTAACTCCAGAGCAGAACACTGTTTTAAAGTAATCTTACCAGGACCATCAGCACTTAATAATGAAGACAATAATCTGCAGAACCTAAATTAAGGCAATGAACAACCGAAATATATAACTTCGGTTGTTTACCACGTCACTTTAAGTTCTTTATAATACCTTGATATGAACTGTTGCCAAAATTTAATGTTGAGGATATACTATAATAAGTGATTTGAAAAACATAATGTTTTAAATAAATTGATTTACAAACATACTTATTTTATTGGAATAAGTTATTTTAAATAAGAAAATTTTTAGGAGGTACTATATAATGGCAAGTGTATTAGATGAGCTATTAGAAAGAGGATACATAAAACAGTTTACTCATGAAGATGAAACAAGAAAGTTATTAGAAAATGAGAAGATAACTTTTTATATAGGCTTTGATCCAACAGCTGATAGTTTACACGTTGGTCACTTCATAGCTATGATGTTTATGGCGCATATGCAAAGAGCTGGACATAGACCAATAGCTTTAATTGGTGGTGGAACTGCTATGGTTGGAGATCCAAGTGGTAAGACTGATATGAGAAAAATGCTTACAAAAGAAGATATTCAGCACAATGTTGACTCTATCAAGAAGCAAATGGAGAAATTTATAGATTTCACAGATGGTAAGGCGATATTAGCAAATAATGCTGATTGGTTATTAAA
This sequence comes from Clostridium chromiireducens, assembly GCF_002029255.1. GTDB lineage: Bacteria > Bacillota > Clostridia > Clostridiales > Clostridiaceae > Clostridium > Clostridium chromiireducens. The sequence goes on from NZ_MZGT01000002.1 coordinate 136,180, forward strand.
TCTTAACTATGTTGATTTCTTAAGAGAAGTTGGAGTTCATTTTTCAGTAAACAGAATGTTAAGTGCTGAATGTTTTAAGCAGAGATTAGAAAAAGGTTTATCATTCTTAGAATTTAACTATATGTTAATGCAAGGATATGATTTCTATGAATTAAATCAAAAATATAATTGTAAAATGCAGCTTGGTGGAGATGACCAATGGTCTAATATGATAGCTGGAGTTGAACTAGTAAGAAGAAAAGCTCAAGGTGAAGCAATGGCTATGACTTGCACACTACTTACAAACAGCCAAGGGCAAAAGATGGGTAAAACTGTAGGAGGAGCATTATGGCTTAATCCAGAGAAAACTTCCCCATATGATTTCTATCAATATTGGAGAAATGTAGATGATGCAGACGTTGAAAAATGTTTAGCGTTACTAACATTCTTACCAATGGATGAAGTGAGAAAACTTGGAAGCTTAGAAGGCGCTGAAATAAATAATGCAAAGAAAGTACTTGCATATGAAATAACTAAACTTGTTCATGGTGAAGAAGAAGCTAAAAAAGCTGAAGAAGCAGCAACTGCATTATTTGCAGGCGGAGCTGATATGTCAAATGTACCAACAGTGACGATCACTAAAGAAGAAATTGGTCTTCCAATCTTAGATATCATGGCAAGCACTAAAATTGTTCCATCTAAAAAAGAAGGTAGAAGATTAATTGAACAAGGTGGATTATCTATTAACGGAGTTAAAGTTGAAGATATGACTAGAACTCTAAATGAAGATGATTTTCAAGATGGCGCTGTTTTAATCAAAAGAGGTAAGAAAAATTATAACAAAATAGAAGTTAAATAATAGAACATATATAATTAAATCCATAATAATGCTTGTTGTGAGTATTATTGTGGATTTTTTATTTTTATAAACTTTAACTGTGGATTAAAATTTATGAAATTAAAGGTACTAAACACTAAAATTGTGATGCTTAGCGCTATTGTTATTACTATATTAGAATTATAACTGAAGCTGTAACGTAAACAATTGATTTAGGTTTTAGGTGTATTTTTAAATTAATTGCGTATCTACTAGTAATTAAGAGCATATATTAAGTCAAAAACATACCATATTTATGTCAATATACATACTTAAGAGAAAACGTTGGATTTGTTAAGATTAGTATTGTAAATGATATTAAAAGTAAACTTTTATATTAATGGTATATAAAAATATAAGTCAGAAACTTCAGGAGGGATTAGAGTGAGCACAGTTAAACATATTTATAGCGCTGATAAAACTTATTGGCAAGAGGGACAGATACAGAATGTAGAATATGAAGATACTTTAGAGATAACAAATGAAATCAAGCAGACGGTAAAAGGCTTTGGTGGCTGTTTTAACGAAATTAGCTGGGATATCCTAAAGAGAGTAGATGAAAATGAGAGAAGAGAAATTATAGATAATTTATTTACAGAGAAAGGTTTGAATCTTAATGTTGGACGTTTACCAATGGGGGCTAGTGATTATGCATTAGCATGGCATAGCTACGATGAGACAGATGGAGATTACGAATTAAAAGATTTTTCAATAAAAAGAGATGAAGAATATTTACTACCATATTTAAGAGAAGCATTAAATCGTAAGCCTGATTTATCATTATTTGCTTCACCTTGGAGTCCGCCAACATGGATGAAAACCAAGAAAGTATATAATTTTGGAACATTACTTTGGGAAGATAAGAATTTACAAGCTTATGCAGATTACTTTGTAAAATATGTAGAGGAATATAAAAAAGCTGGGGTAAAAATCGAACAGATCCATATTCAAAATGAACCTCATGCTGATCAAAAATTCCCATCATGTATGTGGACAGGCAAAGAAATGAGGGATTTTATAAAAAACTATCTTGGGCCAGTGTTTGATGAGAAAGGAATAGATGCAGAAATTTGGCTTGGAACAATTAACGGTCCATTTGTAGATTTTCAGCTTCCGGGTTATGGCGCACCATTTTCTGAGTTTTATGATCAATGTGTAAATACTGTGTTATCTGATAAAGAAGCAAGAAAATATATAACAGGAGCAGGTTTTCAATGGGGAGGAAAACATGTAATTGAGCAAGTTGCATTAAGCTATCCTGAAATAAGACTTATGCAGACTGAAAATGAATGTGGAGATGGTAAAAATACCTGGACACATGCAGAATATGTTTTTGGACTTTTTTGGCATTACTTCACTCACAATGTTGAAAGTTATGTTTACTGGAATATGGTTCTTCCTAAAGGAGGAGTAAGTACTTGGGGATGGGAGCAAAATACAATGATAACAATTGATTCAGAAACAAAGGAAGTTATATATGAACCAGAATTTTATATCATGAAACATTTTTCGCATTTTGTAAAACCAGGCGCAAAGAGAATAGTAACTAAGGGGCACTGGACCTCAAATTCTATCGTATTTAAAAATCCTAATGGTGAAATTATAGTTGTTGTTGGCAATGCAATGGATAATGATAGGGAATTTACATTCAAGTATAGTGGAAGAAGTTTCTCTACAGTAATAAAAGCACACTCTGTTAATACTTTTTGTGTAGAAGATTAACTAAAAGTAGGTATAAAATAAGGCATCTAAAATAAATTTGAAATTATTTTGGATGTCTTATTTTATATGGAATTTTAGGTTTAAATTAAATTTGAGTATACATAAATTTAATGTATTGACAAAATAAAAAAATATAAATATAATAAAGAGGTAAATTAAATTTAAAACAATTAAATTTTCTAAAATAATATTTGTAAAAATATAAAATAACAAGTATAAATA
>NZ_MZGT01000003.1 GCF_002029255.1 Clostridium chromiireducens
GTTATAAGAGGTGGTTTTGATGAATTTTAATTGAGATGAAAGTTTATCTATAGGAATTAAAAATATATATAATCAACACAAAGAATTGTTTAATCGTATAAATTTATTAGTCTTGGAGATGAAAGAAGTAAAAGGTAAAGATAAAGTTATTTATTTAATAATAAATTCAAAAACAAGACAAAATTAATTCAGAATATTAAAAATATATAAAAGTACAAATGTTTAACTCATAAAGTCTCGATTGCGATAAAGGACAGCTAAGTATGAATGGAGTGATTAATTATGTTTAAACTAATCAATAATTTGAGAATTGCATCTAAATTAGTTTTATTATTTATATTTGTATCTATATTCACAGGTGTTGTTGGATTTGTAGGAATATACAATATGGATAAATTAAATAAGAATACCAAACTAATGTATGAATATAACTTTAAATCTATACAGACACTTGATGAAATAAAACAGAATTATTTATCCATTCGTGGGAATTTAACTACATTAGCGTATAATGAGGACATGGACGTAAGTCAAAAAAATAATATAGCTAAAGAGGTACAAACTTTATTAAATAATAATGAAAAGCTTATGGAAACCTATAATAATGAATTACTTGCAGAGCATGAGAAAAATACATTTGTAAAAATAGAAAATTCAGCAAAAGAATATTCAGATATAGCAAAGAAGATATATACTTTTGCTTTAGATGGAAATAATAAATCTTCAATAGGAGAAATTTCAAATGGAACTGCTGTAAGAGAAAATCTTTTCAAATCATTAGATGAAATAATTTCTATGAATATTAACGAGGCGAGCACAAATTCAGAAAATAATATATTGACTTACAATAGTTCAAAGATTACAGTTATTGCAATTACTATATTTATATTTATTGTTGCTATAATAATTGGAATGTTATTTTCTGTATCTATTTCAAAAGAATTAAGAAAAATAGTCAATTTTTCAAAAGCACTAGGTGAAGGGGATTTAACAAAGGAAATAGATATTAAAAACAATGATGAAATCGGAGAAGTTGCAAGTGCATTGAACAAATCCAAAGACAATATAAAGGTACTAATATCTCAAATGATAGGCAGTTCAGGTGATATTAGCGCTGCTAGTGAAGAATTATCAGCAACAGCTGAAGAAGTTTCTTCAAAAATGCAAATGGTTAATGATTCTACGGAACAAATAACTAAAGGAGCTCAAGATTTAAGTGCAACAACTGAAGAAGTAAGTGCATCAGCAGAAGAAATAGCAAATGCGACAAGCGAGTTAAATAATAAAGCAAATAAAAGCTTTGAATCTGCAAAAGAAATAAAGAAGAGAGCAGAAGAAATAAAAGGACAAGCAATACAAAATATTGAAAATGGAAATAAAATTTATGAAGAAAACAAAATAAATATTCTTAAAGCTATTGAAGAAGGAAAAATAGTTCAAGATGTTAAAGTAATGGCAGAATCAATAGGAGAGATAGCATCTCAAACTAATTTGCTTGCATTAAATGCGGCTATAGAAGCAGCAAGGGCAGGAGAGATGGGAAAAGGATTTGCTGTAGTTGCTGATGAAGTACGAAGCCTTGCAGAACAATCAGCAGAAGCTGTATCTAGCATTCAAGGAATGGTTCATAAGGTTCAAAATGCTTTTGATAATTTATCAAAAAGTGGACAAGAGGTTTTAGATTATCTTGAAAATGACGTTAAACCAAGTTATGAATTGCTTAAAAATACAGGAATCCAATATGAAAAGGATGCAGAATTGGTTAATGATATAGCAAGTGACATAGCAAGTTCATCAGAACAAATGAAAGAAGTCATAAATCAAATAAATTTTGCTCTAGAAAGTTTATCTTCGACAGCAGTAGAATCAGCTACTAGCTCTGAAGATATATTAGTTAGTATTAATGAAGTGACATTAGCAATTGCAGAAGTAGCCAAATCATCTCAAAGTCAAGCAGAAACAGCTGAGACATTAGGTGAATTATCTCAAAAATTTAGTATTTAATATCTTGGCTGAAGGTGACTAAAATATAGTTTTAATTTTATGTTAATAAAGGTTGACTGAATATTTTTTCTAAATTTCATATTTAATAAAGCTGAGAATCCTTAAATTTAAAGATTCTCAGCTTTTTAATTAATATGTTCTAAATCAATAGGCTTTTATAATTATATAAGATTACCATTTACCTTTATTCATATGAGCTGCTAATTCAGCTTTAGATATTTGTTTTATGGTCCAAGCATCATTCTTAGCTTTTTCAAAGGCAGATACGCAAGTAGGATCTAAATTAATATTTATTCCTTCTCTAGAAAGCTTGAAAATTTTATCAGCCAAATTAATGATCTCTAAGTGAATATCGTTAGTTCTATCAGATTGATAAATCTTATTAGCTTCTTCACTAGTTAATTCAACAAATTTTTCTTTAGTAACTCCACATTTTGGACATTTTTCTGGAGCTTCTACACCTTCACATATAAATCCACAAACAGTACATTTAAATAAATTTTTCATAATTCTGCCTCCCTTTAATCTATCAATAATTATATTTATGCAAACACCAGTAAATGTTTACAATGTATATAATTCGCCATTACTATTTAAAATCCTCCTTAAATTTTTATATTATAGCTTTTTTAACCTAAATAAGAATAAAAAACTTTATTGTTAGTATAAGGGAAAATTAAGATAATTTATTCAGTAGAAAAAACTTTTGTTTATCAATATTACTTTTGATATTGGAGTTTTTATATGGTGGACCATAAATATTCTGCAGAATACTAGAATAAATATTCTACACCATAGATATTCTAAAGAATATTACCATACAAGAATATATATTCTTCAGAATATGCACATTTAAAAAGAGTGCGTTAGCACAATTAAGAGCTTTTTTAACTATGAAAACTGTAGTTGGGCGGTCTTATGATTTAATTTAATGTGATTTTTTAGAATGAAATATATATCCATAGTAGAAGCTAATAATATTTTAAGCTGCTAATAAAATTATGGAGTGTGTTGGTATGGTTAGAAATGAAATAAAAATGAAGTCACAGGAAGAAGAAAGATTTGATAAAAAGCAAATTGCTTTAGCTATTAGAAATTCAACAATTGAGGATGAACTTAGTTATTTTTTACTTGATGAAGGGATTATAAAATGTGAGGCATGTGGACTTAAAGATATTTGTAATGAGGCTAATGAATTAGTTGATAAATATGCAGAAAGGACAACTAGAGTTGTGGGGAATTTCACATTTGATTAGATAAAAATAGATTTGAATGCTGGAACATAAGTGAAATCAAAAAATCCAAGGTTAGCCTCGGATTTTTGTGTATTAGGGTATTTATAATATAGAGAAATAAATTTAAAAATCTTCTTTAAAGTAACTTTCTTTTTTAGACAAGCAGTAGAGTAGCATAAATTTGAACGGTATTATTTTTAAAGAATATGAAATCAATGAGTTCCTTTTCTTCTTCATTTAAATTTTTAAGAGCAAGTCTCAAATCTTCATAATCACATTTATTACAAAATAAACTTTCCAGGCTAATATCTTGAGATAGGGAATCTATTTCAACTTCGTTATGCAGGCTTAGGGCATCATTTCCATCAGTAGAGCTTCTAGTTTTCATTCTTTTAATTAAATCATTCATATTATTTTTAATATCATTTATTTCATAACCGTCGATAAAAGTTCTTTTAGAAATGTTGAATATTAAAGGCCTAAACTCTTCAGCTAACTTTTCTTTTGATAATACATCTCCATGTTTACTATTTAATTCGCATAATGCGGTGTGAAAATAATGAAAAATTATTAAGGGAAATATAGGTGAAATAATAAAACTTTGTAGTATAATATTGATATGATATTTATGGGAAAAATAGTTTATCCTTGTTATTTTGTAAAAAGTAGATAAAACTGATTTTGGGATACCTGTAATGTCTATAATCGGCAGCTAGAAAGGAGTAATTATAATGGCTGAATTTAATAATGAAGCCTATGAGGCTTTAGTCAAAGATTTAATAAATGATGCTTTTTATCTTGAGGGTGCTTCACGGAGGGGAACAATCGCAAAAATAAGACAATATGCAGAAGTTGTAGTTAGAAGAATATTAAATCTTCCTAAAAAAACTAAAGTTACATTAGGCGATGAAAGAATTATATCAAGAATTAAAACAAAAAATAATACTCTATTATTAAATGCAATAAAAACTATTAATAAAATGGGTTCAAAATGCACCCATACCCAATTGACAAGAGAGATTACCGAAGAAGATGTAAAAACTGTAATAGATAGTCTTTTTAATTTATATGCTTATTTATTAATCAATTTTTTTGAAAAATATGAGTTTGGCACAAATTTGGAAATTGTATATAAATTTTCAATTTTACCTCCTATTATAAGATATTTATCATTAGAATATCTTTATAGTAAATACCCTGAAAATATCATGATAATTGATAAGCTGTCTTTGGTAATCTTAAAAGCTCTTAATAAAGAAGCTGCAATAAAATGGATAGAAGAAATGAAAGAGAAGTTAAAGATTACACCTTCAGTGACAAAAAATGCAGAAAAAGATATTATAGAAAAATGTGGAGAAGATCTTGCAAGAGTAATTGTCTCTGCAGCACCTAATATGTATGACCTTTGCACCAAACGAATAAATTTAGTAGCTGATGATATAAGCAAAAACGGAAAATTATATAATGATTTTGAAAGTGCAATTGATTATTACAGGATGAGTGGCATAGTTAGTGGTGAATCGTCTGATATAAAAGAGTTTAATTCGATTATGGAATTTTTATATCTCGGGAGAAAGTCAAAAAATGAATTAAATTAGTTGGTAAACCAACTTCAACTAATTCATAAAATTAGTTTTTAAGATTCAATTATAAATAAAGTTAAGTAATTCATAGATTTGCAATAAATGGAGGATATTTAAAATGTGGCCTTTAGGGAGTTATGATAGAATGGTTCATGAAATTAAGAGGAGAGAAAATAGAGATATTCCTGTAACTTTTGGGATACTTATTGCTGACTATAGACAGCAAATTAATAGGGAATATATATTAAATTACATAGAACAATTTAATTATAAGTCGGATAAATATATTAATTTCTATCTACCCGGCTATTTAGAAGAAAATTTTAGCGATAGGAATGAAGAAATAATCATAGGTGATAAGAAATATTATTTTAGTGCTAGTATATATATTGAGTTTTTAAGAAAATTAGAAGAAGACTTCGATATAGAATATCCGTTTACCCCCATACTTTTATTAATAGAATATAACAAAGGGCATTTTAGTATGAGTAAAAAAGTACGTATAGAATTAGATAGTGAATCAGCAAATATAAAGAAAACAGGCAATTTATTTGGGAAGATATTTTCTATTGCACAGAAGGAAGTTAATCTGGAAGAAATAACAAATAATCTAAAAAAAGAAGAATTCAAATTGGGAATGCTTGATAGCCTTGTAAAGGCAATAGATAACGGATTTATTTCTGCAGTTTATGATAATAGTAAAAATATCAGAAAATATAAAATAATTTAGTTACTTATTTGATAACAGTACTATAAAAGTTATATTTAGTGCTGCATTATACATGTGTTTATTAGCCTAATAATAACAAGTTAAGATAGTCATTATAATTAAAATTATCTACTAACATGATTAGGAAGTAGATAATAAATATTGTTAATTAAACATCAGAGCTAATGGATTAGAGTTTACAGCAGATTGTAATTGATGCTCATCAACATGAGTGTAAATTTCTGTTGTAGCAACACTTTCATGTCCAAGAATTTGTTGTAGGGAACGGATATCTACCTTGCCATATTTATACATAAGGGTAGCAGCGGTATGACGAAGTTTATGTGTTGATATAGATTTAGGATCAAGTCCAGAAGAAATAACATATTTCTTTACAATATTTTGAATAGCTTTAGTAGTAATGCGGTTATGATTTCTGGAGATGAATAGAGCATTATTGTTAATATTCATAGAATTTCTAATTTGCATCCAATCATTAATGGCTTTTTTAGCTGCAGGGGTAAGAAAAATTTTACGTTCTTTATTACCTTTGCCAACTATAGATAAAATGTCATTATTTACTTGGTCTATATTTAAACTAGCAAGTTCAGATAATCTTAATGCACAATTTAGAAAAATAGTAATTATGCAATGATCTCTTGTGGATTCCTTTCATTCAAGTAATAAGCGAACTGATTCCTCTAAATTAAGATATTTAGGTATTCGCTTTGGTAATTTAGGAGTTTCCAATTCCTCAGCAATATTGTTTTCAATAACATGAGCTTTGGTTTTTAGATATTTCCAAAATTGACGTATGGAAACTATTTTTCTTGCACGAGTACCTGCAGAAGCATTTAAAGATTTTTGACAATAGGAAATAAAAGAATACATATCTTGTAGAGTAATAGATTTTATAAATTCTAGATTTACTTGCTCAAAGTTTATGTCAACAATATTAATATTACGTAACTTAATTATATAACTAAAAAACATAAGTAAATCTGTACGATACTCTAGGATTGTGTTTTCTGAACGATTTTTTATTATTAAAAGATAATCTAGATATTGCTCAACTAATGGACAAGTTTTGTTTGATTGCATAACTAACACCTCTGTAGAAATTGTTGACAAAATTGCAATAATATAAACATGTATACAATAGTAAACAGATAATAAATAGGTTAATAATTGAAAGCTAAGAATTTTGTAGTTATTGCAATAAAGGCAAGTGGATTTAATGATAGGCATAACAATTAAAGGTACACGGCCAATTCAAATCAATAGTAATAAAATGAAAGTCTAATTAATTAAGTTGATGAAAACGACAATAGTTGATTATAAAAAAATATATTTTTATTTAAAGTAGGTGATATTATGAATAGAACAGAGTTTATGAAAGTAATACAAAAAATTTTTACTGATAATACAAGCTATAATATTCCAGGACACGCTGCAAATCAAGCTGATGCTATAATTGCTTTATCAGTAGACCTTTATACAGATGCAAATAGATTTATATATGAACTTCTACAAAATGCTGATGACTCATCTTGTAAAGATTATTATGGTATCAAAGTTTGGATAAAAGTATTTAATGATCAATTGGTAGTAGCACATTCAGGTAAAGCATTTGATGAAAAAGATATCCGAGGTATTTGTAATATTAACAATGGAACAAAAAAATCTGACGTAAAAAAGACTGGGTATAAGGGTATTGGATTTAAATCAGTATTTGGTCAATCGAATAATGTTGTTATATATACTGATGGCGAATTCTTTAGATTTGATAGTTCTTATAATTTTGAATGGAAATGGTCTATAACTCAAAAAGAATGGGAAATTGAATATAATAGAACATTTCAATATCCCTGGCAAATAATACCAATATACACAAAAAGTACAGAAGTTAGGGGTGAAATTAGAAAATTTATTTCTGAAATTGGTGCAAATGTTGCAACAATACTCAAAATAAATCATATTAAAGAAACGAAAGATGCAATTGAAAACTTATCACAAAACGTTAATATGTTTTTATTTTTAAAGAATATAACGGAAATTAATTTTGAAGATAAAGTTATTAGAATTGATAGAAATAATGCAAATAGAATAATTCTAAATAAAGGAGAAATATCTCAAAAAGACTGGTTAATAAAAAATATTTATTTAAATGTTTCAAAAGAATTAAAAATTACTCTTTCAGAAGAACAACATATCCCATCTAAATTATTAGAAGCTAATAATATTGAGATGACTTTTGCTGCTCAAATTGATAAAAATGGAATAGTCAATTTGGATAAAGAAGATAGAGTTTTATATTCTTATTTACCTACGGGAGAAACTAAATATGCTTTGCCTGTACTAGTAAACACAAGCTTCCTTATATCAGCTAATAGAGAAAGTATTCACAAAGATTCTAAGTGGAACCAGTGGTTGTTTGAATGTATTTCTTATGAAATTTTCAAGTGGATTTCTGAGCTAGTAATTTCTCGAATTTCTTTTGAGTCATATAAATTAATACCAGAAGAAAGCTCATTGGGAGATGATTTAGCAAAATCTTATAACAGAGGTATTAAAAAAGCAAAAGAAGATATCGCTTTTATTTTATCTCGCCAAAATACATTGATTAAGATCAGCGAAGCATTGATAGATTTTACGCACCTATCGGAAAAGAACTTTGTTGGTGAAGAACCTATTAAGAATTTTATTACAAAACAAGATTCTAATGTTACAACTAAGTTTTATGTTAAGCAATGTATGTTTTGGAGTAAATTAAAAAAACTTGGCGTTTCAAGTTTTGAGTGGAAAGATTTTAAAACATTTTTGAACTCGGCATATTTTAAAGAAACACATTCAATTCAAAATAATATTGAATTAATAATTTTTTTAAAAGAATGTTGTGAATCTGAAAAAATCAAAGAAGTTACTGAGGAGTATGTGTCTAATATTCCTTTTATTTGGGATCATAAAAATCATATTAATTACCCTAAACAAGTTTGTTTTCCAGTAGATGATGATGAAAATTGGAATAATATTGAGAATGAATTATTTTTTGTGCACAAAGATATATTAGATTGGTTATTACATGATTTAGATACAAAAAACTGGTTAGAAAGCCTTGGAGTAAAAGAAAAGACTGATATAACCTACATAACACAAAATATTATACCTAATGCAAGTAACTATATTAATAAAGATAATGCAATACCTGAAATTCAAAAATTATTTGCATTATATAGAAAAGGTGAACTTGAAGAAAATCTTATTAAACAATTATCAGAAATAAAACTTATCACTACAAAAAATACATTAGTACAAGCATCTAAATGCTATTTGTCTGATTTCTATAGTCCAAGATTGAAAATCGAAAAGATATTTAAAGAAGATATGTTTATTAGCGAAAAATATTGCTATAACATTCATGAAAAAGATGAATGGAGACGTTTTTTTAAAATTCTTGGTGTTAAAGAGGGGATTAATCCAATTCCATTTAAAGAAAAAGAATCTAAATATGATCTATTAAATTATGGGGTAAAAGCAGATTTTTTTAGTACAGAAAATATGAAATTTAATCCATTTATTAATACGTTTTGGGCTGATGAATTTTCGAATATTGTTAGTTTAAATTTGATAAACAATATAGAAAACAATAATAAGTTAAGCTTTCTTTTTTGGCAAGATTTTATAGAAAATAATACTATATCGGAAGTTATAAAAAAGGCAACAGCATATTGGGGAAATTATGGCAGGGCTGGTCGTACAAGTGGTGATGAAATTTCTAATTATTTACCATGGTTTATTAAAAATATAAAATGTATTCCTACACTTAATGGAGAAACATATATATCTTCAGAAGTATTTTTAAATACAGAAGAAATAAAAGATATTGCTGGGAAATATTTACCGGTATTTAAAGGAGTAGATTTATCACAAGACTGGAGATCTTTTTTTAATTTTAAAACTAAACTTGAGCTAGAAGATTATTTGAATATACTTTTAAAGATTTCTTCTGACATTAAAGAGGATGGTAGTATTAAAAATGAAAACCATGAAAAAATACAATCAATTTATTCAATACTGCTAGATAAATGTGTTAATTGGAGTGAAAATGATATTGAAAAAGTTGAAATATGGTCTAAAAGCAATTGCTTGTTAAATAGTAATGATATTTTTACAAAGTGTAATAATTTATATTATTTTATAGATGGAAATGAATCTATTTTCCAAGAACAATATGCTTTTATAAAATTGAATCAAGAAAATAGAAACCATCAAAATCTTAAAAAAATGTTAAACTATTTTCAAGTGAAATTATTGAGTCAAAATCAGTTTAAATTGGTATGTGATGATGAAGAAATATGCGACAACTTAAAAATTAAGTTAAATAGTATTGTTCCATACTTTAAAATATGGATAGAACATGATGAAAATGATGATAATATTAAACAAAAATTATTACAGTTACAAGATAGAATTAATGAATTAGAAATTTATGAATCAAAAGAGCTAAAAATCACATATGATGAAATGAACTTTGAAAAATATGTAAATTTACATTTTGATAAAAATAGACTTTATGTAACAAATCCATGGTATTCAAATAGTGTACTATTAAGACTAGCTGAAGTTCTATGTACTTATTTAGGATTAGAGGGTTATGGCAGTAAACTAGATTTTTTATTAAGAGCTGATATCAAAGAAATTCAAAAGTACTTTATACAAGAAGACATCAATATACCAGAGGAACTTTTTGAAATGAGAAAAGATTTTGAGGATGAGGTAGATAAACCAAAGGCAAATTATTCTACACACATTGATAATGAAATTAATGATAAAGAGATACCTCCAGAATTTTATCATATGTCAAAGCATGACTATAGTAAAAAGGAGTATATCAAGAAACGTATTCCAAGAGCTGTAAATAATGTAATAGAGCATCTCAAGAAATTACCAGAATATGATTGTTCGCATATTGATGGCATTGCAGAGAGTGTTATTAGCGGCATTATAAAGAATGGAAATGAAATAACTGTAATAGCTAGACCTTCAGATGATGGTAAAATCTTGATTTTTTATCAATCTGAATTCGATGTTCTTGAATATGTAGATGCTGAACTTTGGTATGAAGATGGGATCACTCCCCCTAAACAATTTACGTTTGGTCAATTACTGAAAATGACTGGTGTGAATAGAATTCCTATTAAAAATATTGATGTTAATGATGCTGAACTACAAACTTTGCTAAATAAGTCTAAGTCTGAAGAGCTAGAATTCAATCCTATCCCATATAGTCATTATAAAATAGCAAAAATAATTTCTTCATTTGCAAATAAAAACGGGGGAACATTGATTTTCGGACTTAAAGAATTTTTACCCAATTCAAATAAAATCATAGGACTTAGCTCGGATTTCCAAGTTGACAAAATTACCAATAAGGCAATTTCACTACTTACGCCATTACCAACAGTAACTTATGATTGGGTAAAAAGTGGAGAAAAATCTATTTTTGTAATCAAAACAGAAAAAGCAGTCAATGATGTTTTGTTAGAAAATCAAAAATATATAAGAAAAGGAGTTAATAGTGTTTTAGAAAATAGCCCACTAGTAGATAAAACTACATTAAGCGTTTCTAATTATAGAAAGACTATAGCGATTATTATTGCAATAGAAGACTATATTCCTAGAGAAGAGAATCAAGTTCCAAAAGTAAAATATGCTACAGATGATGCACTTAAATTTAAAGAAGTATTGATAAAGTCACTAGAAGTAAATGAGGATGATATTTATATGTATATAAATGAACAAGCGTATAAAAATAATCTAGAGTATGATTTTCAAAACTTATTTCACTGCTTAACAGAAGAAGATCGTTTAATATTTTATTATGTTGGACATGGTTTCCATAATGGAGTTACTAATTATTTATCAACTTATGATATGCATCGATACCATATAATTGAAACTTCTGTCTCATTACGTAAAATTTTACTAGATCCTTTACTAAAATCTAAATGTAAAAATGCTCTTATTTTTATAGATGCCTGTGCCCAAAGCTTTCAGGATGAAAATGAGAGAAGTAATATTAATGATATTAATCAAGATGAAATAATGATTCTTACGAGTGAGTTTCCATATTATGCAACATTTTTGTCTTGTCAGCCAGGACAAAGTTCTTATGGAAGTGATATCCTAAAGAATGGAATATGGACATATCATTTAGCCAAAGCATTAAGTGGTAGCGTATCAGAGGTTATACAGCGTAATAAATATATCACTGATAGGTTATTGAAAGAGTATCTTTCTAGTAGTGTATGCGCATATACCAAAAAAGAACTTGGATATGATCAAAATCCCAAAGCTATTTTAGATTCAAGCCACGAAACTGTTATTGTAGAGATAGAAGATGAAAATATTTGATACGTAGATGTATACGTGTAGGAAGTCTGAAAAAAACTTAAAGCAAGTAGCTGTGTAATTGTATATGCAAAACAATTTTTAATCAAAGGGAGTAATTACATACTTCTACAAGATATTATTAGTATTTTAAGATAATCCAAACTATAGCAAAGTATTGGAATATAGTTACAGGTAGTTTTAGTAAACTTAAACTTCTAATTATTCATACAATAATAAGTTGATGTGACTAGAAAAAAGTACTTAATAACTTAGGTGTTGCTAATAAATTTAAGTTTTTAAATAGGGAAGGAGATTTATATATGATAAATAACTCCTTCTTTTATATCTCTTTACTATAAAAAAATTTTTATGACTGAAGATTGATTCCAAGCATTTTCGCTTGTTCCTGAATTTCTAAAGGTATTTCATTTCTAGAAGCAGCGCCATCTAAAGTTATACTTCCAAGAATGTTATATCCACCAGCTTTAAGTACTATTTCTATAGCTTGCAGAGTACCTTTACTTTGGGTTGGAAGTTGGCTAATCGGAAAAGGCGCATTGCACGCTGTAACCATGATAGCCTTTTTCCCTTTGTGTAATGGAATGGGCATTTCTAAACCACTCGCTGCTATTTCCTCAAAGGCAGTAAGGTTTCTATCGATAAGAATTTTTAATGGCCCAGATATATTTCCAAAATAAGTGGGACTACCAATAATTAGGATGTCAGCAGAACGAATTTTATCCCATACATTATGTCCATCATCTTTAGGAAGAATGCAGCTTTTATTTGGCCTGCACTGTAAACAGCTTAGACATGGCTTCACGCTCAAATCGTATGAGTGTATCCATTCAACTGTGTGTTTTGAGTCAATTTCTTTTTCAATACATTTCATTACACCAATAGTATATCCGTTTTTTCTAGGTGAACCATTCAAAAATAGTATTTTCATTAATAATTACCCTCCGTTTCTATATTTTATAAGATTAGAATATGTTATAAATATAATATAAAGTTCTATGATGATACAGGAGCTTATTTATACTGGTATAAATAATAATAGGATAAAAAGGAAGTTTAAATATGGAGAAACAGCGATATAAAGAACTAGGAGATTTTTTGAAAACCCGAAGAGCCAAAATCTCACCATCTGAATTAGGAATTTCAGAAGGTTTAAGACGTCGTCGTACACCAGGTCTTAGAAGGGAAGAAGTGGCACATATTGCGGGCATAGGATTGACTTGGTACACTTGGCTTGAACAAGGACGTACTATACAAGTATCGGCAGAGGTACTGGAAAGCCTGTCCAGAGTTCTAATGCTTAATAAACAAGAGCGAATTCATCTATATACTTTGGCAAGACAAGCTCTTCCAACAGATATTCCTTCATACCAAAAATCTGTTAGTCAAATTTTGCAGCATGTGTTAGATAATTTATTATTAAGTCCGTCTTTTATTATGGATACAAGATGGAATATTATTGCATGGAATAAAGCTGCAAGTGCTGTGTTTGCTGATTTTAGAAAAATAGATGAAAGCAAGAGAAATATGATTAAGATGATGTTTACATATGATGATTATAAGAAATTATTTATAGACTGGGAATCTCATGCACAAGGAATGCTGGCACGATTTCGATCAACAATAGGACACTACATTGAAGACCCTTGGCTTACTAAAATTATTGAAGATCTTAAAAGAGAAAGTGATGAATTTAATTTATGGTGGACTCGACATGATGTCCAGGGAAATAGTGAAGCGTATAAAAAACTAAAACATCCAATTGTAGGTGAACTGTTTTTTGAGTTCGTTAGTTTTGATGTTTCAGATAATTCTAACTTGAAATTAATTGTAAATACACCCTCTTTAGGATCAGATACTGATATAAAAGTAAAATCATTACTAGAACACGTTATGTAGATTTTGAATGTCATATATTAAGTGTGGGTTTAATAATAGTTAGTTCACTTAGCACTTTTATAATAAGTACTGTATATAAATAAATTATAAACAATTATTTAGGTAATAGGTATGGATATTTTTGATTTATCGCCAGAGGAGCTCACTGCATTAACAGCGGTTTTATCTATAGGAATTGCAAAACAATATCCTGAAGGAGACCGGTTAGGAGTATTGGCACTTTTTTTCACTAGTATAGGTGATATTCTGGCATTAATTCAGCTACAGAGATTAAGTATAGCTTCGAGAGCTGATACGGCACAAAATGAGCAAAGTGCACAAAATGAGAACAATACTCAGAACACTCAAAATTCTAATTCAAATGAAACAAAGGCTTAACGTTAAAATATTGTATATCATTAAATCTTACAAAATGGATTATGAGAACTCATTTCAAAATATAGTATTGTAGAATATTGAAATTAATATATTTTTTAATTTCTTTGTAAATGTAATAATACACTTATGATTATCTAATTAGTCAAGCACCAACAGATGAATTAAAACATGCATCTAAATATAACTATTTATTTACATTAAATATTACAAGTAATAATTCTAATATGAATGAAAATTTAATGAAACAGAAGATAAATACGATAACAGATACAACTAATAATGAAGGTAGTAGTGTAACTAATGCAGCAAGTACAACAAATACTGCTAATTTTATCATATATGTTTGTAAGTTTAGATACAAAAGACTTCGTGTAAATTACGCAAAGTCTTTTGTTTATTATTAGTGAGAAAGTATAATCATGATTTATATTAATACATAATAAGAGAAATTGAATGTGATTTTATCACAGAAAAGTGAATTATATTTTGCTAAGTTAGAATTAAAAAGTAAAGTGATTATAAGTAGAGGAGTGTTTTAAATGAAGAATGTTCGATTTATTTTACAGTATTATCAATGTAACAATTACCTGTACCTCTAAATCCACCACCTGACATATGTCCAGTTCCTTGTGCATTTTCGCGTCCAGCTCCATTTTTGCCTGTTTTTTGACCTGGGGTTCCAGTGCAATTATAAAGATTATTTTTTAAAGTTTCTTTTAGTAAAACACCTTCTTCATTTGTTATAGTGCCATCTGCAACGGCTTTATCAACTGCTTTATTTCTTTCTTCAAGTAGAGCTGATTTAAATTGATCTTCTGTCATTCCTTTTTCTTCTGCTAAAGTATACATTGTTTTTCCAGAATTAAGCCCCGCTGTTATTTCTGCATCTGTCATACCAAGGTTATTTTTTAATATTGATTCTATATAATCATAACCTCTCATTCCTGTAATTCTTCCAAGTCCAGCTCTTTGGTGAGTAGCAGTTGATGATGATGTTGTTGTTATTTCTGTACTGGCTGCATAGGCAGTTGCACCTAATCCCATTGTAATAGCTAAAGTTAATCCTAATATTAATTTCTTTGATTTCATTATATAGTCCTCCTTAAATTTTAAGTTAGTGTGAAAGTTTGTTAAACTGTTTTTTAGTTTGATATTGTCTACACACTAATAATAAATCATTTCTAATATGTAAAAGTGTCCTAATTGTGAAATAAAAGTACACAATTAGGACACAATTTTAATTACAGTTGATGATATAATTTAGCCATAGGAACATCAAAAAAAGATGTGAGGTGATAAAAATGAGTAAAGATATTTTGATTGCTGATGATAATATGGAAATAATTAAAATTTTAAAACCTTATATAGAAAGGGAAGGATTTAATGTGATTTTTGCACTTGACGGGGAAGAAGCATTATTAAAATTTAAACATTATAATCCTGTATTAATTTTACTTGATATCATGATGCCATTAATGGATGGAATTGAAGTCTGCAATAGAATTAGAGAAGAATCAAATACCCCAATTATTATGATAACTGCTAAAAGCGAAGATGCAGATAAGATACTAGGATTAAATTCTGGTGCTGATGATTATATTGTAAAGCCTTTTAGCCCTGGGGAAGTAGTGGCTAGAATAAGAGCAATACTACGACGCATTACTCCTATTGAAAATAATAAGCTATCGTTAATTAAATATTCATCACTTGAAATAGATATAAATAATTATGCTGTTAAATTAGAAGGAGTATATTTAAATCTTACGAAAAAAGAAATTGAAGTTTTATGGATGCTTGCAAGTTCACCTAATAATATTATCAAACGAGATGATCTTTTAGATAATGTATGGGGAATCGATTACTTTGGAGATCCAAGAACAGTTGATACGCACATAAAGAGAATAAGAGCAAAGCTGGACCTTAATGGACAGTATAATTGGGATATTAAAACTATATGGGGTATGGGGTACAAATTTGAGGTGAAAGATGTTTAAGAAAAATATTACTTTCAAACTAACTCTTGGATTTTTAGTAATTGTTGTAGTTTCGACTCTTTTTATAGGTATTATAGCTTTAAATATATTTAGAAATAATATTTATGAAGTTAAAAAGAATAATATGAACAAACATGCATTAGCAATTTCTGAAACTATTAAACCATACGTGGAGAATTCTTTAAATAATGAAGAGTTTATAAAAATGATACATTTACTAAATGATATTGATAATGCAAAGATTTGGATACTTAATACAGATAAGAGTATTATAACTGCATCGGATACTGATAATGATATTAAGTACATTAATGATTCAGAAATAACGGATTTATATAATGATATTAATAGCAAAGTATTAGATGGAGAAGAAGCGTATGACGAAGGTTATAATCCTTATTATAATGAAGAAATAATGACAATAGCAGTTCCAATAAAAGAGGATAATACCATAATAGGAGCTGTAATTCTAAATTCATCAATAACTGATTTATCAAATTCCATGAATAAATTCTTTCTAAATTTAATTTTAGCAGTTTTAGGTGAAATAATCCTTGTAGGGGTATTAGGATATTATTTTTCTAGGAATATTTCTAGACCAATAAAGAAAATTAATTCATCTGCCTTGGAATTAGCAAGGGGTCACTATGGAATAAAAACAAACATATATCAAAAAGATGAAATAGGGGAATTATCGAATTCATTTGATTTGTTGTCTTTGAAGCTTAAGTATACTATAGATGAGCTTTTCGAAGAAAAAAACAAATTAAGTAATATTATAACAAGCATGAGTGATGGAATTTTAGCTTTGGATAGAAATTCACAGATTATAAATATAAATGAAGCTGCTATAAATCTGCTTTCATATAAAATGATAGATGAAAATGAAGTCATTAAAATATTAGCAGAATTAGATGTAATTCAAGAATTCAATTCTGCTATATTAAAAAATGAGAAAAAATTAATAATAAAAGAGCATAAAGGTAAGGTATTGGAATTTTCATTATCTCCTATAAAGAGTAATTCAAATGAGATTATAGGTGGTGTCATTCTTATACAAGATATAAGTGAAAAAGAAAAACTTGAACAAATGCGTAAGGACTTCATTTCAAATGTTTCCCATGAGTTTAGAACTCCATTAACAGTTATAAAAGGTAATTTAGAGTCTATTGTAGATGGAATGACAAAGCCAGAACATGTAGCGGATACATGCATTACACTCATAAAAGAAACAAATAGACTTGAAAGAATGGTTAAAGATTTACTTAATTTAAGCAAGTTGGATTCAGGCAAATTAGAAATTGATTTTAGTGAATTAGATGTTAATATGCTCATTAATGATACTATAAGAAGCCTTAGGCCATTAATAAGAAATAAGCAGATAGATTTGGAATTGTCTTTAGAGGGAAATTTACCAACATTATTAAGTGATTATGATAAATTAAAACAAATGTTAATCATATTTTTAGACAATGCAATTAAGTTTTCTGAAAATAAAGGTATTTTAAGAGTAACAACATATACAGATAACAAAAATATTTATATAACCATACAAGATAATGGAATTGGTATACCTAACGATGAAATTCAGTATTTAGGTGAAAAATTCTACAAGGCTGATAAAGCACGAAATGCAAATGCAGGTGGAACTGGTCTTGGTCTTTCAATAGCAAAAAGATTAGCAAAGGTTTTAAATGGAAGTGTTTCTATAGAAAGTGATTTAGGAAAAGGCACAACAATAACTATTTCATTTTCAATTATGTAGGAAGAGGTGATTTTGTGAGACATGGATATCATATGGGATATGGATTTTGGGGTTCGTATATCTTAATGCTTATTTTAATGATTTTTGCAGTATTGTTATTCATTTTATTAAGAAATAAGAAAACTGAAAATCCATTTGCAATAATATTAATTGATATTCTTAAAGAAAAATATGCTGCAGGTATAATCAATGCTGATGAGTATATTGAAAGAAAAGCTGTTATTGAAGATACAGAGGATTCGAATCCTTATACTACTATACTTTTAAAAAGATATGCGCATTGTGCCATAGACACCAAGGAATTTTTAAATATTAAAAATGAAATTGAAAATAAAGGTATTAATAACTCAACATGTGAAAAACTTGCAAAGGGAGAATTGTCTTATGATGAGTTTAAACTTAGGAAATAGATTTGCTTTTCATAAAGAGAATATAAATTCATAAAAACTATTGAATGGAAACAAATAAAAAGTATTAGGGGGAAAACAAATGCCAAATAATAAAGTTTTAAAAAGTCTACGTTATATTTTACTTGCGATATTTTTGATACATAGTACTGTAGAAGCTTATCTTCACCAACTTCTGGGAGGAGGTAAGGAACCATCTATACATGCTCTGTGCCCTTATGGAGGATTAGAGTCACTTTATAGTTTGATTTTTGGAGGCACATTTATAGAAAAGATATTTTCAGGTACAATAGTTATTTTGATAATAACACTAATAATAGCATTAATATTTAGAAGGAGTTTTTGTGGACTTATTTGTCCATTTGGCGCTCTTCAAGAATTCTTCGGGATTATAGGAAAGAAATTATTTAGAAAAAGGTTTATTATGCCAGAAAAAGTAGACAAGCCTTTAAGGTATCTTAAATATCTTGTTCTGCTGGATTAAACATGGATTTAAATGAAGTTTATAAAAAGCTTGATTTACCTATGTCTATTTCAAAAGATACTAAATTAAAAGACATTAAAAACATAATTCCAGATTTTGAAGTAGAAGGGGCTAGGGAAAAGTTAAGATAATTAAATTAAGTGATAATTCGAATAAGACATACTTTTGTTTGAGTGAAAAATGATAATACTTTAGTTGAGTGACATTGTCACAGATAAGAATAGCGATATTTATTAGAATAAAAGAGAACCAAAAAAGCGAAGGTAAAAAAATAGAAAGCGCTTATTTAATAAATAACAAATCGGGGGGATTTTATTTGGAAAAATTTTTAAAGTTATGGAAGAAGTATTCATTTACACTATTAATCGCATTTATAGTATTAGGTATGTTTGATTTGAGATTTGCAGTGGTGGCTTTAATTTGTATGATAGCACCAGTAATTGTATCTATTTATAAGGGGAGATTTTGGTGCGGAAATTTATGTCCAAGAGGAAATTTTTATGATAACGTAGTATCAAAATTTAGTAATAAGAGAAAGCCGCCTAAGTTTTTTAAATCCTATTATTTTAGAGCGGTTATTCTAACAATAATGATGACAATGTTTACCTCAGGAGTATATAAAAATTGGGGGAACCTTTATGGAATAGGAATGGTAGTTTATAGATTGATTGTAGTAACAACTATAATAGGTATAGCATTATCCTTAGTATTCAATCATAGAACTTGGTGCAGCTTTTGTCCTATGGGAACTTTAGCATCAATCACAGGAAAATTTAGAAAAAGTAAAAACGTATTGCATGTATCAGATACATGTGTATCTTGCAAAATTTGCGAAAAGAAATGTCCATTAGGGTTAGTTCCATATGATTATAAAGGTGATATATTAAGCCACCCAGATTGTATTCAGTGCGGAAAGTGTGCTATAGCATGCCCTAAAAAAGCCATAGGATACAATAACATTACTATAAAATAGGAATGATTCTGTTTTAAGGTACGAAATGTTAAAATTGCATGGTCATTATGGCATTTTAAATAGTTTAATAATAAGAAGAGAGGAAACTGAGAATAATATATCCTCTTTTTTTTAATGGATTTTATTTGTGTGACTAAATCACAAATGTTTTTGAGATACTAGTATATAATAATATCAAGGAGTCACACTAGGAATAGTAAGTTAGATATATTAGATGATAAATCAAGTTATATACAAGCTTTATCTGGCAATTATCCAGTATTAGAGAAAATAGATAAAAAGAATAATATTATTAAAAGATTTAAATGAAATATTAAAAAATTAATGATATTAATGATTTATGAAATACTAATTAAGAAAAATTTGAGGAGGAATTAAAATGTTTGGATTATTTAAGAAGGATAATGGAAGAGTAATTAATGTGAATGATATTGATGAGTTAATAGGAAAGGTTGAGTTGATTGATATCCGAGAAGATTATGAATATAAGGGTGGCAGTATAAAAAGTGCTAAAAATATACCAATGGGTAAACTTTTAAATGAGCCAGAAAAATATTTAAATAAAAGTAAAGAATACTACATAATGTGCCAATCAGGTGGCAGAAGCGCAAGAGCATGTAATACACTTACAAGTCAAGGATTTAATGTTGTCAATGTTTCAGGTGGAATGGGGTCATATGCAGGAACTAAAAGAAAATAGTTTGTTTTCTTTTGCTATAGTATATGTGTGTGACTAGATCGCATAAATTTTCTAGAGATTTATATATAATAAAGTCATGGAAGTAAATAAATGACTTTTATGATAAAATAGGAGGTTCGTGATTATGAAGAAGAAAATATTAATAGTTGGAGGAGTTGCAGGGGGAGCATCAGCTGCAGCAAGACTTAGAAGGCTTAGTGAAGAAGATGAAATAATAATGTTTGAAAGAGGGCCACATGTATCTTTTTCGAATTGTGCACTACCATATCATTTAAGTGGGTTAATAGATGAAGCTGATAGATTGGTTTTAATGAGTCCAGAAAAATTTCTAGTTCAATATAATATTCAAGCTAGAGTAAATAATGAAGTGTTATCTATAAATAAAGAAGAAAAATATGCACTTATTAAAAATCTACTAACTGGTGAAACATATAAAGAGAACTATGATAAGTTAGTGTTATCTCCAGGAGCTAAGCCAATTGTGCCTAATATTCCAGGAATAGAAGAAGTGAATGTTTTTACAATAAGAAATGTAGTTGATATAGATAAGCTAAATAAATACATTAAATCAATGGATGCAAAAGACATAGTCGTTATTGGCGGTGGATATGTAGGAGTTGAAGCAGCTGAAAATTTAAGGGAAGCTGATTATAATGTGACACTTATAGAAGGAACAGATCAAATATTAAGGCCATTTGATTATGATATGGTTCAAATTCTTCATAAAGAACTTTATGATCATGGAATAGATTTAATTGTAGGAGATAAAGTTGAAAAATTTGAAAAGGATACAGTAGTTTTAGGATCAGGTAAAAAAGTTAATGCTAAAGTTGTAGTAATGGCTATTGGTGTTTCACCTGAAACTGCTTTAGCTAAAGAAGCAGCATTGGACATTGGCGAAACAGGAGCAATAAAGGTAGATCAAAATTACAGAACAAATGATGAGAATATTTATGCTGTTGGAGATGCAATAGAAGTTTATAATTCATTAACTCATTCCGTACAAAAATTATCACTTGCAGGACCGGCTCAAAAGCAGGCAAGATCCGTTGCAGACCATATGAACGGAAAGAAGGGAATAAATAAGGGATATATAGGATCATCGGCTATAAAAGTTTTTGATTATAATGGAGCATCGACAGGCCTAAATGAAGCTCTTATAAATGTCTTAAATATGAAAATACAATATGATGTTGTAAGGGTTATACTTACAGATAAGGTAGGAATAATGCCTAATTCATCACCAGTGCACTTAAAATTATTATTTGAAGTTCCAACAGGAAAGATTTTAGGAGCTCAAGCTATAGGTAAAGGTGATGTCACAAAGAGAATAGATGTAATTGCTACAGCTATAAAATTTGGAGGCACTTTAGAAGATTTAAAAGATTTAGAATTGTGTTATGCACCACCATTTTCTACTGCAAAAGATGTGGTTAACTATGCAGGATATGTTGGTTCTAATCTCTTAAATGGTGACTTTAAACAGGTTAATGTTGATTTAGTAAGAGGCCTTGTAGAGCATAATTCTCATATAATAGATGTAAGAGAAAGAGGCGAGTTTGCAAGCGGCCATATTAAAAATGCAGTAAATATTCCATTAAGTGAATTAAGACAAAGAATAAATGAAATACCAAAAGATAAACCAGTATATCTACATTGTAGAACAGGACAAAGAAGTTATAATGCTACTTTAGCACTTCAAAACTTAGGATTTAGTAAGGTGTATAATATCACAGGAAGCTTTTTAGCATTATCTTTTTATGAATACTTTAATGATAAAACTAAGAATAGAGAAAGTATTGTTACAGAATATAATTTTAGATAAAGTTTTGAAAGGTCTTAATAAGAAAACCACTCAAGTTGTGTTAAATTTGAGTGGTTTTTGTAGATTCTTTCTTAATTTCTATTTGATCATAATAGAAATTAAGAAGTAGTACAATATTTAGAAAAATTCTACATTAATAAACAAGTATCATATTATCATTATTATATTAATAAAATGTTTATAGATAAAAATAGTTTAGGGGTATTTATGTCTATTTATTTTGATTTAAAAACAATTGAAGATCTTATACGAGAAAATTATAGCAGGCAACAAAAACAATTTACTTTAGAAGAATTAGCACAATATGATGGAAGTAATGGAAAGCCAATTTATGTGGCAGTTGATGGTATAGTCTATGATTTAAGTAAAGTAGAATCATGGTCAGGAGGTAAGCATTTTGATCTTACTGCTGGGAAAGATTTAACAACCGAATTTTATTCTCATCATGGAGTTATTACAGAACTTAGCGGAATACCTAAGATTGGAATACTTACAGAAAGTAAAAATATAAATACTGCATCTAAAGCTAGGGTAGCACTGGTAGATACATATGATTTTAGCCCTGATGATTGGATTGGATATATTACTCCATTAGTTGATGATGCATTAGAAGAAGCTAATGGTGGAGTTAGTTTAGAACATTTATTTCAGAAATATATCATGGTAGGTATACTTGTAGGGCAAGGAAGAACTTTTGATCAAGCTACTAGTGAGATATCGGATTGGGAAAAGACTGGTATATCTAAACTATTAGATAAGAGTAAGATGACCAGAGATTATTAGTAGTAAAGTGAATATAAATATTTCTTGCATTAGTTTAACAAACCTACTATAAGGAACAGTCTAACAATGTTCTTTATAATAGGTTTTAAACTTTTTATGGATGTTCACAAATAAAAGTACCTTTTCATATTTTTATATAATATCTAGTACTATTTTATAAGGGGCAAAAATTTTATTGATATTTTGTAAATGTTAATATTACTGGGTTTATTTAGTTAAGGGTTCGTTTGCAATATGATTGCAGAAGTCGAAAAGATTATATCTTAAAGGTAAATTCTTTATTGATACTATATCTTCTTTAAAGTTTCCATCCCATGGAGAAACAGATATGAGACAATCATCAAAAACTTTCATTAAATACTGTTTCTTATCATCAAAAATAAGTTTTATTCTGTAAGGCTCTTTTTTATCAGCAGCCTCATCAGAATAATTATCACTAGTTAAAGAAGAAATAAAATCTTCCATTATTATATTTTCATCACTAGGAACATCTATTTCCTTATATAAGTTTGTATCAAACACATAAAGGGTAAACTTTTCATTATTTAATATTTTATTCCTAATTTCATCAATATAATAATGATTGTTTGGTTTTACAGATAAATTTATGTATTTAGGATCTTGTAAACTACAACCACTAATAGTGGAAAAAAGAAAAAGAACAATAAAAATATAATGTAATTTCTTCAAATAAAAGACCTCCTTGAAATACTTTATTCATTATTAATTTATTCTTTGTATTATATTTTAGAACATTTTGGACAATGAATAGGTGATAATTAACGTTATTTTATAATATGAATAAGAGTAATGATAAATTTGGGGGGCAGTATGTATATAATAGGAACAGTAGGACCAAATGTAAAAGATAGAACTATACTAAAAGGCATAATAGATAGTGGCGTAAATGCATTAAGATTCAATTTTATACACGGAAGTGCAACAGAATTTTTAGAATTTTTTGAGATGGCGAAGGAAATAAAAGATAATATAGAAATTGTGCTGGACCTTTCAGGGAATAAAGTAAGAGTATCTAGTAAATTTCAATATATATATAAAGTTTATGATGGAGAAGAAATTTATTTTTGTGGAGAAGATAAATATGAAGAGATAAACAAAGATACTAATAAAATAAAAACAAAGATAATTCCATTAAATATAAAAAATAAAATATTAAATGAAAAGAACTATGAACAAATAGGAATAAAAGATAATACCATGATTTTTAATGTTATAGGTAAAAAAGATGGACTTATTAGGGTTGTTACAATAAGAGGGGGGATAATAAGAAAAGGGAAGGGCTGTAATATAAAAAATTTAGAAAGAAAAGCTTTCTCATTAAGTGAAAATGATAAGAATGCAATAAGATGGGGAATCAAAAATAAAGTAGATATTATATGCCAATCATTTGTTGAAAGTAAAGAAGATATAGAAGATATAAAACTATTCCTAAATAAAAATATGGAAGGTGGTATTCAACCAAAAATTTGGGCAAAGATTGAAACCTTAAATGGCGTAAATAATATAAAAACTATTTTGACTGAGGCAGATGGAATTGTAATAGGCAGAGGAGATCTTATTCCAGAAACATCAATTGAAGATACGCCAGTATATGAAGAGCAAATAATAAAAGAAGTTATTAAGGATAAGGGAAAAGATATAATCATCGGAACTCACCTTTTTAATAGTATGAAAAGCGGAAAAATGCCGGCTATTTCAGAAGTGGAAAGTATATATAATTTCATAAAGATAGGAGCTACAGGATTTCTATTAGCTGGCGAAACATCAGTAGGAAAAGCACCAGTCAAAACAGTTGAATTTTTAAATAAATTAATTATAAAATATAAGGAATGATAAAAGCTGCATATAGACAAGTTAAATATAGTTTGTCTATATGCATTAAGTCATCTGAATTATATGATTTTTGCTAAACTGACTTTAGAGTTTTCTTTCACCAAATGCAAAATATCTATATAATATTGATAAATTCACTATTATGTTTATTTTTTAGACATTACTAAAAGATGGTAACATCTTTATGCAAATTATTGCACACCTATATTTAAACATGCTTGTGAATTCTATTTAAGTAAAAACTTATTATAAGAGTTAAGGCATAATCATATATTAAAAAGCCGATTTGTCCTGCTATCCACATTAAATAGATAGGCGATTTAATATTAAAAGTATCTAAGAAATTTGAGATAACAAAATACATTAGAGAAAGTAGAATATTAAAAGAAATTAACTTTAAGAATATCTCTATAACAATGTTTCTGCGTTTTTCTATAAAGTACTTTACTATCCCATAAATACCAAAAAATAAAGTATATAAAAAAGCAATATTAACTGGAGTTAAAAAAAAGCTTAATATACTGGATGCAATATAAACCAGTATTGTTCCTTTAATTGAAGTTCTAATAATTGATATAGGAATTAAGCATGAAGCAACTGTCAAAATAGATAAAGTACTTATTGAAATAATAGAAGCAGTATAAAGTATTATTAGAGTTAAAGTCACTAATATTCCACTTTCAGCAACAGATTTTGCATTCATAAAATTATTCACCTCTTTAAATAAGTACAAGTTTGTACTGTGAATTTTCATGGGAAAGCCTTAACAAACTAAAGATTAGCAACAGCCAATCAAATCTCCACCAGCACATTCGCATAAAGAATCTAAACACCAAAGATTTATACAACAGTTACACATGTCTGCATTGTTTGTGTTGGTTGTTCTATAATATGGATTAGAGTAATTGTTTCCTCTTTGCCTCAATGAGTTTAAACCTTGTCTATATTCGAAGTTATTTGGATCCATAGTTACCGCTGTATTCATATGTTCCAAAGCGGAATCAAACCATCCCTTGTTTAAAAGTACAGCGCCATATAAATAATTCCATTCGGCATTTCTATTATTATTAGAATTTAATCTGCTTTCAGCAGCTGTATAATTTCCAGATTGAATAAATCTTCTTATTTCTTGAAAATCAGAAAAGCTGCTAGAAGAATTATTATAAGAAGAATTATTGCTATAATTAGCATTTGGGTTTTTGGTTAATTTTTCATAAGCCTCATTAATTTCAATCATTTTTTCTTGAGCTAAATTTTTTAAAGGATTATCACCAAATTGATCAGGATGATATTGTTTAATTAATTTTCTATAAGCACTTTTTATCTCATCCTGACTGGCACCTGGTTTTACGCCTAATATTTCATATGGATTCATTATAAATCTCTCCTTTTAGTTTCATTAGTAGTTTCTGGATGATTAATTATATTGTTATATTTATCCATTAAGCCTAATTCTATTATGTTATATAATATATCTTCATTTCTCCTAAGTTTCAAGCGTTCTAAATTTTCTTTACAGCTATAGCCGCAATTTAAAATTGTAAATTCTATTTTTGATTTTATCAATCCTATAAATTTATCGTATATTAAGGCATCTTTATTATATAAAAAATCTATTGGATTAAACTTTCCTTTTTCCATATCAGATTTTAAATCGTCTAAAGCATCAATTAAATAAATCCATTTGCCTATAGAATACCCTAAACTATATAAAGTATTTCTTAGTTCAGGAGAATCGTTTATTAATTCAAAAGGATAGTCTCGCAAGATTATCCCGACTAAATCACTAAATGGATCACATATTTCATCAATAGAGGCAAAGGATTTTGTGTTCTCTAAGGTAGAAAGCTTATTTAGCGATTCCATAATTTTATCATTAATATTTATAACTGAAGAAGAAAATTTTCTTTTATATGGCGATAAAAGAATTGAGAAAAATTTACTCTTTATATTTTTATCATCATTAACATCATCTAAAAGCTTGTAATAAAATAAAGATATATTCATAGCGGCTGCGTAGGATAAAGCTTTATTATTTACAATTACAGCTTTTTTCTCAGTGGGATGAAGTGAACATCTATACTTCGAAACCTCTAATTCTTCAGGGATTAATGCGTCCAATAACAAGCCTAAAAAAGTCATATCATAATTTAAAGCCATCCTAGGCAAATTACCGAATTCATTTTTAATATGACAACATAAACCACAATAATAGCATTTAAATCTAGCAAAATCTTTTACTTTCATTTCTGCCTTTAAGGGAGTTACATATCCAAACAATAAAAACACTCCTTTAAAATTAAGTATAAATATATTATACAGTAAATATCAATATTCAAACAATAAAGTTTATAGATATATAATAAAACATTCAGATATTATTAACAATTTAAAGTGTTATTGTTTAATACTAGAGAAGGTATTTGTAATTATATTAAAGTACATGTATAGTAACATCTATATAACTAGTTATATCATCTTCTGGAGGTACAAGTGAAATAATGAATTATTTAGGCTGAAATTTTTGTGGTCAGAAATGTTGCTGCATGCATTTTTACTAACGGACAATAGTATAATATTCTTGGAGTAAAAAGGATCTATAGGGATATAATAGAGTTTAATAAATATTTCGTTATAAATTTCAAATATTTATTAAAAAACTCTTTACAGCGGATAATAATTATTATATAATAAAAAATGTAGCAGATAGCTAAATATTAATAAATTAACAAAAGAAAAATAAGTAATTATAATTAAAATAAATTAAAATTTTAGGAGGAATAAATTATGAAAAAATTCGTTTGTACAGTGTGTGGATATATTTATGAAGGAGAAGCAGCACCAGAAAAATGCCCAGTGTGTGGGGTAGGTTCAGACAAGTTCGTAGAACAAAGTGGAGACTTAGCTTTTGCTGATGAACATGTAATCGGAGTTGCTAAAGGTGTGGATAAAGAAATAATTGATGGATTACAAGCAAACTTTATTGGTGAATGTACAGAAGTAGGAATGTACTTAGCTATGTCAAGACAAGCTGATAGAGAAGGATATCCAGAAGTAGCAGAAGCTTATAAGAGAATAGCTTTTGAAGAAGCAGAACATGCTTCAAAATTTGCAGAATTATTAGGTGAAGTAGTAGCAGCAGATACAAAAGCTAACTTACAAGCGAGAGTTGATGCAGAGCATGGTGCATGTCAAGGTAAAAAAGATTTAGCAACACTTGCTAAAAAATTAAACTTAGATGCTATCCATGATACAGTACATGAAATGTGTAAAGATGAAGCTAGACATGGAAAAGCATTCAAAGGACTTTTAGATAGATATTTTGCATAGACTTTAATATATACTTAAAATAAATGCAGATTTAATTCTATATGGATTAATAGAAAATATTAATAGCAGGTTATTTAGTTTTGCATGAATCAAATTTAGATTTGGACAAGCAAAACTAGGATAACCTGCTATTAATTTTGATTTATAAATGATAAACAAGCATTTATGTTTGTATTTTTATAGCTTCTCTTTATATAAAGATTGATACATATCATAAGTCTTTTCATCTAAGCAGACCATTGCAATTTTATCAAAAACTTCAGGCGAATTTTCGATAAAATTTAGAATTTCATCTAAGGCTATACTACAAGCATCTTTTAGTGGGTATGAGTATGCGCCAGTACTTATTGAGGGTAAAGCAATAGTTCTAATTGGATGTTCTTTTATATAATCTTCAAATTCTTTTACTAAAAGATCTTTTTGCCTGCTTGTATTAAAACGATAAAGATTTTTATCTAAGATTTCATTACACTGCTTAGCATAGTAATTAGAATAATTTTCTGCAATTTCAAAAACTGATCGATACGCACTTCGTAAATATTTTTCTTCTGTGCCATTATTTCTGTAAATGGGGCCAACGGTGTGTATTACCCATGATATCCCATAATCTCTCAGCCCATAGGATTTAGTTATTTTTGATTTTCCTGTTAAACATCCATTTAAATGTCTACATTCTTCAAGTAATTTATCACCACAAGCTCGATGAATTGCACCATCAACTCCGCCACCACCAAGTAAAGATGCATTTGCAGCATTTACAATCGCATCAAACTTAATCTTAGTGATATCCCCAAATAGTATTTCAAATTTAGTCAAATTAATCACCTCATATTTAGTCACACAAATTCTCTTACTTAATAGTTTACACCTAATTCTCTTAAATAAAAATAACAAAATTCCAATAAATTGTTAATAGAAGTGACATAATTCTCATATTTATTAAATAAAAAAAAAGAGAAAACACTTATTATTATAAATAGAATGTCCTCCCTTTTTATTAGTATTAATTAATGACTTATATTCACGTTTATCAAATTTTAGATAGGTTGATTTTCTAAATTTTTTCTTCTATTATCTAAAGGATTTAGATTTATGTGATGCACCTTCATTGTTTCATCAGGATTCATAATTAAGCTATCTAAACGAATTCTGCCTTCAGGAGTATTAGCTACAACCATTAATTCAGAACCTTTTTTATATATAACCCAGTTATAATTATCCCTTACGACCTTATTTACATCTTCCATTGAGATTAAGGCTGTTTCTTTGTGATTTCCGAATTTATCCCTTAAGATAATTCCCATTGTTTCATGATCTATTTTTGTACAATCATTTTTAGATGTTCTATTGTATACTTCTAAATTTTCTTTTCTGTTATCTAATGTATTTCCATTTAAATGCTTTATAGGAGTTCTTGGATCAACATCTAGAATTACTGAGTGAATAGTTTTTTTAGTAGCCGTAGTCTTGCCGTTAACCTTAGTTACAGATTGAGTTTGTACTAAGTAGTTATTGAAATCTTTATGCCATTCAGCAAACCAAATTCCTTCTTGCTTTACTCTTTCGGCATCATATGTATCTATTTTACAAGTAAGTTCAGATCCATCCTTCTTTAGCACAGTAATTTCAGTTAAGTTACCTTTTGGCGTATATTTATTTTCTTGAGTTTTATAATTTGTATTTATGGTTAAGCACCTCTTTCAGTATTTTAATATTTGAATAATAAAAAATCTATAATAACTTCCATTTGAAAAAATAACATAAAATAAGTTATTTTACAAGGGATTATCTATCTTTTAGTATTGCTAATATGCGTTAAATTTAAACATTACATTATTATACCAGATTAAAAATATAAAAGATATACACATCTAAAAAAAGCGCGAAGCGCAATTAAGATCATTAAATTCTAAAAAAATATACACATCTAAAAAAAGCGCGAAGCGCAACCAAGATCATTAAATTTCAAAAAAATACGCACCTTTAAAAAAAGCGCGAAGCGCAACCAAGATCATTGAATCTAAAAAAGCATGCATCTAAAAAAAGCGCGCACCTATAAGAAGAGTGCGAAGCACAATTCGGAACTTTTAAGCGCAACCAAAATCATTAAATAAAAACACCCAATATTAAAAACTCAATAAATTTATAAAATATTTAAACATTTAACTAATTACATACTATATTAAAATATTTTACTAATTTTATTTTTCTTAGCGTAGATATATAAAATAATGATTATAATACTAAAGAGTAATTATGAGAATTTTTAGGCTAAACTATAAAATTAAAAGTTTGATTAATTAAATAAATCAAATAGGAGGTTGTCATGACGGAGATAATGTTATTTACATTAATTGGTTTGATGGCAGGAGTATTAAGTGGAATGTTTGGAATTGGAGGTGGAATAATAATTGTTCCTGCACTTATTTATTTATGCGGTTTTGACCAGTTAAAGGCACAGGGGACTTCACTTGCAATTATGTTGCCGCCCGTTGGAATTTTAGCTTTTATCGAATATTATAGAAGAGGGCAGGTGAGTATAAAGGCAGGAATATTAATATGCATATTTTTGGTAATAGGGTCCGTATTTGGCGCTAAGATTGCAAATAGTGTTCCTATATCAGTAATAAAAAAGGGTTTTGCTATATTGATGATTGCAATTTCAATAAAAATGCTTTTATCTAAATAGAAATTCATATATTAAAACAGAACAATGGGAATTTAGAAACATAAAAGTATATTTATAAATTTTAATGTATAAAGACCATACATATAAAGGGAACTTATTCCATATTCATGTGTGGTTTTTTTGCTTTATTCAGAATTTTTATGCATTTAAAAGAGTAAGGATTCGGTTGTAATAAGTTATAAACTAAGTATTAGTGCTGGACATAAGTATTTTAACTGAGTTACAATAGAATTTGATAAAATAGCAGAATATACGAGGTACGGAAGATTATGATTATTACTAGAACTTTAAAGGATATTTCAGAAGATAAAAAATTTATACGTAAAGCTGTAGCAATTACTATACCAATAGCATTGCAGGCTCTATTAAATACAAGTTTAAATCTCGTAGATACTGTAATGATTGGGAGTTTGGGGCAGAGCTCGATTGCAGCAGTTGGACTAGCAAATAAAGTTTTCTTTGTTTTTACGTTGCTGTTATTTGGTGTTGTAAGCGGTTCTTCTATTTTAACAGCTCAATACTTTGGAAAAAAGGATATTCAAAATATAAGAAGAGTATTGGGAATGTCTCTTACAATTGCTTTGCTGGGTTCAATTCTTTTTGTCATTCCAAGTTTAATGTGCCCCGAGTTAGTTATGGGGATATTTACTCCTAATGAAAATACTATAAAAATTGGTGCGGGATATCTAGCAATATCTGCAATTAGTTATCCACTAACAGCAATTACCAATGTCTACGTTGCGCTTTTAAGAGGTGTAAATCAAGTAAAGGCGCCAGTATTTATTACATTGATTTCTATTTTTATAAAAGTAATACTAAATTATACTTTAATATTTGGACATTTTGGAGCACCCGCTCTTGGGGTTCAAGGTGAGGCCATTGCAACATTGATTGCTAGAACAATTGAATGCTTGTGCATTTTGTCTATAGTATATTATGAGAAAGGACCAGCGGCAGCAAAAATTAAAGAATTAGTGTCTTTTAATAAAAACTTTGTTAATTTATATTTTAAAACTGTTTCACCTGTTATTCTAAATGAATTTATGTGGGGACTTGGAGTTACAATGTATTCGTTAGTATACGGAAGAATGGGAGATGGAGCTGTTGCATCTATTACAATTACTCAAACCGTTGAACAAATAATCACAGTAATATTCCAAGGCATTAGTGCTGCAACTGCTGTTATATTAGGAAATGAATTAGGGGCGAATAAATTAGATGAGGCTAGGGCTCATGCAAAGTACTTCATTGTTCTTCAATTTATTTGTGCGCTAATAATGGGTGTGATATGCTTTATTATAAGGAATCCATTGATTACTCTTTTTAGTGTATCAGATGCAGTAGGAGGAGATATAAGTAAATGCTTAATTGTTTTTATAATTTACTTACCATTTAAAATTTTTAACTGGGTTAATATAGTTGGAATTCTAAGAAGCGGCGGGGATACAAAGGTAGCATTAATGTTAGATATTAGTGGTGTATGGTTAGTTGGAATTCCTTTTGCTTTTCTTGGTGGAATGGTTTTAAAATTACCTATATACTCTGTATATGCAATGGTTGCATTTGAAGAAGTATATAAATTTATTTTAGGATTTAAAAGGTATAAACAAAAGGTATGGCTTAGAAATCTAGTTTAAAATTTAGTTGGAGATATTTTTAGATAGAGATTGGTTCCTATTTTATAAATATCTCTTTTTAAATATATTTTTAATTTTTTTGTAACAACTATGCAAATAATTTTCTATATAATAGGAAATAATGAAGATATTAAGTAAAGCATATAATTGGAGGAATACATGGATAAACAAGTTAATCGTAGACCTAAAAAACGAAAAAAGAAAAAGAAATCTAATACAAAAGTACTATTAAGAGGAGTATTGGATATGCTTATATTCCTAGTTGTAACTACGCCTCTTGTGTTT
The DNA here is from genome assembly GCF_002029255.1 of Clostridium chromiireducens. Lineage (GTDB taxonomy): Bacteria > Bacillota > Clostridia > Clostridiales > Clostridiaceae > Clostridium > Clostridium chromiireducens. The sequence continues at coordinate 32,946 of NZ_MZGT01000003.1, forward strand.
TTTTTAGGACCCTATGATAATACTAGAAAAACATTAATCTCAACAGTACTTGCAACAAGACACGCGTACTTAATAAATGATATAATCCCTAAACCATTATTAGATAAAATGCTTGGAATTGAAGAAAATGATGATAGTGCAGAGGTTTTCCAAGACATGAAAAAGGTAAATGTTAAATATACAGTTGGTAATGAAGTAAACAGATATAAAGTACATGAACAAAGGTTTGATGCATATATATTAGAAATAAAAAATCCTCTGAAGGTTAAGGTGGCAATGACCAAGTTTTTAGGGAAAATGGGGCAAAAAACAAGTGATATGGCTGGTGAACATAATGCCGTTGCAGCCATTAATGGTGGTTCATTTATAGATAAATCTTCTGATGGAACTGCATATGCAGGTACTGGTTCAGAACCTGGTGGTTTTGTAATTTCTGGTGGAAAAGTTGTTTACCCACAAGGAAACGTTAATGAGAATACAATTGAAAATGTTGTTGCATTTACAAAAAATGGAGAGCTTATAGTTGGGGATCATTCAATCTCTCAGCTTAAAAAATTAAATGTTCAAGAAGCTATGTGCTTTAGAAAACCTAATATTATAATTAATGGAGTAAGGCAAGTGAAAAATAAAATGGAGGAAGGTCTTAACCCAAGAACTGCTGTTGGTCAAAAGGCGGATGGAACAATAATCTTTTTAGTTATAGATGGACGGAAAGTAACATCACCTGGAGCTAGCTTATATGATGTTCAAGAAATCATGATGAGTAGAGGCGCGGTTAACGCAGGAGCTCTTGATGGCGGATACTCATCAACCATGTATTATAAAGGCAATGTAATAAATTCTCCTAATGCTTGGGATGGTGAAAGATCTGTTGCCACAGCATTTTATGTAGAACAATAAAGGAGAGAAATTTATGAATAAGAATATAAAGAGAAGATTAACGTGGTTTGCAATTGCTTTAATATTGCAGCAAAGCATATTTTTATATGTAGATAAAGTGTATTTAGGTTCAGATATTAGCATACAGGCAGAGAAAATTGATGAAGAAGAAGATATAGCAGATAAAAAAACAGAAATCGATATAAAAAGTAACATAAGTGAAATTAAAGTATCTTCAGATGGTAGATTTGTTTCATATATAGATGGAAACAAGCTGAAAATATTGGATAGTAATGATAACAAAGAGACAGAATGTGAGCTTGATAGTGGTGCACAGGTATCATTTTATAAGTGGTTAAATAATGAAGATAATATGATTGTAATCCAAAAAATAAAAGACAAAGGGATATACTACTTTGAACCTATATCGTTTGATGCTAAAAAAGGAGAAGTTAGAGATCTTGCAGATTTTGACTTGAATAAAATGAGAATTAGGCTTAATAGTTCCAAAGAGGAGATAAGTAACGTAGTATTTTCAACATTAACACATAGCTTATATATTAAGGTCAAAAAAGGCGATGGGAAATATGATTTATATTACGCAAACGTTATGAATCAATTAAAAAAGGTAAAGAGTGATAAAGTTTTAGGGAGTGTAGTAGTTCCCACAACTAGTACAAATGCGGTTATGGAAGAAGGTGCATCTATAACAGTACTAAATGCTAAAGCACCTTTATCAATACCTAATGTTAAAAGTTCTAAAATATTAGGAGCAGATGTGAATGATAATGTATATTTTGGTGAGATAGAAAATAACAAGGTTAATAAGATATTCTATGCAGTATTATCAGATGCAAATAAAAAGTGGAATTCATTAAATCTAAAGGAGCCAGTAGATAAAACTGATATAGTTATTGATTATTCAGGTAAGGTATATATTAATAATAAATCAGAAAATAGTGTTTTAGAGTTAATAAGCAACAAATCAATAAAATATAAAGGTAATTTTGTTCAATCTTATTCTAAAGGTATTATTTCAAGAGTTGATAATAAGCTAATAAAAAATAAGTTAGAATAAAAAAATATAGACGACTTTAATTTAGTGAATAATATATATGAAATAGGAAAAAATATAATGTATAAAATTTTGAATAGTATAAAAATAAGATCTTCATATTAAAGAAGATCTTATTTTTATATTAAGAACGATGGAGGAATAGAAAATGTCAAAATTAGGAGTAGTTAGTGCAATATTAGAGCATCCAAAGGAAGTTCAAGATGAGTTTAATGATGTTGTTGCATCATTTAGAGGCAGTATAAAAGGAAGAATGGGAATACCATTTGCGGATGAATTGTCAGTTATCTCTATAGCGCTTACGGGTGAAACAGAGGAGGTTATTAACGAGTTTTCAGAGCAGCTTGAAAGTATAGATGGAGTATCGGTGAAAACTTCAATAGCTAAAATAGATGTCTAATAATTTAGTGAGAAAAAATAAAGTGATTGTATGTAATTAATGGGGGGATCTTAAATGGAAAAAATATTGATAACAGGTGGAAAAGGATTTTTTTCCAGCAGATTAGTGCAATATTATAAGGGAAAATACGAATTTTTAGTTACAGATAAAGATGAGTTAGATATTACAGATGAAAAGAATGTAAATGAAATCTTTGAAAAGTTTAATCCTGATATTGTTATTCATGCAGCGGCTATAGCAGTAACTGATTTTTGTAATAAGAATCCAGAAGCTGCTTATAAAATTAATGTAAATGGAGCTATAAATGTAGCAAAAGCAACAAAAAAGATTGGTGGAAAACTTGTGTTTATAAGCAGTGAACAAGTATTTAATGGAAATACAAATCCTGGTCCATTCAAAGAAGATGATGAAGCTGTTCCTGATACAGTGTATGGTAAAAATAAGCTTGAAGCAGAAAAATCATTAAGAGATATAATTGATGAACTATGGATTGTTAGATTCACATGGCTTTTTGGATTGCCAGATAGAAATTGTGGTATGGCAGGAAATATCTTGTGGGAGACTATCAGCAGTATTATGAAAAATGAAAAAATTACAGTTTCAAGCAATGAATTTAGAGGAATGACCTATGTTTATAATATGATTGAAAATTTCCAAATATTATTCAAATCTCCTTATGGAACATATCATTTAGGTAGTGAAAACAATCAAAATAGGTATGAAATAGTAAAATCTATTTTTAAAAAACTTGGTCTTGAAAGCAGGATAGATGAGCTAATAATAGAAGATAAAGAAAAATACAAAACAAACCCAAGAGATATAAGATTAAATTGCGATAAGGCACGTTCCACTGGAATGAATTTTTATACTACAGATGAGGCATTAGAAATCTGTATTAAAGAATATGGAATAAACCTTAGATAGTTTTATGAAAATTTATACTATAGACTAAAATATAATTGCATAACGGAGTTAATATCCATAGAAGAATATGAGATCTATAGGATATTAGCTCTATTTTTATACAATCATTTCAAGAAGTCTTATAGATTCAAATTCGTCTTTATTCATAGATAAACAATATATAAATTAGATTTATGGAGTGATCTCCTAAATTGTATATTTAACCTATAATTAAAATGACTATCCATACGTATTAACTTTGAGTGTATCACTATACTAGAAATAAGTAACATATTGTTTGCAGTGTTTCATTGGAATTTTAATGGTAATGGTTGTTAAGTGAAATTCCAAATCTATGATTTGGTAAATTGAACTTACTCAGCGAACGTAGTGAGTCGAGTTTCCTTTAAATTTCCACAACGCTTGTTCAACGCCTGTCGTTGAGGCAAGCATTGTGGGTACAACTTCTAGTCGTAGAATCATCCATTAAAAGTCCTAGAAACCGAAACACAATATGTTACTTATTTCGGTAAGTGACACATAAGTCTAAGTTATATGCGGTATATATAGAAAATATTATATATAATAACTATAATTTTAAATTAATGATATAATGTATTAGTAAAGAATAAGTATATATTAGAGGTCCATATATTTTTATTCATATGAAAGGATAAGGGAATGGAATATTTTTTATTATTTTTAGAGGGAATTATAACATTTATCTCGCCCTGCATATTGCCTCTATTACCATTATATATTTCTTACTTCGCTGGCGATAACTTGAGCAGAGCCGAGAAAAATGAAAGTAGTGCACTTACCAATTCTTTAGGGTTCGTATTAGGCTTTACTGTAGTATTTACTTTACTCGGAGGATTAGCAGGTTCATTAGGAAATTTAATAAAAAGGCAAAGCATAATTTTGAATATCATAAGTGGAATAATAATTATTATATTCGGTCTTAACTATATGGGAGTAATTAAAATTGGATTTTTGGAGAAAACTTTGAAATTGAACATTAAAATAAAATCTTTTAAATTTTTCTCTTCTGTTTTATTTGGAATAATATTTGCTATAGGATGGACCCCGTGTATAGGTACATTTCTAGGCTCAGCATTAATGATTGCAGTGAATTCGAGACATATAATAAAAGGGATAGTAATGCTGCTTATTTATAGTTTGGGATTAGGAATACCATTTATAATATGTGCGGTTTTAATTGATAATTTAAAGGAAACTTTTAATTTTATTAAGAAGAATTATAGTATAATAAATTATGTATCTGGAATTATGCTTGTTTTAATAGGTATATCTATTATGACTGGGCACTTAAATAGGATACTTTCGCTTTTTAAGTTTTAGGAGGAACTATGGAAAATAGGAAAAAATTAATTATATTAATAATAGGTTTTTTAGGATTTGCCGCATTTCTAGTAGTTACATATTTTGGATATGGTTTGTTGTCTTCAGAATATAATAAAAAGAATGTTACTATACAGGCAGAAAAAGATGGCGATGAGAACAAGCAGAGTACAAAACCATCAAAATTTAAAGCAAAAGTAATGGCTACAGATTTTACTGTTTATGATGAAAATTCTAAAGAGGTAAAGTTATCAGATTATAGAGGAACTCCTGTAGTGCTAAATTTTTGGGCTAGTTGGTGTCCGCCTTGTAGAGAAGAAATGCCTGCATTTAACGAAATGTCAAATAAGTACAAGGATAAAGTAGCCATATTAATGATAAACTTAACTGATGGGCAAAGGGAAACAGTAGATGATGCAAAAAAATTTATTAAGGAAAATGATTATAATATGAAAGTTTTATTTGATAATGAAATGGATGCATCAGATAAATATAATATTACAGCTATACCAAGGACAATTATTATAGATAAAGATGGATATATTATTAATGATTATTCAGGTGGAATATCAAAAGATATTTTAGAAAGCAAGATAAAATCATTAATTAAATAAAAATACTGACTAAAGAAAAGAGGAATTATTTATGAATCCAGTAGCCTTCCAAATTGGAACTTTTGAAATAAGATGGTATGGGATATTGATAGCGTTAGGCGTTATAGCAGCTATATTACTAGCTAGTTATAATTCTAAGAAAAATGATGTAGATTTTGATACAATACTTGACTGTTTTTTTATAGCTTTTCCGGCTGCCATAGTTGGAGCAAGAGCGTATTATGTAATTTTTGAATTTCAAAACTACCAAAATAATTTAATGGATATATTTAATATTAGAAAAGGCGGATTAGCTATACATGGTGGGTTGATAGGTGCTTTTATAGCAACTTATATCTTTTTCAAAATAAAAAAACTGAAAATGCTAAAGTATTTAGATGTAGTTGCTCCATCAATTATATTAGCTCAAGCTATTGGAAGATGGGGGAATTTCATGAATGGAGAAGCGCATGGTGGGGAAGTGCCTTATGAATTTATAAGTAAATTTCCAGGGTTCATTCAAAAAGGTATGAATATTGGTGGAACTTATTATCATCCAACTTTCTTGTATGAGTCAATGTGGAATCTTATGGTATGTGTAATATTATTAGTAATTTTATATAAGAAAAGCCGTCATAATGATGGAATTGTTATAGGAAGCTACATATCATTATACTCACTAGGAAGATTCTTTATAGAAGGATTGAGAACTGATAGCTTGATGCTTGGAAACATAAGAGTAGCCCAACTAATAAGTATTGCGGGTATTTTGTTAGGAGTAGGACTTATACTATTTGCTAGGAGAAATAAGTCTAGATAGAACTTTTGTTTTATATACAGCACATAATTAAGTGACAGGGCACTACTTGATTAGTACCCTGTCTTCTGTTTAATAAATTAATTAATGTTTCCGATGATATTTTTATGGTTTTTAGGATTAAGAAAAAGAGTATTATTAAAACATTTGGTAAAGTAAGGATATAAATATTCTAACAGGCATACATGTTAATACGTATCACTTTTTTTGATGTATACTTAAAGTAGTTATATCCATTAACCCAATATTTAATGAGCTGAGGATTATACATTAGAAGGTTTTTTAAAAATTCATCAAATAGGTCTAGCTTTACAAGTACTTTAATAATTTCCTTTGGGTACGGAGTCTTTTTTATAAATACTTTTCTAGGATCAATAACTTGTATCTGTTCATTCTTATCTACAAATATATGAGCATTTCTAATATCAAGCCTTGTAAATTTTAAGCGTTTAAATTCTTCTATAAGGCTTATAAGCTCAATGGAAAGATTATAAGATAAACCATTTTTTTTAACATAATCATAAAGATTATCTCCTTGAACATAATCTCTCAAAATCATATTATTTGCTATGAATAATACTTTAGGAAAGAATCTACTGTCATTAACTACTTCAAGAAGCTTTGCTTCATCCTCAGCTTTTCTTTTATTATGAAATATCTTTAGGGCGTATCCTTCAGGAGTCAAATAGACAGCGCCTTCTTTACCTTTACCTAAGAATTCACACTCTTTTGTATCTAATACGTATCTCATCTTATCACTTTATAGAATTACTTTAGGTATTATATGAATTAGGGCATTTCGATTCTACTCAATTTTAATTTATTAAGAAGAAATTATACTTAAAGTAATTTATTCTTATTTTCTAAATCTTTTCTGTATGCATAAGGGGTTTGACCATAGTATTCTTTAAAAGAGTTTATGAATGATTTAATATTAGGAAAACCATTATCAAAAGCTAATTGGTTAATTGATAAATCTGTGTTAACTAAATCCATATATGCAGATTTAAGGCGTTTGTTTTTTAAATATGTGCCAACAGTTATACCCATATATTTCTTGAAAATTGTTGCAAGATATTCTTTTGTGATATCGTATCTGCATGCTATTTCATCTAAAGAAATATTATCCTTAAAATTATTATCAATAAATTCTGTAATGATTTTAAAACGCTCCAAATGCTTTTGAGTTTTAAGAGTTATGTGGGTATCTTTTTCAATTCCATAATTGTATAGTAGTAAATATAGAATTTCATACAAGTAACTATTTATTTTTAAATGATGAAATTTATTATTAGGTTTTTCTTCTTCAACAAATAGAAGGGATTTATTACTAATTTTCATATCGTCCACATACATGCCACAGATTTCCTCATGAATTTCATTGAGCTTGTCTATCACATTAAAATTCTTTTTGTCCAGCTTAAATTCTATATTATCTATCTCTGGATAATTATCTTTTATAAAATCATATGAAATTAAGATAGATAAAGTTGTAGCTTTATCTTTACTATATTCATCTACGGAATGTATATCTCCGCTATTAACTAAAATAAGCTCTTTATTTCGTATTGAGTGAATTGCACCATTTATATGACTTACGAAGCTACCTTCATAAGAATATATTAATTCTAAATCCTTGTGCCAATGTCTATAAACTACTTCAGGAGAAGAATTTATAATAATTTTGGCAGGAATATTTTTGGGAGTTGTAACTATTTCATAATTATATTCCATATATAAAATCTCCTTTACGCAATAATTTATTATGTGAGTTCTGTGATATTATAAAAAATATTAATAATTGGCAATGTTTTTTATAATATAAACCTATATTATAAATGAATATAGCATTATAATAGTTAATGTAAACGATGTTCAGATAAGAACTATAAAAAGTTCATATCTGATAGAATTCATTAATTGTGTTAGAATATTCAAAATGCATACATCACAATTATTTTTATACAGGTTCCAGAAAACAATTCTAAAAGTGCAATTCAACATATCTCATTTAATGTTGATATATGATAATTATTTTTGGTACAGATTCCAAATGGCTGTATGACTTTCTTTTTATAAATAAATTTGTTGTTATAATAATTATACTAGATTATGGAATAAAAGTCATTGCATATATTTTTAAACCTAAAATCAAAAGTTACTAGGCTTGAAAAAATTTAAAAGTACAAAATTATAGGGGGAATATGAAATGGTAAAAAATAAGAAAATACTGTCGTTAATAATGACAACAGCATTAATGATGGGAACATTAGCTGGATGTTCAGGAGGATCAAAAGATGCAGCAGCAAGTAGCAGCTCAGGTGGTGATAAAACAATAACAGTATGGTCACACATGACTTCTGAATCAGAATTTCCGAAACTTCAAGAATTAGTAGAAAAATGGGGCAAAGATAAAGGAGTTAAAGTTAACTGCGTCGATGATAAAGGTAAGACTCAAGAATATATGCAAGCAGCCGACAGTTCTTCAGCTCCAGATATAATGATTGGTATACCACATGATAATTTAGGCACATTCCAAAAAGCTGGTTTACTTGCAGAAGTACCAAGTGGTTTTCTAGATCCAAGCAAGTATACTTCTAAGGGACCAATTGATGCCGTAACTATAGGCGGTAAACAATATGGAGTTCCATATGCTCAAGAAACAGTTTCTTTATTCATAAATAAAGACAAGGCCAAAGAAGTTCCAAAATCTTTTGAGGAACTTGTAACTAAGGCCAAGGAACCAGGAGTTGGATTCTCATATAGTGTTAATGCTTTATTTTATAATTTAGGATTCCTTACAACTCAAGGAGGATATGTATTTAAGAACAATAACGGAACACTTGATCCAAATGATATAGGACTTTCAAATGAAGGTGCAGTAAAGGGATTACAATTTATTCAAGACCTAGTTATTAAAGATAAACTTATAGCGCCAGATACAACTGATGATATCGCTAAAAATAGATTCATGTCAGGAGATGCAGCATTCTATATTTCAGGAGCATGGGATACTTCATCAGCTAAAGCAGCAAATATTAACTATGAAATCGCCCCAATGCCAACATTTGGTGGGAAAAATGTCACAACTGCTCTAGGAGTTCAAACAGCATTTGTAGCTGAAAAATCACCAAATAAAGATTTAGCTTGGGATTTAATGAAATATATACAAGGTAATATTAATCCAATAATAATAGACAGTGGTAGAATTCCAGTAACTAAAGAAGGCGTAGAAAGTGACGCATTTAAGGCAAATAAGGACATGATTGCATTTTCAGAACAAGCAAAATATGCTGTTCCAATGCCAAACATTCCAGCAATGCAAGCTGTATGGACCCCAGCAGGAAACATGTTAACTGCAATGACAGCAGGACAACAGGATCCTAAAACAACTGGAGAGGAAATGGTAAAGCAAGTAAAAGAAGGTATAGCTCAACAATAATATAATTAAAATGAGGGGGAATATACTTCCCCTTATTTCATATAATAGAAATTCAAATTTGTTAATAATGGTTTATCACTATATTTTTATATAGAATACCTGATGAACCTTAATGATATAAATAGATAAAAATTGATAAAGAAAATATTAATATTTTTAATTTTATTCTTTTATGCTAAAGAGGGAGGCAATCATGAGAAGTAAAGAAATAGTAAAAAGTAAAAAGAATTATATAGCGATTCCTTTTTTATCACCAGCTTTAATTTCAATATTTGTGTTATCATTTTTACCGATAATTTATACGGTATATATTGCTTTTACTGATTATACACAATATTCAAAAGGTGTTATTCATGTTGTAGGTATTACAAATTTTATAGAAGTATTTAAGGGGCCATTTAGTAAAGTATTCTTTCCTGTATTTGCATGGACTATGGTTTATGCTGTATTAACAACACTTGGAGGATTTTTATTAGGTCTTATTATGGCCATATTGGTTAACAATGAGAACATAAGGGAAAGGGGAATTTATAAGGCAATTTTAGTTATTCCATGGGCATTACCAGGTACTGTTGCAGTACTTTCATTCCAAGGTTTATTTAATGGAACTTATGGTGCGATTAATAACTTGCTTATTAGTATGCATCTAATAGTAAAACCAATTCCTTGGTTAACAAATGCTACGTTATCACAAATTGTAGTAGTTGTTGTTACAATATGGTTGGGATTTCCGTATATGATGAACGTTTGTATAGGGGCATTGGAAGCAATACCGAAATCTTATTATGAAGCAGCAGAAGTTGATGGTGCTAGTAAGCTTACTCAATTTGTAAAAATAACATTACCTTCTCTTGCTCAAACAGCATATCCATTAGTAATAACAAGTTTTGCTTTTAACTTTAATAATTTCGGAACAGCATTTTTAATAACCAATGGTGCTCCGGCTAGAGCAGGAACACAATTTGCGGGTTATACAGATATACTTGCATCAGTTAACTATAGATTGTCAATGCAATTTGGAAGGTATGAAATAGCTTCAACTATAAGCATTATTATCTTTGTAATATTAGGAACAATTTCATTTATTCAAATGAAAGCATCAAGGCAATTTGAGGAGGTTAATTAAGATGGTATCAGTTGAAAATCAAAAAGTTGAAGTATTAAAGTATAAAAAAAGAATAAGGCCAGCTCAAATGAGGGCTGCATGGGCTTCACGAGTTGTAATTTGGTTTATGTGTATAATAGTGCTTATACCATTATTGGCTGTTATTACAGCATCGCTGGCTAAAGGTCAGGGATTCACACAATCATCTATTTTCCCTAAATCTATTACCTTAGAGAATTATATTAAAGTCCTAACTAAAACTCAATTTTTAGTTTGGGTTAAAAATTCAATTTTTCTTTGTACGACTGTAGCTGTAATACAGATATTATTAACAATGCCAGCTGCTTTTGCTTTCTCTAAAATTAAATTTAAAGGAAGAAAATATGGACTTATGTCACTTTTATTACTACAAATGTTTCCAACAACTATGGCATTACCAGCAATATTAGGTGTTGCATACAAATATAATATGATGGACAAATTGTGGGCGTTAGTGTTACTTTTAGCAGGAGGAAGTGCGTATAATATTTGGCTCATGAAAGGCTACATGGATAGTATTCCAAAAGAACTAACGGAATCAGCTTATATAGATGGTGCATCAACTTTTCAAGCTTTTATAAAAATAATAATTCCCCTAATAAGAAATATGATTGTAGTAATCTTTATTTTTGCTTTTATTGGAACATATAGTGAATTCTATTTTACATCAGCACTTATAAAGGCAAAAGATGCTCAAACTGTAGTCACAGGTATGAGAGACTTTATTAGAGATCAATATGCAGCAAACTGGACTCAGTTCTCTGCAGCTGCAGTAATGTCAACAATACCAATTGTTGCAATATTCGTTGCTACACAAAAATTCCTTGCAAAAGGATTAACAGCAGGATCTGTAAAAGGATGATATAGAGAAAGTTTATGTAAGATTTTTATTTACTATATATTATAATTTGAATAGCGTATCAGCTATCTCGAAGTGAAAAGGAGAAAGATTAGCATTATGAAATTTGAAGCAATATATCATAGAACTTCAGATAACTTATGTTATCCAATTAATGAATATGATTTAATTATAAATCTAAAAACAGGTTTTGATATAAAAAAAGTATTTATACATTATGGAGATCCTTTTGCAACAGGAATCTTAGGTGGAGAGTGGAAATGGGAAGGTAAAAGAGAAGAAATAGCATATAAAAAGAGACTTAAGCATCAACTTTGGTGGACAACAACGTTGAAGCCGGAATTCAAAAGATGTAGATACTATTTTGAATTAGTAGGAGAGAAAGAGACTTGGTTTTACTTTGAAGATGGTTTTCTAAACGAAAAACAAATGCATATGGATGGAAGAATGCTTCAATGTTTTACTTTTCCATGGATGAACAGTGCAGACATAAATAAAACTCCTGACTGGGTAAATGATATGGTATGGTATCAAATATTTCCGGAACGTTTTTGTAATGGTGATCCGTCAATTAATCCGGAGGGCGTAAAACCTTGGCACAAGGGGGAAGTCACAAATAAGGAATATTATGGTGGGGATTTGCAAGGTATAGTGGATAAACTAGATTATTTAGAAGGTTTGGGAATTACAGGACTTTACTTAACTCCTATATTTGAAGCTGTTTCAACCCATAAATATGATACTACTGATTATATGAAAATTGATCCTAATTTTGGAGATGAAGAGGTATTTAGAAAACTAGTAAATACAGCTCATGAAAAAGGAATTAAGATTATGCTTGATGGTGTGTTTAATCATTGTGGGCCTAAATTTTGGCCTTGGATTGATGTTATAGAGAAGGGTCCGGAATCAAAGTATCTTAATTGGTTTATGGTAAATAAATGGCCTTTTGAAAATAATAATCGAGATACAAAAGATGGAAGATTCTACTCTTTTGCTTTTTCTGAGAAGATGCCAAAGCTAAATACAAATAATCCTGAAGTAATTGATTATTTAATTAGTGTGTGCGAATATTGGGTCAAAAACTTTGATATTGATGGATTAAGATTAGATGTTGCAAATGAAATATCACATAACTTTTGCAAGACATTAAGGAAAAAGATGAAAGCTATAAAATCAGATTTCTACATTTTGGGTGAGATATGGCATGATTCAATTTCTTGGCTTAGAGGAGATGAATTTGATGCTGTTATGAATTATCCATTAACTAGTGGTATAGCTGATTTTTGGATTGATGATAGTTTAACTAAGGAAGATTTTGAGTATACAATTAATAGATGCTATACAATGTATATGCAGCAAAATAATGATGTGCTATTTAATTTGTTGGATTCTCATGATACTGAAAGGTTAATATCTAGAGTGAAGGATATTAATATATTTTATCAGCAACTTGCAGTACTGTTTACAATGCCGGGTAGTCCATGCATATATTATGGAACAGAAATAGTGCTTGAAGGAAAACATGATCCAGATTGTAGAAGATGTATGCCGTGGGATGAAATTGAAGACGGGAAGTATGACGAAAAAATTAGCATTATGAAACAATTAATTAAACTTAGAAAAGAACAAAAATTATTTAAAAGCCGCAACTTTCATTTTCCTAACACTATTAGGGAGGATAGGGTAATAGAATATATTAAAATTGATGAGTATGGTAATAATAAGCTAGAGATATTACTAAATTGTTCTGATAATAATATCTTAATTGACGAGGGGGGAGAAATTTTATTTAGCAATCGATACTCAGATAATAAATTATTTAAATATGGTGTGCTTATAAGAAAAACAATATAAAACAATAGTTTTTAATCACAAAATAAAATACAAGCTGTATCAAGATTAAAGTGAATACTTGTTCTTGATACAGCTCATTATATATTAATTAAATCTTTAATGTTTTGCCACACTACTGACATATTTATACTGTAATATATTAAGTGTAAGATAGTTAAAAATTATTTACCCCTATTAAAATATAATTATTAACCAATATTTGAATGGCTTATTACATCCTAGTAAGTCGTTCTTTTTTTTGTTGTCAAATTAATAAGTTTATTTAGGAGGTATTCTCAAAAAGGCTTAAGTTTGTGGGAAAAACCTTTCTGAATTATAAAATTTTATATAAAAAATTATAATTAGGAATTTGATTTTTAATGGAATAAAACAATAAATAATAGGAAATTTAATATTAAATATATAATATTAAATGTGCCTCATTAATAATAGATAAATTTTTTTGATATATTAATGCTTATAATTCATAAGTACGGATTTACTAAAAAAATTATTATGAACAAGTTATATTGGCTGAAAGTAAGTAGAATACAGCTATATAAGCAAATATGTTTTGTGAGTATTTTCTTTAATTTATTGTAGGGTAAGGATAATATGTAAAAAAAGTCCATAGTGAAAATTATTTTTATATAAAAAATCAAATTATCATAATGTTAATAGCTTGCCGAGTATTATCGAAATGTGTTAAAATAGCAAGTGATTTGTTAAAAGTTTATAATTTCTCGGCATATATATTTAAAAGCTGAAAAATTAGCATATTAAAACGTAAATATTTGGGGCATATATTAATTAAATAGGAGGACCCTTATGAACATTTTTAAGAAAAAGTCAGTAGATAAGATGCTGAAAGGTGCTCAGCAATCATCCCTAAAGAGAAATCTTAAAGCTAAGGATATAGCTGCATTTGGGATTGGAGCAGTTGTTGGAGTAGGTATCTTTGTCGCAACGGGAACAGGTGCACATTTAGCAGGACCTGCCGTAATTATTTCATTTATTTTAGCAGGTATAGTAGCAGGTTTATGTGCATTATGTTATTGTGAGCTTTCAACAATGTTTCCAGTAGCAGGAAGTACATATTCGTATTCTTATATAGTATTTGGTGAAATAATCGCTATGATAATTGGTTGGTGTCTTACTGCGGAATATCTAGTTGCATGTAGTGCTGTAGCATCGGGATGGTCAGGTACTTTTGTTGGTATTCTAAAATCAGTAGGAGTGACGCTTCCAGCAGTATTTACTTCATCACCAAGTAAAGGTGGAATAGTAGATTTACCAGCTGTATTAATAATTGCAATAATAACTTACATATTATATTATGGTATGAAGGAAAGTGCTAGAGTTAATAATCTTATTGTAGGAATAAAAATTTCAATAATTATTATATTTGTAATACTTGGAGTGGGACATATAGATACTGCTAATTATCAACCGTTTGCTCCGTTTGGATTTAAAGGAATTTTTGCGGCAACAGCTACTATATTCTTCTCGTTTATAGGATTTGATGCTATTTCTACAGCTGCAGAAGAGGCTGAAAATCCAAAGAGAGACATTCCAATTGGACTTATAATTTGTTTAATAGCAGTTACTTTGCTTTATGTTTCAGTAGCTGTTGTACTTACTGGAATGGTTCCTTTTAGTGAAATTATTTCAGAAAATGCAGTGCCAGGAGCTTTAGCAAGAGTTGGTATAAACTGGGGCGCAGCGCTAGTAGGAACAGGTGCTATTCTTGGAATGATTTCTACTATGATGGTAGTGCTTTATGGCCAAGTTAGAGTATTTATGGTTATGTCAAGAGACGGGCTTTTACCAAAAATATTTTCAAAAGTACATCCTACTCATAAGACACCACATATCTCAACGATGATAACTGGAAGTATAGCTGCAATAATAGCAGGATTTTTACCGTTAGATATTATAGTAGAATTTTTAAGCACAGGTACATTATTAAGTTTTATAGCAGTATCTGTTGCAGTTATAGTGCTTAGAAAAACAATGCCAGATTTTAAAAGAATTTTTAAAACACCAGGAGTTCCATTTACTCCATTAATTTCAATAATATGTTGTGTAGTTTTATTATGCGGATTGAAATTAATAACATGGATAGGTTTCATAGTTTGGCTTATTATAGGACTTATAGTATATTTCGTTTATGGAAGAAAGCACAGTATTCTTCAAAATGAAAAAGATTCAGAGGATTCAGAGAATGCTGTATAAATAATTAATAAAAATTATTAAAAGTTTTAAGTAGGTACAAATTATAAAAAAGTAATTTAATGAGTTGCAATAAGTAATAAAAATGCTTTCAAATTAAATATATAAAGATGAACCACATATTAAGTTGATCAACTAATATGTGGTTTGTTTTATTATTTATAAAGAATATGATATATTTTTCATAAAGCTGATTAAAATAAGGAAGAGGTGAGTAATAATGAGGAAGATAAAGAAAGTAGTTATTTCCATTATATTAATAATTGCAGGAGTAGCAGCAGTTATATATATGAATAAACCCAAACCTATAGATAAAAGTGCAGCATCGAAAGTACCTGATGTGGATCTTGCTTTTGCAGTGCTTGGCGATGTCCATGAAAATATTGATAGCTTTCAGGAGTCAATAAATGATTTATATAAAATAAATCCAGGTATGGATGCTTTGGTTTTAAACGGTGATACTGTAGACCAAGGAATTGAAAAACAATATGACTCAGTTAAGAAAACCATTAATAAAAATAAAGATTTACTGCCTAAAATAATTATTAAGAATATAGGTAATCATGAATTTTTCAACTATGATATAGAGGTCAATTCACCAGAACAGGTTCAAACATTCATAAATAGATATCTTGAATTTGCTGAAGAAGATAAAGTGTATCACGATACATGGGTAAAAGATTATCATTTTATATCTCTAGGATCGGAAGATGGTAATTCAGAAACTATGAATTCCATAACAGCTTCTATATCTGAAGAACAACAAAAATGGCTAAAAGAAAAGTTGGCTGAAAAATATCAAAAAGGGAAACCGATATTTGTATTCTTACATCAACCATTAAATAGTGGAAATGGAGCAAATAGCTGGGTTGGTGTTAAACAAAGTGATCAAGTTAAAGAAATATTATCTAAATATCCTGAAGTAATACTATTCTCTTCTCATACTCATAGAGACTTAGATGAAAATAGTGTAGTATTAAATCAACCATTTACAATGGTCCATACTGGTGCTGTTCACTATACTATAATTCCGGATCAAGGTAGTGAAGGTGGCAGGAGGAGAGAACCTTATATTAAAGGTTTATATATCGAAGTCAATGGAGATAAGGTTGTTATTCAAGGGAGAAATATTAAAGATAAGCAGTGGATATTTACTAAGGAAATTTCTAAAGAATGATTAACTTTATTATCTAAATATCTATCTACCCTTTAAAAAAGAAAATTTGATTTTATCAATGAGACTTTTTATTGTGTTTTGTGACATAATTTGCTAAACTTTATATATAAATATTAGTTAAAGTTTAATAAATGTGGAAAGTTTAGTTTTTTTTATAATAATAGAGTATCAAATGAAGAGGTACTATGCGTTATTATGTAAAATTTTAAGGGGGAGATTAGTTGGTTAATTTTGATCTGGAAATAAAAAAAGCTCAGCCAATCAATATAAGAGAAATGGAATTAAACAAACATGGAATTAATGATAACATCAAAAAGTCTATAATTTTATATAATATGGCCATAGGAGACATACGAAAAGGTAAATTAGAGCTAGCTATAAATGATTTGAAGAAATCTTTGTCTTACAATAAGGAATTTTCAGATGCATTAAAACTTAAGGGGTTATGCCATGTTAATATGAAAGAATATAAGAAAGGTGAAAAAATATTTAAAAAGCTTTCTAAGGATTTAATATACAATGAATTGGCAAATGAATACATACAAAGTTTAATAACCCAAAAATTAATTGCTAAAAATAATGTAATAGACATAGATGAAATTAAATATATACCTAATAATGATTTCAAGAAATCTACATCAGCTAAACGTTCAACAGGCAGCATTGTAATAGGTTTATTAATTATAATGACGATTATTACTGGAGCAGGGGCAAGTCGTTTCTATTCATATAATATTCAAGATTTTTTAGATAGATTTAAAGGTAATAATAATATTATTGATTCAGAGGAAGAAACTGATAAGCTTTTAGATGAAAGTGAAGGTTTGGATAAAGAAAATATTACTTATGAAGAAAACAAAAGTGTGCCACAAGGGATAGAGGATTCTAAAGTAGAAGCAGATAAGAACAAGAGTAACGAGGACATTATAAATAAGTTAAATGATACTGAGAAAGCTTTTAAGGATGGTAATTATGAGAAGGCTGCCGGTATTTTAATAAGTATAAAAAATACTAATTTTGATAGTGAAACTAAAATGAAGTTTGATAAGTTGTGGAAAGATTTAAATCCTAATGCATTATGGAGTATATATAATCAAGGCAATAAGTTGTATAAGCAAAAAAAGTATTCTGAAGCACTTCCGAAGTTAATAATAGCATCAGAAATTGATCCTAATCTATACCTTATGCCATGGATTACATATCAAATAGGGACATGCTATAAAGAAACAAATGATAAAGTTAATGCGCTTATTTACTTCAAGAAAGTAAAAGAAAATTATCCAAAGTCAAATTACGTTTCAAATGCTGAAATGATGATAAATGAAATAGGAAATTAGTTTCATGATATTTATTATGAATCGTACAATTTAGATTTTCTAAAAATAGATATTATAGTCACTACCCCATGAAATGCAAAAAATAGTTTACTTTAGCGTAGGATTAGAATAAAAAATATATGTCAATACTCCATAGTGGAGGTGTTGATATGTCTTTTAAAGTTTCATGGAAACTTCATGCAGTATGTTTTATTATAGCATTTCTATTCTGTTTAATAGAGCAAGAAAATATCTACAATTTGTTTGCAAATATGTTATTTCATAATAATATGATGAGTATTACAGGGACTGAGTTTATAAAACTTAATATTTCTATTGTATTAATTTTTTCTATTGTAGCGTGTATACATGAGTTGATTCATGGTTTTGTTTATAGAATATTTGGTGGTAAAGTAAGATATGGTTTTAAAGTGTTATATGCTTATGTTCAGGAAGTTTCAGGAAATCCACTGCATAGAACAAAGTTTCTATTAGTTCTTTTAGCTCCAGTAACCATAATTTCTGTAGCTTCAATATTTATCTCAGGAAATATTGGAACTATAATATTTATATTAAATTTTTTAGGAAGCATGGGAGATTTATTAATGGCTTTCTATCTATGTAAAACTAGTGAAAATAGTTATATTATTGATAAAGAATATGGATTTGATGTTGTAGAGAAGATTGGTAATAGTTATAAGTAGGTATAATTTTAATAAATAGAGAAGCACAAGTAAAATTTAAATCTTTGTTTTGGTTTAGTAAAAGTCTTATTAGGAGGCTTTTATTTTTTGTTATAAACTATTTTTTTTAGCTTAACGAGTAAAATATAAGAAGCTTCATAAAATATAAAAGTAGTATCTGCCTCTTAACTAATAGTAAGTTAAGAATTAATTTCAGTTATACTTTTCATTTTTATGCTAATACTATTATTAATCTCAAGTTATTAAAACTATCTTGCACATAAAAGGAGGCTTTACACATGAAAAATAGATTTAAAGAAAAATTCGTTGGTATGCCAATAGAAAAGCATGATGCAGCTGCATGGGCTAATATGGAAGATGCTCAACCAGTATCTAACGTAAATATTCCTAGCGAAATACAAGTAAGAAATGCAAAAGAATATGTAGATACAAATCAAAAGTAAGTATATGTCCATCGCTGAAATAAGAAGCATGTTTTATTACGGTTTCTAAGGAATTTTTATGGATGATTCTAAGATTAGAAGTTGAACCCAAAATGCTAGCCTCAAAAGCGAGTTTGAACTAGCATATTTGGGCTAATGCAAAGGAAACTCGACTCACTTCGTTCACTGAGTAAGTTCAATTAACCAAATCTTAGATTTGGAATTTCACTTAAGAATCATAACCATCAAAATTCCAATGAAACACTTCACAAAACATGCTTCTTATTTCTAGTGGAATATAACTTTTGATTTTCAAACTATCGTATAAAAAAATCCCCGAAAAATCGAGGATTTTTTTATTTTATTTACTATATTATTGATAAGGTATTTGAAGCGTTTCTTGTTTAATATTGCATATCAGCTAAACGCTTATAAGTATCATATCTTTCTTTTGCGTTCTTTTCTGCTTCGTCAAATAATTTATCTGCTATTTCTGGGAATACGTTCATTAGGGATGAGTAACGTATTTCACCATGTAAGAAATCTTTATATGGAGCAGAAGGTTCTTTAGATTCAAGTAAGAATGGATTCTTGCCTTCATCTTTTAATAATGGGTTATATCTATATAGGTGCCAGTATCCAGAGTCTACAGCTTTCTTTTCCTCTTTAATACTATTGCCCATACCAACTTTTATACCATGGCTGATACATGGAGCATAAGCTATAATTATTGATGGACCTGGATATTTTTCCGCTTCAGCGATTACTTTAATTGCATGATTCATGTTTGCGCCCATAGCTATTTGAGCAACATATACATAACCGTAACTCATAGCCATAAGTCCTAAATCTTTCTTTCTAGTTTTCTTACCGGCTGCTGCGAATTTAGCGACTTGAGCAGTTTGAGTTGATTTTGAAGCCTGACCTCCAGTGTTAGAGTATATTTCAGTATCCATTACAAATATATTAACATCGTCACCCATAGCAAGCACTTGGTCAACTCCGCCATAACCTATATCGTAAGCCCAGCCGTCTCCACCAAGTATCCAGTGGGATTTTTTAATTAAGTAGTCTTTTCTTTCTAATATTTCTTTTGCTATTTCATTGTTTGAGTTCTTTAAAACTTCTAGAACTTTAGCTGAGGCTGTTTTTGATCCGTTTCCATCATTAAAATTATCAAGCCACTCACGGAATGCACTCTTAATATCATCATTAAAGTCAGATGATTCTAATCCTTCATTCATCAAGTCTGCAAGCTTTTCTCTAATTTGTTTAACACCAAGGAAAATACCATATCCAAATTCAGCATTGTCTTCAAATAATGAATTAGCCCAAGCTGGACCTTTTCCTTCGGTATTTGTGGTATAAGCAATAGAAGGAGCACTTGCACCCCAAATAGATGAACATCCAGTTGCATTTGCAATTATCATTCTTTCTCCAAAAAGTTGTGTTAAAAGTCTTATGTACGGTGTTTCACCACATCCTGGGCAAGCACCGTTAAATTCTAAAAGAGGTCTAACTAATTGACTGCCCTTTAGGGTGTTTCTATCAATTAAATCTTCCTTAGGAGTAAGCCTCATCGCATATTCCCAATTTTCTGCCTGTTCTAATATTTGTTCTTCAGCTGGCTTCATTATAAGAGCTTTGCCAGGAGCAGGACATACATCTGCGCAGTTTCCGCAGCCTGTGCAGTCTAACGGAGCTATTTGTATTCTGTATCCATAGTCTTCTAGGCCCTTTCCGGCAGCTTTCTTTGTGATAAAGTCTTCAGGAGCATTGTTCTTTTCGTTTTCATTAACTAAGAATTGACGTATAGTTGCATGAGGGCAGATAAATGCACATTGACCACATTGAATACACTTATCTGTCTGCCATTCAGGAACGTTAACAGCAATTCCACGTTTTTCGTAAGCAGTTGTACCAAGTGGGAAAGTACCATCTTCCATACCTGCAAAAGCACTTGTTGGTAATTCATCGCCTTCAAGTCTTGCCATAGGACGTTGAATATTCTTAACGAAATCTGGTTCGTTTTTAACTGGTTTATTACTTTCTTCTGCATTAGCCCAAGAGTCAGGTATATTAACTTCATTTAATGAATCTATGCCTCTATCCACAGCATCATGATTCATTTTAACTATTTTATCACCTTTTTTACCATATAGTTTTGAAATAGAATCTTTTAAATATTTAACTGCATCTTCTACAGGGATAACGTTTGCCAATTTAAAGAAAGCAGATTGCATTATCATATTAATTCTATTTCCAAGACCTATCTCACCAGCAATAGCAATCGCATCTATAGTGTAGAATTTTATATTGTTTTTTGCTATATATCTTTTATATGCCGCTGGAAGTTTATCTTCAATTTCATCTTTATCCCATGGGCAGTTAAGTACAAAAGTTCCGTTGTTCTTTAATCCTTTTAAAATATCAAAATTATAAATAAAAGATTTGTTGTGACACGCAACATAATCTGCATTATAAACTAAATAAGGAGATTTTATAGGGCTCTTACCGAATCTTAAATGTGAGACAGTAGTACCACCAGACTTTTTACTATCATAAGAAAAGTATGCTTGAGCATATAAATCCGTATTATCACCTATAATTTTAACAGCGCTCTTATTAGCTCCAACTGTACCATCTGATCCTAGTCCCCAGAACTTACAGCTGATAGTACCTTGTGGTGTTGTATCAATTATTTCCCCTTCAGGTAGAGAAGTGTTAGTTATATCATCAACTATACCAACAGTGAAATTATCTTTCGGTTTATCTGATTTAAGATTATCAAATACAGAAATAATTTGAGATGGTCTTGTATCCTTAGAGGCTAAACCATATCTTCCTCCAACTATTACTGGTTTATTATTTTCATTGTAGAAAAGTTTAGTAACATCTAAGTATAGTGGTTCCGCAGGTGCGCCAGGCTCTTTTGTTCTATCTAAAACAGCTATTCTCTTAACAGACTTAGGTAAAACATTAAAGAAGTATTTATCACAGAATGGTCTGTATAAATGAACTTTTATCATACCAACTTTTTCGCCTTTTTCTCTTAGGTAGTCTACAACTTCACTTATAGTATCACATACTGAACCTATAGCTACTATAATATTTTCAGCTTCTGGATCACCGTAGTAATCAAATGGATGATATTCTCTTCCAGTAATATTCTTTAATTCCTTCATATAATCTTCCACTATGTCAGGCACTGCATTAAAGAAAGGATTCTGTGCTTCTCTTCCTTGGAAGTATATATCAGGGTTTTGTGCTGTACCTCTAGCAACTGGATGTTCTGGATTTAAAGCTCTATCTCTAAAAGCTTTTAAGGCAGATTTATCTACAAGGCTAGTTACTGCATCAAAATTTGGTACTTCAATTTTTTGATATTCATGTGATGTTCTAAAACCATCAAAGAAATGGGTAAATGGGACTCTTCCTTTAATTGCACTTAAATGAGCTATGCAGGCTAAATCCATTACCTCTTGAACGCTGCTTGATGCAAGCATAGCAAATCCAGTTTGTCTAGTTGCCATAACATCTTGGTGGTCTCCAAATATTGATAGAGCATGAGTTGCAATTGCACGAGCAGTTACATGAAATACTGCTGGTAAAAGTTCACCGGCTATCTTATACATATTCGGTATCATAAGAAGCAATCCTTGAGATGCTGTATATGTTGTAGTTAATGCTCCACCTTGAAGTGATCCATGTACGGCACCAGCAGCACCAGCTTCTGATTGCATCTCAGCTACTTTAACTGGTTGATTAAACATGTTTTTCTTTCCGTGGGCAGACCACTCATCAACCCCCTCAGCCATTGGTGTAGAAGGAGTTATTGGATATATTGCAGCCACTTCAGTAAAATTATATGAAGCATATGCTGCGGCTTGGTTTCCGTCCATTGTTTTTGTGACTTTTTGCATTAGACTAGTCCTCCTCGTATGTTTTCTATATATCATCTAAATTTTTTATCTCATTTATTATTTGAAAACTGAGGAAAAGTATACATATTTATAATAGTCATAGTGAGTTTTTAATAAAAAATAGAAGAAAACATTAGTTTTTTATTTTAACATAATATCAGGAGATATATTAATTTCACCACCGCCGATTAGTACAATCTTATAGCCTGGCTGAAGTGAAATTAAGTTGTACTTTTTTGATTGTGGTTTTAGACGAACACCTTGAAGAGGTTGAGCATGAGAATCAAAAATAATCACATAAATACGTTCATTAAAAGAAATATTTTGTACTGTATAAGTTGTATTTTCTGATATAGTTAAATCAGTAACTTTATAGAATCCTTCTTTAAGCGATTTTGGATTTGCTGCTGCAGGTTCAGTAAAGATAAGTAAGAAACATAAAAGTAAAAAAAAGAATTTTTTCATCAAATAACTACCTTTCAAATTTGAATTTTGGTGTAAGAATAAAAATAAACTATGGATTACATTTAATTTATAGTGATGCTGTCATTGGTGACTACCAAAAGTTTATATCCTAGTTCTATAGGAACTAAAATATATTCTTTCGATTCAGGTTTTAATAGCATGTATTGTTGAGTCAACTGATTGGAGTCAAAAATCATTATAAAGGCATATTCAGTATCAGAATTATTTTGAACAGTATGAGTAGCATTCTGAGATAAATTTAAATCTGATGCCCCATAAAGACCTTCGGTTAAGTATCTTGAATCAGCCATAGAAGGTGTTATAAATATATATAATGATAAAAAAGTTAATAATAAAATGAAAATAAATTTTTTCACTGGTTATATCTCCTTCGAATATTGTTGGACCAATATATTACTTTGCTTAACATATTTCAATTAATGTTATTAGTGCATTACTTATAGTATTATGGAAATTTGATTATTTATTCAGTAAGATGATAGGTTTTTAGAGTGAATTGTTTTAAGATATTCAAGGTTATTCGATAGAAATTTATATAATAAAAAACTGCATTTAGATCAATTAATATAGCTCTGTCATTAGAGAAAAATAATTGATCGAAATACAGTTTATAAAAGTTCAATTAATATGGTAATTTAACAGTAAAAGTAGAGCCAGTACCTAATTCACTTTGTACTTCTATTGTGCCGTTACATAAATCAATAATTCTTTTTACAAGAGCTAACCCCAAGCCATTGCCTTCAGAAGAATGTGATTTATCTCCCTGATAAAATTTTTCAAATATATGTTTTCGTACATCTTCTGAAATTCCTATGCCGTTGTCTGAAATTGTAGTGATAATGAAGCTGTCAGACCGTCTTAGCGTACAAGTAATAGTTCCGTTATCAGGAGTGAATTTTATTGCATTGCTAAAGAGATTTGCCCATACCTGCATTAGAAGTTCTTCATTTCCATAAAAAGTGATTGGATCTAAGTCAAGATCTAAATCAATATTTTTACTAGTCCATCTTGACTCAAAAAGCAATAAAGTCTGTCTTAGTTGTTCATCTAATTTAAATTTGTTTTTTTCTGCGATGATACCTTGATTTTCTAATCTTGAAATTTGCAAAATAATACCAACTAAATTCGATAATCTTTTTGTATTACTAAGAATTTTCTTAGTGTATTCATTTTTTTCTTGATCTGTTAAATTATCGCTCTGCAGCAACATTGTATATCCTTCTATAGATGCAAGAGGGGTTTTAAATTCGTGAGATACATTTGCAATGAAGTCACTTCGGAAAGTCTCGATATTATTTAGTTCTCTTACCATTACATTAAAGTTTTGAGACATTTCTTTAAGCTCGTCTATATGATATTTATTTTCATCTAATTGAATATTAAAGTTACCCTTACCAACTTCCATTAATGCCCCACTGAACTTTACAAGGGGAGACAATATTCTCTTCCCTACCACAGCTGAAATAGTTGTTCCAACAATAACACTAACAGCATATAAATTAAGAATTGGGTATAGTATATTATTAGGAGGAGAGAAAACTTTCATATGTAGAGAAATAGCTAAGAGAGCAGAAATCACCCCCGAAGCAAGAATGATTAAAAAAATTATGACTGAAAAAACTAATCCTAGTTTTAAAGAGTGTTTACGATTCATGTTTTTTCACCACCTTATATCCAAGGCCTCTCACAGTTAATATTTCAAAGTCATTATTATTCTTAAAACGATCTCGCAAGCGATTAATATGTACATCTACTGTTCTAATGTCTGTTTCAGTGTCAAGGCCCCAAAACTCGTCCATAAGCTGTTGTCTTGTAAAGATACGCCCAGGATAAGAAATAAGCTTATATAGAATTAGAAATTCTTTTTGGGGAAGTAATATTGTTTCGCCATTTTGGTAAACAGACAGAGAATCATATTCAAGTATGGTTTCACCAACACACTGTTTTCTTTCATTAATACTTTTAGCCCTTCTAAGTAAGGCACCAACTCTTAGTATCATTTCGTTAACATCTATGGGTTTAACCATATAATCATCAGTTCCAAGCATAAATCCACGTTGTTTATCTTGAAAGCTTTCCCTAGCTGTAATTATTAAGATTGGAATATTAAATTGAGTCTCTCGAATAGTTTTAGTTAATTCAAAACCATCCATATTAGGCATCATAATATCAGAAATAATTAGATCAATATATTCTCTATCTAAAATATCAAGGGCCTCAATACCATCTCTTGCACACGTTGCTTTGTAACCGTTTTTTACTAAAACGGTAGAAAATAATTCGCATAATTCTTTATCGTCCTCAACAATTAAAATATGAAACATTCAGCTAACCTCCTTAACTGTCCTTATTATACTATGCGTAAAATATTTTTTAAAGTTAATAAATTAGTTATAAAAAAATATTTTTATCATAAGAATTATTATATTTTTATAACTAAATTTATAAATAAGGCGAAAAGTTTAAATTGAGTTAATAATTCAATGTTAAACTTCTAATTAAATAGAAATAGGAGTGGTAAAAGTAGTGTATAAAGGTTTAAAATATAAAAGTAATCAATAATGCCAAAAATTATAATAAATTTTGGATTTATTACAGAGCTAAAATCGTGATAATCACCGTTACAAAATGGGAGGATAGAAAATGAAAAATGTAAAAAAGATAGTTATATATGCAGTTATTGTTATAGCTGTAATAGGCGCTGTTGTAGGAGTTAGAAAGTTTACAGCAGCTAAAAAAAATATTCCAACAGCAGTTACAGCAAGTAAAGTAGCAGTTGAGGCTCAAGAGGCTAAGTTAGTTGACAAAAATTCTGGGGATACATATAAAGCTACATTAGAAGCCAGTGAGCAAGGAATTGTAGCTAGTAAGTTATCAGCAAAGGTTGTTAGTATATCTTTGGAAAATGGGCAATATGTAAATGCAGGAGATGCCTTAATTACATTAGATGATCAAGATATAAGAAATAATATAAAAGTATCAGAAAGTCAAATAAAGGTAACTGAACAACAATTAAGTTCTGCAGAAGTTTCTTTAAAAAAGCTTAAGCTTAATTTAGATGATGTACAGCGTAACTATGATAGGCAGAAAGCTCTTTATGAGAAAGAGGTTATATCCCAAGTTGATTTTCTGGCAGCAGAGAAATCATTAAATAGTGCCCAAGCTGATTATGAGGCAGGTAATGTAAGTATTGAAACAGCAAAGGCAAATATAGAAGCTCAAAAAGTAAGCTTATCAAATTTACAAGATAACTTAAATAATACTGTGATTAAAGCACCTATAAGTGGGGTGATTACAGGAAAAAGTGTAAGTATAGGGCAGATGGCATCTCCAGGTACAGCTCTTGCAACTGTAAACAATATATCAGCAGTATATGCAAAAGTTCAAATACAAGAAGATAAGATAAACAGTGTGAAGATAGGACAAGCTGCTACACTTACTGTTGACGGAAGTGATACAAAGTATGATGGAATCATACAAAATATAGATCTTTCAGCAGACACATCTGCTAGAGTTTTTAATTGCAAAATAAAGATTGATAATAGTGATAAAACATTATATCCAGGTATTTTTGGTAAGGTACAACTTATTAGTGGTGAAAAGACTCAAATGATTACAGTACCTATAAATGCTTTAGTTGGAAGTGAAGGTAATTATTCAGTTTTTATTAATGATAATGGAAAAGCTAAAAAGCAAAAAGTTGTCATAGGAGAAACTGATGAAAATAATGTGGAAATAACATCTGGTATACAGAGTGGAGATCAGATAATATGCTCTAATACAGGTTCATTACAAGATGGTGATGAAATAGATATTGTTTCTTAAGATAGGAGGGATTATAAATGAATATAGCAAATATTAGTATAAAAAGACCCGTATTTATTACAGTTATAATGATTGCCCTCACTATTTTAGGTTATGTAAATTATGAGAAATTAGTACTTAATGATATGCCAAATGCAGATATACCTTATGTTTCAGTCGTGGTTACATATCCAGGTGCAACGCCACAAGAACTTGAAACAAAAGTAACAAAGAAAGTTGAAGAAGCAGTTCAGAAAATTTCAGGAGTGGATACAGTAACTTCAACTGTAACAAATGGGGTTTCACAAACTACTGTAGGATTTGAGTTAAGTAAAAATTCCGAAGTTGCAGCACAAGAAGTTAGAGATAAAGTTTCAAGTATTAGAGGTGAATTACCTACTGATGCAAATGATCCGGTTATTTCTAAATTTGATATGTCAGCATCGTCTATTTTATCTATAGCTATTTATGGATTAGAGGATAATAAAGAGTTGTCGGATATTGTAGATAATACTATTAAACCAAAGCTATACACAGTTTCAGGGATTGGATCAGTGGATATATCAGGTCAAGATACAAGGGAAATTCATATAAATTTGGATAATGATAAGTTAGTATCATATGGTCTTACTGCAAGTCAAGTGATTGGCAGTATTAAAACTGATAATATTGACCAATCAAGCGGAAAAGTTACAAATGGAGATAATGAAATTTCTATTACAACAAATAGTAAGATACAAAAAGTAGAAGACTTTAAGAATATTCTAATAACAAAGAAAAATGGAACAGAAATCAGATTAAAAGATGTCGCAAAAGTTGAAGATACATTTGAAGATAAAACAAGTCTTGCTTTTTATCAAGGAAACCAATCAATTGGTATAAATATAGTGAAGCAATCAGGTGCTAACACTGTTGAAGTAGCAAAAAATGTTAAGGCAATACTAAATGAAATTAAAGGCTCCTTGCCAGAAGGCGTACATGTTGATATTGTTAGTGATAACTCAGAATCAATTCAAAGAACAGTTGATGGGGTTATGGAAACTATTATAGAAGGATGTGTACTAGCAGTTATTATAGTATTCTTGTTCTTATATGAATGGGAAAGTACTCTTATAAGTGCATTATCTCTTCCAATTTCAATTATCACCACTTTCATTTGTTTGAAATTGATGGATTTTTCATTAAATACAATGTCCTTGATGGGGTTATCGCTGGCCGTCGGGCTCTTAATTGATGATGCCATAGTTGTTATTGAAAATATTGTAAGACATCTGCATATGGGAAAAGGTCCATTGGAAGCTGCTAGAGATGCAACTTCTGAAATTGGGTTTGCAGTAATTGCAACAACTTCAGCTGTTATTGCGGTATTCCTACCGATGGCAATGATAGAAGGAATACTTGGAAAATACTTTATTGAATTTTCCCTTACTATTGTTTTTAGTATGGCAGTTTCATTGTTTGTATCTTTCACTCTTGTGCCTATGATGTCATCTAAAATGCTCAAGGCAGAGAAGAAAGAAAGTAAAACATTTGTTGGTAAGTTTTTTAAGTTGTTTAATGAAAAATTTGATACTTTAGCTGAAAAATATTCTCACCTTTTGGAGAAGTCTCTTCATCATAGAGTAGTGATTTTAGTTATTTGTGCTCTTATGTTTGTAAGTAGTATTGGACTCGCAACTACATTAGGTTTTGCTATGATGCCTTCAACTGATAATAGTCAGGTGACAGTTAGTGCTAATTTTGATTCAGGAATAACTTTAGATACTGCGAAACAAAAAAATGAAAAACTTGAAGAAATCATTAAAAATAAGTATCCAGAAGTGAAATTTTTATACTCTACAGTTAGTAAAAGTAGAACATCAATTAAGATTGAGTTGGTGGATAAAAAAGAGCGTAAAGAGAGTTCAAGACAGATAGCTGAAAAGCTTAGAGAAGATCTAAATGGAATTCCAGGAACTCAAGTTACCGTATCAGCTGCATCAATGGGAGGCGGTGGAGGATCATCTAAAGATGTATCTTACAATCTTGTTGGAGATGATCGAGTAAAGCTTCAAGAATTTGCAGAGAAAATAAAGGCAGATATGTCTAAGGATCCTAATGCAAGAGATGTAAGCAGTAATGATAAGTCTGGGTCACCAATAGTAAAAATGGATGTAGATCGTGATAAAGCTGCAGATTTAGGTGTTAACAGTTCAGATGTCGCGAGTACTTTAGCAATCTTATTTAATGGTTCAACTGTAACAAAATACGATGGTGGAACCAATAGATATGACGTTAAATTGTCCTTAGAAGATACTCAGCGTAAAAATCTTAACGACCTTGATGGAATTTATGTATCAGGTACGAATAATAGTCAAATCCCATTAACACAAGTAACTAAGAAAGTTATTGGAACAACTTCAGCGGAATTACACAGATATAATAGACAAGCACAAATTGAAATTTCTTGTAACGTAACAGGTACATCTACGGGAACTTTCCAAAATAAATATCTTGAAAAGATAAAAAGTGAACTACCAGATGGGGTTTCTCTATCTCTTGGTGGGATGAATCAGATGATGCAAAAGAGTATGGTAAGTTTACTACAATCAATAGTGCTATCAATACTTTTCTTATATTTAGTTATGGCAGCACAATTTGAAAGCTTTATTGATCCAGCAGCAATAATGTTCTCACTTCCGCTTGCTGTAATTGGAGCAATGCTTGGATTATTTGTATTTGGAAATGAAATAACTATGACTGCATTAATAGGTATAATAATGCTTATGGGTCTGGTCTCCAAGAATGGAATACTGCTTATTGATGCGGCGAAAGAAAGAATTAAAGAAGGCATGCCAAGAAATGAAGCTTTAATAGAAGCAGGGCTTGTAAGACTTCGTCCAATTGTCATGACTACTTTAGCTATGATATTTGGTATGATACCTTCAGCTGTTTCTACAAGTTCAGGTTCAGAAATGAGTGCACCAATGTCACAGGCTATAATAGGAGGATTAATTACTGCAACAATTTTAACCTTAGTAGTTGTACCGATAGCTTATACAATATTAGATGATTTTAAAAATAAGTTTAAAAAAGTTACTAAAAAGAAACCATTAAAGGTTAATGAAGAAGTAAATACAAGTTTATAGAAAGTTTAATATTTTAAAGAGGCTATTCTAAAATATACTTTTAGATAGTCCCTTTAAATACTGAAAAAATTAAAAAGAATTAGTAAATTATAAGATTTAGTGAAAGGGAGATTATCCATGAGAAATAATATAAATAAGTTAGTTGCTTTAGCAATTGGAGTAAGTGTTATTAGTGGAAGTATTGTACCAGCATTTGCGGCAGATACAGCTCAAAATACAAATGCTAATGTTAGTACAGTAGCACAAGTAAATGGAAAACCAATTCTTACATTGCAGGATGCAATAAATTCAGCTATTAGTAACAGTGATAAATTAAAGCTTGATGACAAAAAAATAACTTATCAAGATAAATTTAATGATATTAATGAAAATATTGATGATGCTACAGGAGTATCAGGTGATAAAGAGGATCTTAATAGTGATACTCGTGATACCACATTAGATCAACTTAAACAACAAAGAGATTTTGATGAAGATTCATTAATACAAAAAACTACTACTGCTTATAATAATATGGTTACAAGTCAAATGAAAATAGATAAGTCCATAAAAGGTATAGATGTAAAAACTAAGCAGCTGAATGATGCGAAATTAAAGCAAAGCTTAGGACTCACAACAGCAATTGATTTGCAAAGTACTGAGCTTCAGGTTGTAAGTCTTCAAAACTCGCTAAAAGCGAGCCAAAATGCTTTAAAAGATGCAGAATATAGTTTTAAAGTATTAACTGGTAAAGATGTAACACAATATAGTTTACAGCAAGATATTAAATATGAGTCATTTAAAATAGATGGTTCTGTAGATGAATATTTAGATAATATAATTGATACTGAGTTAAAATATAATGAAAAATTAACTAAGCTTAATAAGGATTATTTCAATGATAAAGACAATGAAGTATCTGAAGAGTATGTAAATGATGCAAAAAGAACGTCAGATGGGGCTAATAAACCTGTTTTAGATGCTACAGTTGATACTCTTGAAAAATATGAAAAGTATGTGAAAGATTATAATCAATATGAATCAGATGCAAGTGCTTATACAAATGCTTTATCAAGACGTCTATCATACTTAAATGCTAAATTAGGTGTTTATACAGCTGAAACAAATTTAAATGAGACTAAAAAACAATTAAAAGATACATTAAAAACATTATACACAAATCTTCTTGCAACAGAAGATAACATCAATTATATTAAGCAAAATATTGATCTAACAAATAAACAATTAAGTAATGCAAAACTTAAATATGATTTAGGTTTAATGACTAAATCTGATTATGATACTTTAGTAGTTAATAGTTTAGACTTAGATGTCCAATTAAGAACTGCGGTTGATGGATATAATACATTAAAATCAGAGTTACAAAAGCCTTGGTTGCTTTCTGGAGCAAGTGGTTCGTCTAATTCATAAGGTTTGAGCTCTTAATATATATGGTTAGAAGAAAAATTTCATTTGTTAATACAAGGCGTTTTGAACTAAGTTTTTTATGATTTGTAATAAAAAACCATGAATATAAGGAGGGGATTCCTATATTCATGGTTTTATTATATATAAAGGGGAGTTTTGGTTGTATAAATATCTATAAGCTATAAATCAAAAAGATTTCAAATTAAAGCTATATAATCATAATATTTAAGAGTCCTTTTCTGTCCACAATCCATGTAAGTTACAGTATTCTCGTGCAAAAAGAACTTCTTCATCCAATTTAAAGAAAGCTTCTGGCTTTTCGCCCGGTTTTAAGAATTTTCTATACACATTGTTTTCAGTGTGTACTTCTATCCATTCTATATAGTGATTATCAAGCATAGGATGTTCAACTGAACCAACCTTAACTAAAACACCACCATCAACTTTCTCGATTACAGGAATATGTTTTTCTGTTGCAGCTTCAGTTGTATTTTCTACTTTAAGCTTCATTGGTTGATTGCAACACACTAATGTACCACCAGCACCATGCACAACCTCTACAATATTACCGCAAACTTCACATTTATAAACTTGTTTTAACTCAGTCATCTTAATACCTCCTAAAATTAACTATACTTCTTTAACTATTTCTTCATAATTTTTTCTATATGCTCTTGGATAAAGAGTTTTTGTTTCGTCTAAATAACCAAGGGCAATTGTCATTACTACTGTCTTATTATCATCAAGTTCGAATTCCTTTTTAATCCCTTCAAAGTCGATCCCGCTCATAGGATGAGAGTCCACTCCAAAGGATTTGGCTGCATACATAATTGACATAGCCAATAGAGCTGCATTGCTTTCAGCAAATTTTATTTTTCTTTCATCAGATGTACCATATAAACTATACGCATAACCTTGAACGTTAGCTAACTTTTCTTCATCACCGTTGAAATTCTTAAGAAAAATATCCCATATAGGATTAGTTTTATCATAACCATTCTTATCTCCAGCAATGATTAATGTTACTGGTGCTTCAAGTACTTTTGGTTGATTACTTGATAGCCTATACAATTTTTCCTTCGCCTCTTTTGATTTAACAGCGACTATCTCCCAAGGTTGAAGATTAAAAGCTGAAGGTGCGAGTGCAGCAAGGTTTATAATATCTTTCAATAAATTATCATCCAAACTTTTTTCAGTATCAAAAAAGTTTATAGATCTTCTCTCTTCAAAAATTTCTTTTGAACTCATAATCACACATCCTTTTCACCAATGTTTTTAACATTCTATATATAATATTAACACCTACGAAATTTAGAATAACATCTCTCGGTATTTTTATTTCTCATTATAAATAAAGATCATATTCTAAAAATATATTTACCATAAATTAAAAGAAGTGAGAACTTTATCTTTAAAATTATTATATAGTAATTTAATTTATTAGTCAATAATAATTATTAACTAATAGGAAATGAAATAACTAAGTATTAAGGATGAGCAAATTATATTTACTTTTAAATGAATCTGAACTAGAAATGGGTAGCATACTTTTGGTCTTAGAATCACCAATTAAAATTCATTGGAAAGTGAATCTAACACAAACATGACTGCATGTAGAATAGCTACAAGCTTATACGAAGAGTTTATATAACTTAGAAAAGGGATAAAAAATTTTTCCCAGCAGATGAAAGATAACCTTTTTTAGACCATATTATAGCTATTTGGGTTGATAAATCTTCATTATCAATTTCTTTAAAAATTATATTTGAAGAGCCTATTAATTTTATTGAAGATTTTGGAACAATAGCTATTCCAAGTCCAGCGTTTGCCCAAAGCAAGGACGTCCTTGCATCATCGTTTTTGCAGAACACAGTCGGCTCAAAATTAGAATCTGAACATGCTTTAAGGATGAGTCTTTCAAATCTTCTATAAAATATTAGTGGCTTATTTTTTAATTCTGTAATATCAATAATTTTATTATCAGTCCAACTTAAGTCTTTTACCATTGCTGCAACCATAGGTTCTTTTGGTAATAAAATTGAGTTTATTTCAGAATTGTTGAATGGAGTTCTAACAATGGCAATTTCAATTATACCTTTAGTTAGTGATTTTAATAGTTCATATGTGTTTCCTTCATAAATTTCAAAATTTATAAATGGGTATTTGTTGTGAAATATACTTAGTCTGCTGTCTAAAAGTGATGCGCCAGATGAAGATACAGTACCGATGGATAGAGTTCCATAAGCTCCATCTTTGAAATCTGTTAATTCGTCAACTGTAGATTTTGTTAAAGATAATATCTGCTGCGCACGTTTATAAAGTATATGTCCTGCATCTGTTAGTGTAACATTGCGGCTTCCCCTTTCAAAAAGTTTTACACCTAACTCATCTTCGAGGCTTTTTAGTTGATAACTTAAAGGAGGCTGAGCGATGTGAAGTCTTTTAGCAGCACTTGTTATTTGGCCCTCTTCTGCAATTACATAAAAATATTTTAATTGTTTAATATCCATTTTTTCACCTTCTCATATATAAAATATATATGACACTCATATATATCATGTATTTTTTATATGTATTCATTTTTGATATAATAATAAAGGAAATTAGAAAAATATTCAACAATACACTAAAGAATGGAGGATAAACTTTGAATAATTTATTTAGATTCGCAAAGCCTTATAAAAAACAAGTTATACTCGGACCTATATTTAAATTGCTTGAGGCTATTTTTGAAATATCTATACCTACAATAATGATTCTCATAACAGATAAAGGTATAGGAACAGGAGATGTTAAATACATCTTTGAGGTAGGATTAATAATGCTTTTAATGGCAATTCTTGGAGTTGTGTCATCTTTTACCTGTCAATATTTTGCGTCAATTGCTTCACAGGGATTTGGTACAACTCTTAGAAATGAGATGTTTAAAAAGATAGGAACTTTCTCCTATAATGAGATTGATGATTTTGGAACACCATCTCTTATTAATCGTGTAACAAATGATGTAAATCAACTTCAACTTGGTCTTGCAATGCTTATAAGACTAGCTATAAGAGTTCCATTTCTTTGCATTGGTGGAATTGTAATGGCTATGTATCTTGATCTTAAATTATCTTTAATAATGTATTTATCAATACCGTTTTTTGCCTTTGCTATATATCTCATTATGAGTAAATCACTTCCTCTCTATAAAGTGGTTCAGAAAAAACTTGATAAATTAGCACTTATATTAAGAGAAAATCTATCTGGAGTTAGAGTTATAAGAGCATTTGCCAGAGTAGAAGGGGAAAAGGTGAGATTTAAAGAATCAAATGAAGAACTTGCAAGCACTGCAATTCACGTAGGAAAAATATCTGCACTTATGAATCCAGTTACAAGTATAATAATGAATTTTGCACTTATGGCAGTAATTTGGTTTGGTGGAATAAGAGTAAATGAAGGTGCAATGACAACAGGAAAGGTTATTGCTTATATTAACTATATAAATATGGTTTTATCAGCTCTTATAGTACTAGCTAATCTTATAGTTACCTTTACTAAAGCAGCAGCTAGTGCAGCTCGTGTAAATGAAGTACTTAATACAGAGGCAAGCATTAAGTATAGTGGAAATAGCACTTTTAGTAAAAATAATGATAAAAATATGCCAATACTTAAATTTGATAATGTATCTTTTTCTTACAAGGATTCTAAGGAAGATGCTATTACAAATATATCTTTTGAAATAAAAAGAGGACAAATGGTTGGAATAATAGGTGGTACAGGTTCAGGAAAAACTACCTTAGTTAATTTAATTCCTAGATTATATGATACAACTAAAGGAAGTATATTAATAAATGGAATTAATGTTAAAGATTTAAATAAAAAAGAACTTGATGATAACATAGGCTTAGTTCCTCAAAAGGCTGTTTTATTCTCTGGTACTGTAGCAGAAAATATAAGATGGGGATCTCAAAATGCGACTATGGATGAAGTTAAGAAAGCAGCTAAAATAGGAATGGCAGCTGATTTCGTGGAAAAAATGCCTGAGAAATATGATACATATATTTCTCAAGGAGGAGTTAATTTTTCTGGAGGCCAAAAACAAAGACTCACTATAGCAAGAGCTTTAGTGAAAAATCCAGAAATATTAATTATGGATGATAGTTTAAGTGCCCTTGATTATGCTACAGATGCAGCTCTTAGAGAAGCTCTTAAGGAAAATTCAGAAGGTACAACTGTAATGATGGTTACTCAAAGAATAAGCACTATAAAAGATGCGGATTTAATAATCGTCTTAGATGATGGAAAGCTCGCAGGAGTTGGAACACATGAAGAATTGCTTAAAGAATCAGAGGTTTATAAAGAAATATGTAGTTCTCAAATTACAAAGGAGGCTATGTAAATGAAAAAAAGTACATTTTCTAGATTAATAGGTTATGTTTCAAAATATAAAGGTTATATGTTTGCATCATTAATATTTGCACTTATAAGTAATATACTTATTGCTTTTATGCCATTAATAGTCGGAAAAGCTATTGATAAAATAATTGCTGAGGGCAAAGTTGATTTTGACGGTTTAATAAAAACAATTATAATACTTGGAATAATTTATGTAATAAGTGCCTTATTTACATGGCTATTTACCATAGTTGCCAATATTGTAGCTTATAACACAGTAAGGGATCTTAGAAATGAAGCGTTAAGTAAGATAAGTAATCTTCCTCTAAAATATTTTGATAGACATCCTCATGGAGATATTATAAGTAGACTTACAAATGATATGGATAATATTTCAGATGGATTATTTCAAGGTATAACACAATTTTATCCAGGTATAATTACAATATTAAGTTCACTTATTTTAATGGTAAGCTTAAGTTTTAAATTAACAGCTGTAATAGTAGTAATGACACCCTTTTGTTTCCTTATTGCTTCTTTTATTACAAAAAGATCTAATAAAATGTTTAAAGAGCAACAAAAGACTTTAGGAGAATTAAATGGATATATAGAAGAAATCATAGGAAATCAAAAGGTAGTAAGACTTTTTGGATATGAAACAAAAGCTGAGGAAAGCTTTGGAGAAATTAACGGAAGACTTTATAAATGTGGACAGCTTGCTCAGTTTTATTCATCACTTACAAATCCAGCAACAAGACTTGTTAATAATATTACATATATTTTAGTTGGTTTGGTTGGGGGTATACTTTCAGTTTTAAGTGGATTAAGTGTTGGTGTGATTTCGAGTTTTTTAACTTATTCAACTCAATTTTCACAACCAATAAACAATATTACAAGTGTTGCTACTCAGCTTCAAGCAGCTCTAGCATCTTGTGAAAGAATATTTTCTGTTATAGATGAAGAGCCAGAAAAAGCTGATGATAAGGACACTGAAAATATAACTGGATGTGAAGGAAATGTTAAGTTTGAAAATGTGTCTTTTTCTTACGATAAAAAAGTGAAACTTATAGAAGATTTCAGTGTGGATATAAGGCAAGGAAGTACAGTGGCTATTGTAGGGCCTACAGGTGCTGGAAAAACTACTATGGTTAACCTGCTTATGAGATTCTATGATTTAGATAAAGGTAAGATTACTATAGATGGCGGGGAAATAAATAATCTTAAGAGAGATAATCTTAGAAGTCAATTTGGTATGGTACTTCAAGATACATGGCTTTTTGAGGGGACTATAAGGGAAAACATAGCTTATGGTAAACCAAATGCTACATTAGAAGAAATTCAAAATGCAGCAAAGGCAGCATTTATTCATAGCTTTATAAAGAGACTTCCAGATGGCTATGATACGCTTATAACTGAATCTGGAGGAAACCTTTCAGAAGGTCAGAAACAACTTTTAACTATAGCAAGAGTAATGCTTATAGATCCACCAATGCTTATATTAGATGAGGCAACAAGTAGTGTAGATACAAGAACAGAATTAAAAATACAAAGTGCTTTCCTTTCAATGATGAAGGGACGTACAAGTTTTGTTATAGCCCATAGACTTTCAACTATAAGGGATGCAGATATAATACTTGTAATGAAGAATGGTAAAATTGTTGAAAGAGGAAATCATGATGAACTTGTAAATAAGGGTGGAATTTATACTGAACTCTATAATAGTCAGTTTAAGCATCAATTATAAAAATAATAGAATTTAAAATATGTGAAATGTTTTTATTAGTAAGTCAACTTATTATTTATGTAATAGTAAGTTGACTTAGGAGGCTATAAAAACTATAGGCAATAGAGAAAAGGCATTAATATTAATGCATGATACTTATGGAAAAGAAGAAACAGCAAAAGCTTTACCGGGAATAATAGAATATTTAAAAAAGCAAGGTTATGAATTTAAAATTATAAAATAATTAAAGAAATTATAATAAAAAAGATTAATAATAATAACTCCAATGAAACACAATATGTTACTTATTTAGGTAATTTATCACATGAGCCTAACTTATACGTTATCTATCTATAAAAAGAAAGTATGTATATTATTGACAAATAAAAATATGTATTTTATAATAAACAGGCAAATGAATTTAATAACATATATTTTAGTAATATTTACTTTTTAAATTTGGAAAGTGAATTTATATTATTAAATATATTATTATGGTGAACGTAGTTCAGTTGGTAGAGCGCCAGTTTGTGGCACTGGTTGTCGTGGGTTCGAGTCCCATCGTTCACCCCACATTGGGATGTCGCCAAGCGGTAAGGCAATGGATTCTGACTCCATTATTCGCAGGTTCGAATCCTGTCATCCTAGCCAATTATTTCAGGCCCTCAAATGTTAAGAATAACATTTGAGGGCCTGATTTAATAATATTTTAGAAGATTATAGGAAGCATTAATAAAGAGAAATTAAATTTGTACCAGGTATTGATGTAAACATTCTTGAAGAAACAAATCTTTCGCCAGTCCAGGTAAGCAGATTTTCAATGTAACCAAGTGTATCGCTGTTAGTGGTACCAATAATACGTTGAAAAGCAAGTAAATCAAAGGAATTAATTCTTTCATTGTTTATAATTGGAACTAATGTACTTAAGGCAAGTACTTCTCCTTGAACTGGCTTCTTTAGTTTACCATTTTCATAGTAATATTGAGAAACATAATCATACCCTTTGTAGCTGACATCTAATATATATAGTTTATCCAGCATAACATTTCCGACATGAACTCTGTAGTCATTAGAATAAGCTACTTTATAGTTATATATATTATTATATCTCTCAGAGTTGAAGATTTCTTTTAGGTTATTATTCCTAAACGAATAAATATAGAAGTATCCATAGCCACCACTTCCACCTGAATCAATACTTAATTTAATATCGTCTACCTTATCTTTTGTAAAATCTCCAAGAAATAGGCTTGCATTGTATCCTGAATTGACTGTAGGAACAATAGTCTCTATTTGTTTAGTAAGACCATCTTCAATTATAATAGTGATATTATCAGCAAAGAGTTCTGAGGAGCCTTTTTGTTTATTGCCGTATAGGAATACCTTATCAGATATACCATCACCAGTTACATCCCCAATTTTCATGTCTAGTAAATATAAGCTTTCACGGAAAGAATTTGATTCAGAACGCTCTTGAGAGGCAGTAATATCGTAGTCTTGAAAAGTCCCCCAATTCTCTATTTTATTGTAGCGTGAATCTGTAGATGAAAAGTAAACAATTATTTGAGCATCCTTTAATTCAGGATGTGCATTAAAAAAGTCCCTATCTCCATACCGTATAGATTCTAGAGCTAATGGAAGTTCTCGTCTAAAAATATAATCTCGTATAGCTGCTACTTCTGAGCCAAATTGTCCATCTACATATAGATACACATAAAAAATGTATTTATCCTTTGGCTTAACCCATTCGCCTAGTACTTCATCTCTCATGGCAGTAATTTTATCATTAGCATATCTTAATCCAATTGTTAAAAAAAGTTCTGCAGTCATATCATTGTGAGTTAATGTGTAGCGTCTTGGTATAATAGGTTCTGTAGAAGTAACCCCTTTTCTATATTCAACTGAAAGTTTTTCTGGATTTAGTTTGCTCATTTAATTCCTTCTCATAAAACATTATTAATACGGTATTATATGATAGCAGAGATTATTATGCTAGCAATAAACTTTGTACAAAAGTGAAATTAACATATTAAATATATAAGATAAATAATTGTTTATTTTATATGTGAAATTGATATAATAAAAGGAAATAGTAACCAAGTTTATTGGAGGGTATACCATGAGATTTAAACCTGAATTAATTAAAGGAATGGCTAAGACAGCTCATCCATATGGATGTAGAAAAGAAGTACTAAATCAAATAGAATATTGTAAAAAGGCTAAACAATTTAATGGGCCTAAAAAAGCATTGATTATTGGAGCATCATCAGGATTTGGACTCGCAACAAGAATTTCATTAGCTTTTGGTGGAGCAAAGGCAGATACAATAGGAGTTTCATTTGAAACTGGTTTTACAGATAGAAGAACAGGCACCGCTGGATGGTATAATAACATATTTTTTAAGGAATTTGCAGAAAAGGAAGGTCTTATTGCAAAGAATTTTATTGGAGATGCATTTTCTTATGAAGTTAAAGCAAATGTTATAGATTATATAAAGAAAGAGTTTGGAAAAATTGATTTGCTTATTTATAGTTTGGCGGCTCCAAGAAGAAAAGATCCGAAGACAGGAAAAATATATGACTCAACATTAAAAACTACTTCAGAGGCATTTTCAGGGCCAACAATTGATATAGAAAAAGATGAGTTAATTACGACAAAAATTAATTTAGCAACGGAAGAAGAAATTGAAGCGACGAAGAAGGTTATGGGAGGGGAAGATTGGAAGGATTGGTGCGAATTACTCCTTCAAAATGACTGTCTTTCAGATAAAGCTATAACAATTGCTTATTCATATATTGGGTCACCAAGAACATACAAAATCTATAAGGAAGGAACTATAGGTGGGGCTAAACGTCACCTTGAAAATTCTGCTTTAGAAATAGATAAGGAATGGAAAAATAAGATTAATGGGAAAGCTTTTGTTTCAGTGAATAAAGCACTGGTTACAAAGGCAAGTGCATTTATACCAAGCTTTTCTCTTTACGCAGCAATACTATATAAGGTAATGAAAGAAAAAGGTTTGCACGAAAATTGTATAATGCAGACTCAAAGAATGTTTAATGAAAAAGTATACTCAATAAATCCAGCTGAATTTGATGAAGCAGGAAGACTTAGAATGGATGATTGGGAGCTTAGGGAAGATATACAAAGTGAAGTGAATGATTTGTGGGAGAAAATTACTCCAGATAATTTTAAAACATTATCCGATTACGAAGGATATAAAGAAGAATTTATGCAGTTAAATGGTTTTGAGATAAATGGAGTAAATTATGAGGAAGATATAGATATTGAAATCTTAAAGAACTTGGAGCCTTAAAAAGCTTTTTTGAATTTATATAGAATTTTTAGTAAACTAAAGTTAAAAATATGACTTATGAGAGAGGTTATTATATGGGGAAAGAGCCATTACTAGCAAACTATTTAGAAAAATTCAAAGTTATATTGGATAATATGTTTAATGCAATAATAGCTGTAGACAATAGTAACAACATATTTTTTATTAATGAGGCTGCCAGCATTCTTTTTGATATAGATTGTGAAAACAGCTTGGGAGAAGATATTAATAAATTAATACTAAATTCAGAAATAGCATACTTTTTATCAACTAAAAGAGAAGAAATCAAGAGAACAATAGTAGTTGGTGAGTTGAATTTGATATTGAGTATTATACCGTTATGTGAATCAAGTGATTTAAAAGGATCAATCTTAATTTTTAGTAATGTTACAAATTATAATCAACTTCTTCATAAACTTGATGAAGAGAGAAATAGTACTGAAATATTAAATACAGTAATAGAGACTGCCTATGATGGAATGGTTATTATTGATAAGGCGGGTATAATAACTATGATGAGTAATGCATATACAGATTTTTTAGGAATAAAAAGAGAAGATGCAATAGGCAAGCATGTTAGTGAAGTTATAGAGAATACAAGAATGCCAATAGTGCTTGA
Source organism: Clostridium chromiireducens (assembly GCF_002029255.1). Classification (GTDB taxonomy): domain Bacteria; phylum Bacillota; class Clostridia; order Clostridiales; family Clostridiaceae; genus Clostridium; species Clostridium chromiireducens. The sequence continues at coordinate 74,908 of NZ_MZGT01000003.1, forward strand.
AACAGGTAAAGAAGAAGTAGCCCAGCTTCATAGGATTAAAGGAAATTATATGATAGCATCGAGAATACCAATAATAAAGAATGGAGAAATTATTGGGGTAGTGGGAAAAGTTCTATTTAGAAATGTAAAAGAATTAAACAGTCTTTACAAAAAGATTAGCGTAATAGAAAAGGAATTGGCTAATTATAAATCAAAGCTTAAGGAATTAAATACAGCTAGCTATTCTCTTGAAAATATAATAGGAGAAAGTGATACTATTCTTTTAGCTAAGGCAATAGTGCAAAAGGCAGCACATACCAGTTCAAATGTACTTATTTTAGGGGAAAGCGGTACTGGAAAGGAAATTTTTGCCCATGCTATTCATTCAGAAAGCAACCGCCATGAAGGACCATTTGTTAAAGTTAATTGTGCGGCCATTCCAAGTGATTTGCTTGAATCAGAGTTGTTTGGTTATGAGGCGGGAGCTTTTACTGGAGCAAAAAAAGAAGGAAAAATAGGAAAATTTGAAATTGCAAATGAAGGAACAATATTTCTAGATGAAATTGGAGATATGCCTCTTCATATGCAGGTAAAGCTTTTAAGAGTTATTCAAGAAAGAGAAGTTGAAAAGGTTGGTGGCGTTGCAACTAAGAAGATTAATATAAGAATAATTGCTGCGACAAACAGAAATCTTGAAAGATTAGTTTCAGAGGGGAAGTTCCGTGAGGATTTGTACTATAGGCTTAATGTTGTAACAATCGAAATTCCGCCTTTAAGAGAACGTGGAAATGATATTATACTAATTTCAAATCATCTTATTAAAAAGCTCTCAGTGGACTTAGATAAAAGAGTTAAAGGAATCTCAAAAGAAGCTGAACAATATCTTAAAACCTATGAATGGAAAGGTAACGTAAGAGAGTTAGAGAATATTTTAGAGCGCGCAATTAATATTATGGGGGATAGTGAAGTAATTAATGTAGATGATTTACCGAAAGAAATTACAGGTAAAAAAGCGTCGATAATTCCTAAGAGACTTCACGACATTATTGAGGAAAGCGAGAAAAATGCTATTATTCTTGCTCTTAGAGCTTCAAATGGGAATAAAACAAAAGCTGCAAAAATTTTAGATATAGGTCGTACCAGTTTATATGAGAAAATAGAAAAGTATAAAATACAAGTATAGTTGTTCGCTAATGCGAACAACTACTTTTTTTATGGAAAATAATTGTACGGAAACACGCACAATATGTAAATGTTTACTTAAAATTATGTACGGAAAAACGTACATAATTTTCGAGTATTATATGTTTTATCTTTAATTCTAGACGGATAAAGCCCTATTTTACGTTAAATTCTCCTTTAAAACTTTGGCATGGATGTTGCTTATATAAATAAGTATAAACGAACTTATCAATAAATATTAAACTCTTGCTTTATGGAGTATGTGAAAAGGAGGATAAGATATGAGCAAGATAATGTCAGTTGAACATGCAATCTCATTAATAAAAAGTGGAGACACAGTAGCATTTGGAGGATTCATAGGCGCTGGACATGCTGAGGGGATTTCTAAGAAGCTTAAAGAAATTTACCTAGAGCAGGGCAGCCCTAACAAATTAACGCTTGTTTATGCAGCAGGGCAAGGAGATGGTAAGGAAAAAGGATTAAATCATTTAGGGCAGGAAGGTCTTCTTTCAAAGGTAATTGGAGGACATTGGGGGTTAGCACCTAAGGTTCAAAAGCTTGCCATTGAAAATAAGATAAAAGCTTATAATCTTCCACAAGGAGTAATATCTAGTCTGTATAGAGATATTGCGGCTGGAAAGCCAGGGACAATAACTCATGTTGGCTTAAAAACTTTTGTGGATCCGAGAGTTGAAGGTGGAAAATTAAATGAATATACTATTGAAGATATTGTAAAGGTAATCGAAATAGATGATAAAGAGTATCTATACTACAAGGCTTTTCCGATAAATATAGCTATACTAAGGGCTACTTACGCAGACGAGGATGGAAATGCAAGCCTTCAGAAAGAGGCTGCAACCCTTGATGGTTTAGCAATGGCCCAAGCAGCTAAAAATTCAGGAGGAAAAGTTATCATTCAGGTTGAAAAGATAGTATCAAAAGGAACTTTAGATCCAAAACTCGTAAAAATTCCTGGAATACTTGTAGATGCAATAGTTGTAGCAAATGCTGAAGATCATATGCAGACATTCTCTGAAGCATTTAATCCGGCTTTTTGTGGAGAGATAAAAATGCCATCAAATACTATCAAATGCCTGCCAATGGATGAAAGAAAAATAATTGCAAGGCGCTGTGCAATGGAACTTATACCAAATGCAGTTACGAATTTAGGAATAGGCATGCCAGAGGGAATTTCAATTGTCGCCAATGAAGAAGGTATAGGTGATACAATGAAATTAACTATCGAATCTGGCCCGATTGGTGGAATTCCAGCAGGAGGTTTAAGTTTCGGGGCAGCTATAAATCCAGATAGTATAATAGATCAATCATCTCAATTTGATTTTTATGATGGTGGAGGATTAGATGTAGCGTTTTTGGGACTAGCTCAATGTGATGAAGAAGGTAACATAAACGTAAGTAAGTTTGGTCCTAAGATAGCAGGTTGTGGAGGATTTATAAATATTACTCAAAATGCAAAGAAGGTTATATTCTGTGGAACTTTTACAGCGGGAGGACTTAAGATCAGTGTTAATGATGGCAAGTTAATAATTCAAAATGAAGGTAAATCAAAAAAATTCATAAAGGATGTTGAACAGATAACATTTAGCGGAGATTATGCTAGGGATGTTGGACAACAAGTATTATATGTAACTGAAAGGGCAGTATTTAGATTATCAAGTAATGGAGTGACTTTGGAAGAAATAGCTCCAGGTATAGATATACAAAAGGATATTCTCGATCAAATGGATTTCAATCCAATAATCTCAAAAGACTTAAAGATAATGGATGAAAGAATTTTTGAAGATAAAATTATGGGATTAAAATAACGGACAAACTTAGATAAATGAAAAGACTGATAGAGTAGTAGAAAAGAAAAATAATAAAATAACGGAGGTTTTGTATATGGCAGTTATAGGTATTTTATTAAGTTTAGCATTATTAATGTTCATGGCCTATAGGGGGTTCTCAGTTATTGTTTTCGCACCTATATTTGCAATAGCAGCGGCTGTATTTTCTGGAATGGCAGTAATGCCAACTTATACAGAAATATTTCTACCTAATTTGGGTAACTATGTAAAAGTTTACTTTCCATTCTTCTTATTAGGTGCTGTATTTGGTAAGGTCATGGAACAATCTGGTGCAGCAAAATCTATTGCGAAATTTATAGTAGAGAAGTTAGGCAAAAAGCGTGCTATGTTATCTGTAATCTTAGCAGCAGCTATATTAACATATGGTGGAGTAAGCCTTTTCGTTGTAGCATTTGCTGTTTATCCATTTGCAGCTTCAATATTTAAAGAAGCAGATATACCAAAAAGACTTGTTCCTGCAACTATTGCTGTTGGTGCTTTTACATTCACAATGGATGCACTTCCTGGAACACCTCAAATTCAAAACTCTATACCAATGAAGTTTTTTAACACAGATCTTTATGCAGCTCCAGTATTTGGAACATTGGGTGCGATTATCGTTTTAGTTTGTGGAGTATCTTACTTAGAATGGCGTAAACGTAAAGCTCAAGCAAATGGAGAAGGTTACGGAGAAAATCATAAGCAAGAACCTGTCATGGTTGAAGACGGTAATTTACCAAATCCATTTATATCAGCATTACCACTAATATCTGTACTAGGAATAACTTTAATTTTACAAAAAGTTGTATTTCCAAAATGGGATATAGTATCTTGGGTAACTAAGGAACCTTACAAAATTCCAGAAGCAGGAGTTATCGGTTCTATGAATAACTGGGCACTTATGATTGCACTTGTATGCGGTATTATTCTTGCAGTTGCTATTAATCCAAAGCGTATGAAAGGTAACTTAGCTACATCTATTAATGCAGGTGCAGTTGGATCATTATTAGCAGTTATGAATACAGCATCAGAAGTAGGTTTTGGTAATGTTATAAAGACTTTACCAGGATTTCAATCTATAGCTCATGCTTTAACAAATATTAATCCAAATGGAAGCCCATTACTTTCAGAAGCAGTTACAGTTAATACTCTTGCTGGAGTTACAGGTTCTGCATCAGGGGGAATGAGTATAGCTCTTGATACCTTTGGTAAACAATATTTAACTTGGGCAAATAGTGTAGGAATAGATCCTCAATTACTTCACCGTGTAGCTGCAATGGCTTCAGGTGGAATGGACACATTACCTCATAATGGTGCAGTTATTACATTACTAGGAATTGCAGGCCTAACTCATAAACAATCATATAAAGATATATTTGCAATCACTTGTATAAAGACAGGGACAGTATTTGTATTAATTGCATTACAAAGCATATTTCACTTTGTTTAATTTGAATTGCAAAAGAAGATAAGGATTATGTATAGCTTAAAAAGGAGGAATTGCAAATGAAAGGATTGACTATAAAAGAATTAAATATTGGGGATAAAGCTTCTTTTCAAAAAACTATTACAGAAACCGATGTATACTTATATGCCGGTATAACAGGAGATTTGAATCCAGCACACATAAATCAAGTTGAAGCTGAGGCAACAATGTTTCAAGGTAGAATAGCTCACGGAATGCTAACAGCTGGTTTAGTGTCTGCAGTGCTAGGTATGCAGTTGCCTGGCCCAGGTTCAATTTATCTTGGACAAGAACTGAAATTCTTAGCCCCAGTAAAAATAGGAGATACAATTAAAGCTGAGGTTGAAATAATAGAGAAGATTGAAGAAAAGAATAGAATAAAATTAAATACTATATGTACTAATCAAAATGGAGTTGAGGTGCTTAAAGGAATTGCTACTATAATGCCTCCAAAATAAAGACAAGCTATTATTGTAACAAAATGGAAATGCTGGCTGGCTTGGTGGCAAGTATATAATAAAAATTACAAAAAATTTTTAATAAATAAATTTTAATAGATGCATTAAGGTAATTCTTAGCGCATCTATTATTTTTTGTAGAATAATTATTAACAAAAAATTAATTACTTCTAACCAATTATTGAACTATAATTATATTATTAAGCTGGTAGACAAGTACAAATATATAGAGATGCCTCATTAGCTTTTGTTATTTTTATAAGAATAAAATAAGTTGATTTTTATATAATAGTTATATGAAAGGAATGAGAGTATGGGTGATAATGTAAATGTAGTATTAGAAAAAATAAAGTCAGTACCAACAATTAAATCAGGAAAGAAATCCATAATAACATTATCAAGTAATGAAGCAAATTTAAGCGCAGAAGATTTTAACGAGGCAGCTGAGTATATTTGGGATAATAATTTAATTAAAATATTGAAAGTAGAACGTGATCATAGCAACATAGTAAGGATATATGCAGAGGTTACTGAATGATTTTTTAGTAGAAAATTTAGGATTATGTGTACCTTTTAAATTTAATAGGAGCCTATGAAAATAACAGATCAATTGATACATTGGTCTGTTATCTGTTTTTATCTAAAATAGAAATTTCTTTATTTTTTAAGAAACGAGTTTTAATTACAAAATATATAAAGTTATCTAATAGAACTTTTCAATGCTATTTTTGTTATTAATTAAATAGATTATTTTTTGTAATGATGGTTAATATAATAGTGTCCAATAAATTAATTGCTAAAGGAGGAGATAGAAATGGCTTCAAATAAAAGTGGAAGAAACAGAACTTTAGTACCAGAAGCAAAACAAGGTTTAAGCAGATTAAAAACTGAGGTTGCATCAGAAATTGGATTAGGTGATTATGAACATGTAGATAAGGGCAACCTTTCTTCTAGACAAAATGGAAGTGTTGGTGGCTTTATGGTTAAACACATGATTGAAGATTATGAAGGTAAATTATAAAAATAAATAATTAAATTTGATTAGAAAATTAAATTTAAGCAAAAAGGACTCCGAGGCTTAACTAACCTTGGAGTCTTTTTTTGTTGAGGTTTATCATAAATTTTATCTATATAGTTGAAGATCTTAAATAATTTACTGTTGAAAAGCTAAATAAGAAAGCAGTAATAATTTACCTAGCTATTGTAACTATTTTCTTCTATCACTTATATGTAATGCACCAACTATAGTATTGCAATATTCAACCATTTGGTCAATTGATATAGGCATACCTTCTTCAAGCCATTCACCGGCAGAATAAACTAAAGCAGGGGAATAGAAGTCCGCAATGATATCTATAGGGACAATAAATTTAATTCCACTAGCCTCATCATTTTTAAGTTTTGCTTTTACGCATTCAAGTACTATTTTTTGAAGCGTTTTCATTGCAGAACCATTTTTTAATAATCCCACGCAATACATTTTCTTATTTTCACACATATGTTCAAGAAGAAGTTTAAATAAATTTGTATAATACTTCTTTGAGTCTTCTGTATCAGAATATTGCATACTTTTTTCCTCAAAATCTTTTATTAATTGTCTTAATAAAAAATCAAGCAATTGGTATTTGTCTTCAAAATGTTTATAAAAGGTAGTTCTATGTATCATAGCTTTATCACAGATATCTGAAATTCTAATATCTTCAAAGCTTTTTTCTGTAAGTAATGATATTAAAGAATCAGATAGTAACTTATAAGTTCTTCTTATTCTTAGATCAAGGGTTTCTGTAGTTGTATTATTACTCATATTTTTTCCTCCAAACTAATAATCTACATTTATTCCAAATTGTAGATTAAGTGTATAAATTAAAAATATTGTTTCTTGATTACTATATAGCAACAGTATAAATTATAAATATACAGTTGTAAAGATAATATACAACTGTAGAATAAAATGAGTTTTAGAATTAATAATATAGAGGTGGATGTAAATGAGTAAAAAAATAAAAAAAGTATTAATAATTGGAATTGTTCTAAGCATTATTAATAGCAGCGCTCTACCAGCATTTGCAGTAGAAGATAAGGAAAAGTTAACTAAGGTTCAAACAACTCTAGTAAATGAGAAAATAGTGGATATTTCAACTAAGACTCAAAATCTACAAATTACTGAAGTAAGAAAAATTCTTACATTAGATAAAGCAATTGAAGCTGCTATAAGCAATAGTGACAAACTAAAATTGAAATCAAAAGAGATTAAAATGTACCAAGATAAAATTGATCTTCAAGAAAAAAACAATGATTATTATAAATCTATTGGTCAGAAAGTATATGATTTTCCTTATGATAAGCTTGAACTTCAAGAAAAACAAACAAAAGAGTCAAAAGAATTCATGGAAGACCAAATTGCTAATGATATAACTAACAAATATAACGATATGATTTTAAAAGAAATTGATATAAATAAATCAAAAAGATATTTAGAACTTAAGAAAAAAGATTTTGATTTTATTAAAGGGAAATTATCATTGGAAATGGCAACGCCTACTGAAGTTAAAGATGCAGAAATTGAATTAAAATCATTAGAAAATGACATAAAGGCAAAGGAGAATTTGTTAAATGATAACAAAGAATATTTTAAAGTGCTTACAGATTTGGATATAAAAAATACTTATAAACTTGACGATAGCATGAAATATGAAAAATTTAAAATAAGTGGTTCTATGGATGAGTATATAGATGACAAAATAGATAAATATTTAAAATATGATACTGAAATATTAAAACTTACTAAAGATTACATGAAAGATTTAAAAGATGATGGAATAAAAGACATTATGAAAAAGGATACGGAGAAGCTTCCAGATAAAGCTTTAAGCATAACAGCTAAAGAGGATGGAACATATGAATTTGATTCAGGTTCCTATGCTTTAAAACTAATAGAATATCAACAAAAGCAGATGGAATATTTAGCTAAGCTAAATGCATATGGAGAATATATTGGTGGAGATTATAATGTGAGCGAAGCAAAAGTTAAACTAGAGGAATCAAAGAGGAACCTTAAAAATGGATTAAAAGAAGGCTATTCAACGCTTCTTGATTTAGAAAATAAAATAGATGCTTTGAAAGAGCAGGTTAATTCAACAAATACTAAATTAAGTTTTGGGAAAGCACAAGTATATATGGGATTAATGCTTGAAAATGATTATGATAAGCAGGTTTTAGAAAGTGAAGATTTAGACACTGGAATAAGAAAACTTGTTTATACTTATAACAATTTAAAAGATAGCATACAAAAACCTTGGATATTAAGTAACAACTAAGTTTGTAAAGAAATCAAAAGTATGAATTAGGTGAAGGATAGAACTTCATAAGTAATAGGAGGACATATGAATAAGAAAATATTAGCAGGATGTTTAGTATTTCTTAATATTTTTATATTAGGCAGCTGTAGCGATGAAAGTAACTCAAAAGCAGAAACAAAAACTTATCCAGTAAAAACTGTAGAACTTCAAGATAAAAGTTATCCAGTTTCCTTGGAATATGAAGGCTTGACAGGAGGGAGTGAAGTTAGAAAGCTTTCTTTTAAAAGCTCAGCAAAAGTAGCTAAAATATATGTTTCAAAAGGACAGCAGGTTAAAAAAGGAGATAAGCTTGTTGATTTAGATAAAACAGATTTAAAGTTTGCAATGGAGGGCTCAAAAGCACAAATGGAAGCTGCTTCAGCACAGTATGAAAAAGCAGTAAATGGAGCGGAGGCAGAGGATATAAATAAAGCACAAATTGCAGCAAAAAATGCTGAGGATAATTATAATTACTGCAAGGATTTATATAATAAAAACCTTACTTTATATGAAATGCATGCAGTTACTAAGCAGCAGCTTAATGATATTAAAATTAAATTAGATGGAAGTGAAAGTGAATTTAACGCTGCAAAGGAAACTTTAAATCAGGTTCAAAATGGAACTAGGAGTGAAGATAAGAAAGCAGCACTTGGGCAGCTTAATGCTGCAAAGGCTGATTATAATTCGAAAGTTGATTTGTTTGAAGATGGTTCTCTTACAGCAGATGTAGATGGCTATGTAGTAGATGTTATTTGTAAAGAAGGAGAAATGCAGCCAGCAGGATATCCAGTTGTATTAATTAGAAGTGAAAATCAGGTGGTTACAGTAGGATTATCTGATGAAGATGTAAAGAAGATACAGCTTGAAACAAAAGCACAAGTTAAAATTGATGATGCTAAAGTAGAGGGAGAAGTTATGAATATAGTTCAAATGGCTGATAGCAAGTCAGGGACATATAGTGCAGAAATTAAACTTTTAACTCCGATAGATAATAGTAAATTTTATATAGGCCAATCTGTAAAAGTTTATATTAATGAAGGAGAAAAGGGTGGAATTTGGATTCCTATTACGACTATTTTAAATGATGGACAAGATTATGTTTATGTTGTAGAAGACGGACGTGCTGTTAAGAAAAATATAACTTTAGGGCAGACTAACGAAAATCAAGTGTGTGTGGAAGGCTTAAAAAGTGGAGATAATCTTGTTAATGAAGGTATGAAAAATATAAAAGCTGGATATCAAGTTTCAGTAAACTAAAGGAGGAGAAATTATGGGATTGATAAATGCTGCTATAAAAAATAAAAAGATAGTATTGTTTTTAGTGTTAATTGCTATCGTCGCTGGTCTAGGATGTTATCATTATATTCCTAAACAAGAAAGTCCAGATGTTTCATCACCAGCAGCAATGATTACAACTATTTATCCAGGAGCTTCTCCTAAAGATGTAGAAAGTTTAGTAACAAAAAAAATAGAAGATAAGGTAGAAGAAATAGATGGATATGATTATGCTGAATCTTTCTCACAAAATAGTGCATCTATTGTCATTGTTTATTTAAATAGTGATGCTGATAAAGATAAAGCCTGGCGAGCATTAAGAGATAAGGTCAAAGATTTAAAATCAGAGCTTCCAGATGGCTGTGAAGAAAGTACGATAGATACAAAGCTTACTGAAACAGCAGGTATAATTTTAAGCGTATCTGGTGAAAATTATTCTTATGAACAACTAGGAAATTATGCTGATGATATTAAGAAGCAATTAGGTAATGTCAGTGGTATTTCAAGATTTGATATAAAAGGAAAACAGGATAAACAAGTAAAAGTAGAGGTGGATTTAAGTAAAATAAATAAATACTCTATTTCTCTTGAGGAAGTATGTGGAGTATTAAAGGCGCAAAATGTAGAAATTCCATCTGGAGATTTGGAGCTTAAAACTGGGAAAATTAAAGTGCAAACACCTGGAAGCTTCACATCCATTAAGGATATAGAAAATACAATTGTAGGAGTTTCAGCGGAGAGTGGACAAACTTTGAAGCTTAAGGATATAGCTACTGTGAAGATGGATTATGATGACGATTCAGCTTATAAGTTTACGGATAACGGAGAAAAGGCAGTGCTCCTTGCAGGGTATTTTCAAGATAATAAAAACATAGTTTTAATTGGAGATGATGTAAGAAAAAAATTAGATGAGGTAAAGAATCAATTGCCACAAGATTTAAAGATAGATGAGGTTACTTTTCAACCTAAAGACGTAGATGAATCGGTTTCCTTCTTTATGAAAAATCTTGAAGAAGGTGTAATTCTAGTTGTTATAACTGTTCTTATAGGGATGGGAATTAGGAATGCACTAGTAGTATCTTCAGTAATTCCAATATCTATTGCTCTATCATTTATTGCTATGGAGGTTTTAGGAATAAAAGTTCATCAAATGTCAACTACAGCTCTCATTATAGCACTCGGAATATTGGTAGATGATGCAATTGTAATAGGTGATGTTGTACAAGTTGGAATTGATGATGGATTGTCTGGAGATGAAGCAGCGTTTAGAGGAATTAAAAAGTTATTTGTGCCTGTATTTACCTCCACGTTAATTATAGTTGGCGCTTTTGCCCCTCTTTTAAATATACCGGGAGCTGTGGGAGAATTTATACGAACACTGCCACAAGTAGTAATGATTTGTATAACTTGTTCATATATATCAGCATTATTTATAACTCCTGCTATGTCATCCTTATTTTTTAAGAAAAGTAAAGTAGCTGCGAAGGAAAATAAAATTCAAAAGTTCTTTCATAAACTTTTGAATTATGGGCTTCAGCATAAAATAAAAGTGATTGCTGCCTCTTTACTTATATTTGCAGTTTCAATGGGATTAATGAATTTACTAGGGTCGCAATTTTTCCCTTATGTAGATAAGAATGTTATTTATATAGATGTTTCTAATGAAAAATTTGAAGACATAGAAAATACTGGTGAATTAGTAAAAGGAGTAGAAGATGTTTTAAAACCCCAAGAAGAAGTTACAGGTTATACTTCAGCGATAGGAGGCGGGATGCCTAGTTTTTACATTACACTCCCTACAGTTGCACCATCAAAAGATACTGCACGAATTATGGTTAAAGTAGATTTAGATAAAACTAAAACATTTAAAACAAGAGAAAAGTTTGTAGAATATATACAAACTCAGTTGGATAATAAAATATCTGGTGGAACTGCAACAGTAAAACTTTTAGAACAAGCAGAACCAATAGGATCACTGATTAGATTAAGACTTACAGGAGATGATTTAGATAATATTTATGCTGCGTCGGAACAAATACAAGAGAAATTAAAAAATATGCAAGGTACTACAAATGTAAGAGATGATGCAGCTAAAAAGACATATGAATATGAAGTGAATATAGATAGTGATAAAGCATCTCAATATGGTTTGTTAAAGTCTGACATCTTAAAACAGATAAACATTGCCTTAAAAGGATATGCAGGGTCTGTTTATAGAAAAAGCGGAAGCGAATACGATATATTAGTTAAAAGCAATATTAGCTCAGTAGAAGATTTGAAAAACTTACAAGTAAAATCAAGTATTACAAGTAATAAGATTTTACTATCTCAAGTTGCAGATATAAAACTTAATTCTCAATTGGATCAAATAAAGCATTATAAAAAGGAAAAGACTGTAACAGTATTTAGTGATTTAAAATCAGGTTCTAACTCAAGTGATATAGAAAATGAATTGAAGCAGGAAATAGGTAAAATGGATCTAAATGGTGTAAATGTTCTTTATGATGGAGAACAAAAGCAAATAGAAACAAACTTTACAAGCTTAGGTATTGCAGGCGTGCTTACAATATTAATAATTTATTTAATTTTATTTGTTCAATTTAAGTCGTTTATACAACCTCTTGTAATAATATATTCACTGCCTCTATCATTAATAGGAGTAATAATAGGGCTGCTAATGTGTAACATGCCGCTATCCTTAACTGCTGTTATGGGAATAATAAGCTTGATTGGAGTAGTAATAAGAAATGCCATTTTACTTGTAGAATATATAATTGAAGGCAGACATGAAGGTCTTTCCATAGATGAAGCTTGTATACATGCTGTAAGTTTAAGATTCAGACCTATAATATTAAGTTCAGTAGCAACTATTACAGGGCTTGTGCCACTTGCGCTATCCAATAGTACATTATTTGGTCCAATGTCTGTAACTATAATATTTGGACTTGCATCGGCTACTTTCCTTACATTTATAATAGTGCCAGTTATGTATTCTTTGGTTAATACTAAAATTGAAGAGAAGCAGGCAAAAGCTAAAGTGATTAATTAGAAACTTTCAATTAAAAAATATTAGTTATATTTAAGCTTAGGAAACATGGATAATGTGTTAATTTGCATATTGACAAAAGTACTTTTAGTAAATAAACTGATACTATAAATACTAAACTGGTACAATTTAGAACTGAAGATTTATGAAAAGAAGTTAATACGAGTAAACTCAAGCTTTACTCGTATTTTTTATAAAAAGAAACACCATGGAAGAAACTCCAAATTTTGTTAAAAATGTTTTTGGTTTCAATCAAATTGTAAAAAAATTGACGATATAATTCTACTTTTGAGGAGGAATTTTTATGAACATGAAAGAAAAAATTTTAAATGCTACTTTGGATTCTATTAAATTTAAATTAATAATTGCTATTGTAATTGTGCAATGCGTCAGCTCCTATATAGGACAAGGTGTAAATTTAGCTATAGCAAGAGGAAGAGATGCACTACAGGGAGTGGGTGTGGCTACTTTCTTTTTAGATGGTGCTGTTGGTGTTTTTGTATCTGCTGCTATAAGTATAATAATATCAGTTTTTATCATAGTTTATATTTATGATAAATTGGTTTTAAAAAGACTTAAAAAAGTATTGAGTTTCACACAAAAATTAGGCAATGGAGATTTGTCCGGGGAGATTAATTTTAAAGGACATGATGATATAAGCAAGTTGGGAGAGAGTTTAAATAAAGCTGTATCAAATATAAAAATATTAGTATCAGATATAACTAATATTTCTCAAAATATTAATACTTCAAGCTATGAATTATTAGAAGGTACAAAAAGCTCTAGGTCAAGCATAAATACTATTAATTCAACTTCATCTACACTTTCTGATGAAGCGTTTAGTTTAATAGATACTACTCAAAAAGCAAATTTATCCATAGAAGAGATAGTAAAGACAAAAGAATTACTCTTAACTAAAGTAAAAGATAGTTTAACTTCATCAACTGAAATGGAAACAAGGGCAGCGGAAATGAAAATAAAAGTTTCTAGTTCACTTGAAAAAGCAAATATAACTTATAGTGAAAAACAAGAAAAAATTCTTAGAGCTATTGAAGCAGGTAAAATAGTTGAAGAAATTAGGATAATGTCTGATACCATAAAAGGTATCTCATCTCAAACAAATCTCCTTGCATTAAATGCGTCTATTGAAGCTTCAAGAGCAGGTGAACAAGGTAAGGGGTTTGCGGTAGTAGCTGAAGAAGTAAAAAAACTAGCTGAGCAATCCACAGAAGCTATTTCAAATGTGAACAATCTCATTGTCCAAGTAAGAGAAGTTTTTGACAATCTTGCAATGAGTTCTCAAGATATTTTAAATTATATTGATAACAATGTTAAGGCAGATTATGAATTATTACTTCAAACGGGTGAGCAATATCAAAATGATGCTAAGCTTATAAATGATATATCTATAGAAGTCACTTCATCTGCTAAATCAATGAATAACTCAATTGGAGAAATTAGCAAAGTCATTGATGAAGTTGCTTATATATCAGGAAAAACTTCAGATTCAACAGTTGAAATTAATCATAGTTTATCTGAAATAAATTTAATTATGAATGAAGCGAAAGGTTCCATGGAAAATCAAGTTGTTTTAGCTAATAGATTAAAGAAATCTGTTGAAAAATTTATATTAGAGAAATAGTGAACTAAAGAAATTTTCTTGCTTTGTAAAAATATAAATTATTTTTTGTCATATTATTGTCACAAATCTGCGATAGTATATAAATATAAAGTAGTTAAAAATTATTTATCCCCTATTAAATAAATATTAACCAGTATTTAGAATGGTCTATACACCCTAGTAGATCATTCTTTTTTATTTTATCAATTGCATTTGAATATGACACACTGTTGTCAAATTCAAAATGCTAGAATAAAAATGGGTTAAACACAAATTTTTATAGGAAGAAGATGAATAAGATGAAAGATATGAATTTTAGTGAAGTGGTTGAAAGCTCTATTAAAATAAGAAAACTCTATCACAAATTAGAAAAACAGTATCATGGAAAGGAATGGACAGTAGAAGAAGATGCATTAGCTTTTCTAACAGATGCTGGTTTGGTTGGACGCTTAACTATGTCTCAGCAAGAACGCTGGCCAAAGGGTGGAGATACAATTTCTGAACTTGAACATAAGCTTGCTGAATGTATATGGTGGTTGATTGTTTTAGCTGATCGTATGAATATTGATATAAGTGAAGCACTTCAGATATTTTTGTCAAAAACAGAAAAGCAACTTGATTAATATGAGCAGGAGATGAACAAATTATTCAGATATATATTTGAGCCTTTACTGCAAAGGATACTGCTGCTCGATTCTATAAATAGAAACCATAAAGGGCCTGTTGCAAAATGCATAAATATCCTATTATAAAGCTAAAACCATGCATAAATGAGAAATTAACTCTCATCAAATGCATGGTTTTTATTCATGTAAATTTTTAAATACTCATTTTGCAACAGCATCTTCAATAATTTTCACGTAAATATTTATATCTAGTGAAGTGTGGATGTAGAAAGCGAGTTAAGCTTATCTAGTGGGAAGTAATAATCCATGTATTGTCTCAATACAAGGCCAGTTGCTGGGCTGCCGGGTATTACCTCCTGGCAAAGCACCTCTGAGCGTATTAAGCTTTCTGGCTCATTTATTCCAAATAGTAACCGCATGCCTGTAGAACTGCTGAATCTAGGATTTATTTCGAAAATTACTGGCATGGAATCTTTAAGGCGCAATTGAATATTTATAGCCCCATAGGCTCCAAGTGTACTTGCAACCATGGCACAATAATCTGCAATGTGGTGATAATCATCAGAAACTGCAGCAATAGAAACTCCTTCCAGCAAATACCGCCTTAAAGCGATTTTTGAAATGACCTTTCCTTTTTGATTTATGCAAATTCCCACGGTAAACTCTTGATCCTCATCTGTAAGGTATTCCTGTATTATTAGGCTTTTCTTATCCTTTATATTTTCAAGGAGCTGCTGCTTATCCTTAACTAGAACAACACCTACTGAGCCACGTCCAAAACGCGGCTTGACTATCAAGGGAAAACCAGTACTTTCAATAAATGAGGAGAGCATACCAGCATCTTCAGGATACCTGATACTTGCAGGAATTTGAAAACCGGAGTTTGATAGATGGCACATGGTGAGCCACTTATCGGTGCAAAGCTCTATGACTTCAGGAGAATTAACAAACACCTTTGCGCCTGTAGATCTTTCAAGGGATTCTCTATTTCTTGAATAAAAGGGCAGCTCCGCTGTAGAGCCGATAAATATGGCTTTAATCTGATGATTTATACAAAGATTTTTAATAAACATATAATAGCTTTCTTCATCTGCCACCTGTGGAGCGATATAGCTTTTGTGAGCAAAGAATAAACCTAAGGAATATGGATTAGAGTCAATTGCTATTGTTTCAACAGGAAGCACCGATTCTTGCAGTGACCTGATAATACCCTGCCCGTATACGGAACCTGCACCTGTAACCAATACTCTGAGAGTACTATTGATTTCATTCACAAGTGTTTTTTCCTCTATATCAAGCATGGGTTTAGCTAAAGCTATCATCATTACACTCCTCATAAATTTTTTTACACAGCTCGAGATTTAACCGGTGACCGGATCTGAAGCCTATTACATGTCCAAGTACCTTTTTCCCAAGTAGCCCAAGGTCCCCGAGAAGGTCAAGGACTTTATGCCTAGCAGGTTCATTGGGCCATTTCCACGACCTGTACTCATCCACGGATTTGACTACCAATACATTTGAGCTGACTTTCCCAGTTAGGTTTACAACATCTTCAAGCTCTGACTCAATTATATAAGAACGGGCATCTGCCAGCTCTTTAGCAAAGGTTTCTGGAGTTATGTCCATTTCAGCTACTTGAGAAAATTGCGGCAGATTGGGATAGTCAAGCATATAGGTTAGTTTAAATCCATCGTAGGGAAGAGCTAGCAGGAACTTTTCATATTGAATATCCTCTAAGCTTTCATGTTTATATACAATAATTGGCTTAAGTATTTTTATAGTTTCCTTCTTGGCAGTTTGTTCCATTATCCCAGCGCCTAGGAGTGCCGCTTTGAACATTTTACTGCTGTAATCCTCCGTTACGGGCAGGCTGGCCTGTTCTAGCTCAATAAATACGTTGTCTAAGCCTAATCCTGATAAGGCTGCCAAGGCATGCTCCGTGTGTTCGATGCGAACATCTCCATCAACAAGAGAAGTCCATCTGTATTCAACCTTTGCTTTTTCTAATGAGCATTTTACTTTAGGGCAGCCTGGCAGGTCATTACGGATAAATATTATACCAGTACTTGGCGGGGCTGGATAAAAAGTTACCTTTGCATCAGTTTCGCCAGCAATGCTAGTACCCATTAAAGAAACCCTTTGTTTAATAGTTGTCTGATTATCCATTTCAATTTCAATTCCTTTCAACTAAACTGCAGAAATCAAGAATTTGTCTGGCCCGTTCCTTATAACTATGCTTTAAATAAACCTCCAGCTGACCGTTGCGCGCTATTTCTTGCCGTGCTGCGGTATTTTTAAGAAAATAATTTACCAGGTCAACTGTGTCTTCTGGGGAAGAGGCACATGATAGATGAACATTATTTATAAACAACTTGGTGACATATGGTGTTGGTACCGTAAGCAAAAAACCTCCCGAACCTAGTACTTCAAAAGTTCGAGATGTTAACATGTCATGGTCATTTTGCAAACCTAATATAATTCTAGCTGAATTATATACTTTATTTGTTTCCTCATAAGGTAGTTCACCTTTAAGCATGTGCTTTGGGATCTTAAAACCCATTAGCTCCTCATTAAAACTGTCCCAGCGCTTACCCCAAATAGCAATGTTATATCCTCTTTCTACCAAAGGCTTAAGTAATATCTGAACGCTATCCTTCCGATATGACTTCCACTCTCTTCCACCATTTCCGATTAAAACTACATCATAATCATATTTACTGCTTGGAGGTTCACTTTTATTGAATTCGGGATTGCAGCCAAAATCCAGAAGCCCGGCAGGAAGTCCAAGCTCCCTGTATTTATTTACACTACCAGGATGTATGGTCATAACTGCATTAGGTTTAAAGGTTTCAATACACCTGAAGGAACACTTTTCTGTCCATCTTGGATCTTCAGTTGCCCAATAGACATGTTTCACCTTATATTTAGAAGCTCTTTTCGTAAGCTCGTCTATATGCTTACGGCTATATCTGCGGTAAGCCCATCCCGTTGTTATCATAATATCAGGCCTAAAGTTGTCAACTGCGTCTGTTATAGAGCTTCTACTTAAATCCCTCAGGATAAAAACAGGGCAGTTTAATTCTCTAAAGCCCTGGGGTAGACCAAGAGTATATTTAGAACTATGTGCAAAAAACAGTATTTTTTTCATACTTACACCTCTTTCAATAAAAGCTTGCGTGTGCCTGCTGTCCCACAATTAAATAACATATCAACTATTGACAAGTTGGGTATAAAATTGCCCCAAAGCTGGGGATATGCTATAGGCTCATAATCCAAATACTCCAATTTAAATCCTTGTTTTTCAAAAATATCTGGCTTATTATATGCTTTTCCTCCAATACCGGACAGGTAGCTATCAGCAGAAAAGTGGCGGCAGATTGCAACTATCAGCTCATTTTTTCGAAGGTCAGAAAATTGAGGTAAATCTGATAAAAACACAAGCTTTGTTTTAAGTCCAAGCAGGTCATGTACCAGTTTGATAAAAGCTATGTTGGTATCTATAAGATATCCAGTATCTTGCAATACCTGCTCCATCATTGGGAAAACTTCTTTGAAATGAGGTGCCTTTGCGTAGTTTACTTTGAGTGCCATAAGATGATTCCTTTTAAAGCCCGGTATGACAGTAACTTCATTAAACCGCTGCAAGCCCATGCCTTTGCGTTTTACCGGCACTGTTAGTATCTGAGTCCCTTGGGAAGTTTTGATAAGATTCCTATTATCCAATGAACTGCCTGTTTGAAACTGAGCAGTATCTAAAATAAAAAAAATATCACACTGTGCCATCTTAACAAAATATCCTGGCCAGGGAATATAATTTGGTTGATGACCTGCTAATTTCATTACTTCACTCCTTTAAATTATTGCCTATTGTTTATTTCATACAAATAGCATTCCCGAAGTAGTCCATGCCCTCCATAGCCTTCTTTGAAATGGAACAACCCTGTATTAACTATACTTCCTTTTGCCTCAGTGGAAATACCAAAATCTAAATAAGAAAAGCCGTTTTTTAGTCCCCATTCCATCATATGACCGAAAATAAGGTTTAAGGGCCGCTTATGCTGAAAACCATCGTGGTGGGCAATATAAAAACAGTTTATAACTCTATCGTTCAGTAAAAATGCCAAAACACCTGCGACAGGAGTTACTCCTTCATATGCTGCAAAGAGTTTTATCATGTCTGGATAAAGGGTTTTTAGATGTTTGATTTCATCTAATGTATGTGCAGGCTTTGCATTATGATTAAGTTTAAGTTTATGTTCCAAAATAGGCCAAAAATCATTTATATCGGCATCCTCCACCACTGACAACCCACTTTTCAATGCCTTCTGATAGTTTCGAAAAGCTGTGTCACTCATTACCTTCTTTGTAAAAGATCCCTCATCTTTTTTTAGCTCAAGGACTGTGGCCAGCTCTGTATACTCAAGCCTAAACCCAGAAAACCTTAAAGAAAAGTCAAGTTGGTCTGAAAGCTCCTTATGGTAAACCTTCGGAACAGGTTTTAGCCGTATATAGTCAAAACCAGCAGTGGCACAATATTCAATAAGGGCACTTACAAGCTCCAGACATTTTTTAGTGCCTAGACTGGACTTTACTATGAGCCCTCCATGGGAAGCGCCAGGATGGGAAACTAGGATGCGTTTATCCTCTTGCTCTATAACGGCAGCAGGAAGAACAGCAATGATTCTCTTATCCTCCATAAATATCAGGGAATGATCTGAAAACCTGTCTGAAGGATGATAACTTAGGAATCTTCTCTCCTGCATAAAAGTGCCGTTAACTGAGGAACTCACAAATTCCTCCCATTCATTCTCAAATTCTTTTGAATAGATCTTTACATACAATATAATTTCACCACACCTTTCTGATTATAGTGCTTACCATCTCCATCAAAAGATGTTGATTTTCTCTCCGCCTTTTGCGAGAGATTTTGAAATGCAATCGATTATTTTTGCTACAAATTCTATATTTTCTTTGCCGCTAAGAGGCTCATTATGTTCTCTAATGCATTCCATAAAATGAATACACTCCTGTGTCAGAGGTTCCGAATTATCTTCCATTGCCAAAAAATGTTCCTGCTCGACCTTATTGAAGATTTTGATTTTTCTATCAGCAGTTTGTGTATCGTCAAATACCAATTTTGTTTTCGATGCAACCAGTGTTATCTTTCTGGTTTTTTCAGTATTAATGAAGCTAGCAAATATAGAAGCTATTTTACCATTGGGGAACCCCAACAGTATATTGATAACATTGTTATAAGTACTTTGAATATATCTTTCACCATGGGCAATTACCCAGATAGGGTCCATCCCTATGAGGTGGCGGGAAAGATAAATATCATGAACTGCCAGATCATAAAGAACATCTACATTGGGGGCCTGAGAGGTGGAACTGGTTCTGGACATGTTCAAGTAACAGAGATCATCGATAATATGTTTTTCTTCTAGAAGCCCCTTTATCCTTTTGACAGCAGGGTGGTAAATCAATGTATGGCCGGCCATCAATACGGTATTTTGAGCAGTAGCCAATTCAATTAGATCATGACTATCTTTCCTGTTAATTGTCACAGGCTTTTCTACGAGAAC
Organism: Clostridium chromiireducens; assembly: GCF_002029255.1. Classification (GTDB taxonomy): domain Bacteria; phylum Bacillota; class Clostridia; order Clostridiales; family Clostridiaceae; genus Clostridium; species Clostridium chromiireducens. Next base: position 95,327 of record NZ_MZGT01000003.1, read on the forward strand.
AGCTTTGCCTTTGCTTATTGCTTCCTTCGCCAGCATGTAATGACTTTCAGGTGTTGTGGCTATGATAACTCCCTGTACCTCACTGTCATTTAATATATCTGCTTTATTTTCGGTGAACCTAGTCTGAGGGTAAACAGCAGCTGCCTGATTTAGCTTTTCATAGTCTAGGTCGCAGGCCCACTTCAATTCACAACCATCTATAGCATTTACAGTTTTCAGATAATTTTTTCCCCATTTTCCACAGCCTATCAAAGCAAGCTTTATCATTGCAATTACCTCTCAATTACATACTAATTATATGCCGGAGCACCATATATTAGCATATTCACCACGCATAGAAAATGTTACTTACATTGAGGATCCTCATCTGGTAAGGTTAAAAAAATAAATGATGACACTATTTCTGAAAAGACAAAGCCCTCGTCAAAGGCTAAAAATCCAATTGAATTTATAATATGCTCCTCTATTTTATTTCCTTATTCAAGAATTAAACCCAAATACTCAATATATTTTTAATACAAATAAACTGATATCATTATATTAGAACAATAAAATTAGAATAACAACAGTATTAATTGGAGAAAAAAGTCGAAAGAGGTGATTGTTATGAATTTGAAAGTTTTAAGAAATAAATTTTTAATTATAGGAACAATAGTATCCTCTGTTATTTATCTTGTATGGAGAATATTCTTTACAATACCTTTTGGGTACGGAATTGTGGCGATTACATGTGGGATTTACTTACTACTGGTTGAAATAGTAGGTATGATAGAGGCAGCTATACATTATTATAGTATGTCAAATATAGAATATCCTGTTAAGCCCAATGTAGATGATATCTTATTTCCAGATGTGGATATATTTATAGCAACATATAATGAACCAGTAGAATTATTATATAAAACAGTTAATGGATGTATTAACATGGATTATCCAGACAAAAGTAAAGTACATATATTTATCTGTGACGATTCTAATAGGGCAGAAATGAAAGAACTTGCAGATTCAATGGGGATTGACTATATAACTAGAACTGAACATATAGATGCTAAAGCAGGAAACTTAAATAATGCATTAGCAAAAACAAATTCGCCATTAATTGTAACTTTTGATGCAGATATGATTCCAATGCATGATTTTTTAACAACATGTGTTCCTTATTTCTTAACTGAAGAAAAAATAGGATTTGTTCAAACTCCGCAGAGTTTTTATAATCCAGATTTATTTCAATACCGTTTGTTCTCCGAAGGGAGAATTCCTAATGAACAAGATTATTTTTACCGTGATGTACAAGTTTCAAGAAATAAGACTAATTCAGTTATATATGGTGGTTCTAATACAATGATTTTGAGAAAAGCATTAGAAGAAATCGGTGGATTTTACACGAAAGTAATAACTGAAGATTTCGCTACAGGATTACTAATTCAAAGCAAAGGATATAAGTGTTATGCAATTAATGAGATCCATGCCTCAGGGCTTTCACCATCAGATTTAAAAAGTTTAATCAAGCAAAGGGAAAGATGGAGCAGAGGGTGTATACAGACAGGTAGAAAACTAAACATTCTTTTTAGAAAAGGCCTTAATATAGAGCAAAAACTTAGTTATATCTCCGCTATTTCTTATTGGTACTCTTGCTTAAAAAGATTGGCATATATAATGGCCCCAATTATGTTTTCTGTATTTGGAGTAGTTGTCCTAAAATGTAATCTGATACAGGTTCTTATTTTTTGGTTGCCAATGTATTTATTTAGTGATGCAACTCTTAAGAAATTATCAAATAACATAAGAAGTACTAAATGGACTAATATATATGAAACTATTTTATTTCCATCACTTCTTCCTGTTGTTATTCTTGAGACTTTGGGAATATCTCAAAGAAAGTTTGCGGTGACAAGAAAAGATGGAAAGGCTGAAGATGATAGAAATTATCAGATAAAAAAGATTATACCTCATTCTTTTTTTGCGGTGCTTTCTGTAATTGGGATTATAAATTGTATTAAAATGACATTTGAGACGGGTTCTCCTGCATATAGTGTTTTATTGTTTTGGCTTATAGTAAATCTATACAATATTATAATGTCAATATTTTTCATGTTAGGGAGAAACGCTTATAGGAAATCAGAGAGAGTTTCTGTAGAAATTGATTGTAATATTTCTTATGGTAATAAGACAATTAATTGTAAAACTATTGATATTTCCGAAGGTGGTATCGGAATTGTTTTAGATGAACCAATATATATACCTTACGATAGAAGTTTAGATATAGCGCTATCTACAGAAAGGTATGTGTCTAAATTTAAAGGACAAATTGTTCAAGTAAGTGAAATTAGAGAGAGTTGGAAATATGCACTTAAAATTAGTGAAATAGATGATTCTAACCTTAAAAAATTATTATCATTAATTTATGATAGAGAGCCTACATTACCTAAATATATTGAAAAAAATAACAGTATTTTTGATGACATTAGAATTAATATATTGAGTAGGGGAAAGAAATCGAATTTACTAAACAGAAAACTTCCACGTATAAAATTAAACAAGAAGTTAAAATCTGAGGAATGCGGAGAAATTATAATTAATGACTTTAACTATGAATATGCGGTTATAAAAACAGATCTAAAATTAAAAAATAATAAAGTAATAACTGTAAAAATTGAAGATGAAATAACTATTAGATTTATATTAGATAAACAAATAAATTATAATGAATCATTTAAAAAGAAAAAACAAAAAATAGATACGTCATTACAATTATATAAAATACAAGAATATGAAACTATAGCAGAAGATGAGGTTTTTAAAAGTAAGTTGTCAAGTTGGCAAGTTGAGTGTAAACATGATTTGCTAAGGCAGAAACAAGAAAGCGTGGAACAGATCAAATTGAAATATTTAGATGAATTTGATGAAATGTTATATATATAGTAAATAGTAAGTTATGAATATATTTAAAGGTTATGTTTGCGTCAATAGGGGGATATAATGATATTTGAAAAGTTACGAAGAAAAATAATAACAACTATTTGTATTACATTAGTATGTTTTATGAATTCTATGAGTGTATATGGAATATCAGATTCAGATTATGAGAATTTTAATCCAGTGAATATTCAAAAAATAATGGATGCAGGACATATAGAAATAGAAATAGGTAAAGCTAGTGAATATCAGTTAAATGTTGATATGAATACCATGGGATTAGGTAAGGGGTATTATACCGCATATTTATATGAAAACCAATATAGAGACTGGTCTAATTATGAGGCGATGAGTTTTTATATATCAAATGAAAGTGATAATACAATAAGGATAAATATGGATGTAAAAAGATATGATGGAAAAGTTTTATCCCCATCAGATAATAGTAACATTGTAGTTAAGAGGGAAACTTCAGAAATGTTGGAGAAAATGCAACCTTCTTTTGGGACAATAGAATTACCACAAGGTTTTAAGGGAAGAATATATATGCCGTTTAATAGCTTTAAAGAGAAAGGAGCGAATAGTGAAAGCGCTTTTAACGGAATAACTCAAATCACTTCGTGGGGAATTATTGCTACAATGCCGGAGAATGATAAAGGTAGATTTAGTCTAAGTAACTTTCAACTAATAAATAAAGAATCAAGTATTGAATATTATTTAAATTCGGATATATCGATTAAAGGTGACAATATTGTAGAGATACCAGTTGTAGGAGAATCGATCTCAGAATATAGAACTAACGAAACTAATAAAAATGTAAAGTTTCAACTATTAGATAGTATAGATGGGGTATCAATAAATGAGAATGGACGTTTATCAGTGAAGCCAGATGTAGAGGCTCAAAATATAAGAATAAGTGCTGTTTTAGATAATAGATTAATAGAAATAATGGATGTTCAATTAATTAAATCCTGGACATTAAGTGCTAGGGAAGTAGATGGTACTAGTAAGAGTATCCCTAGACCGGAGGAGATATCAAACATTTTATCAAACAATGATAAATTTATATTAAGTGAGAAATTTTTGAATTCAGTAAGAATTATAGCTTGCATTATATGCGCAGCATTTGCCACATTATATTGGTGGTGGAAAAGAGAGAAGAATAATAAAACTTCTTAGAATAGAATAATAAATTGACTGGTGTGAAGATTTTTCTTTAATTAGTGAAAAAAGGAGGAATCAATTATAAAGGCTAGATATATAATAATATGTTTATTTATGGTGTGTATCATAATTACATCAGGGATTTTATTTGAATGTGATTCTAAAAGTCGAAAAAATTTGGAATTTAAGTCTTGTATGAATATTGGAAATACGCTTGAAGCACCTAAAGGTATTTCATGGGGTGTTCAAATGAAGCTAGAATATTTTGATGATATAAAAAAAGCTGGATTTGATAGTGTAAGAGTACCCGTAAGATTTTCAGATTATGCAAAGAATTCACCTAATTATGTCCTTGAAGAGGATTTTATGAAACAGTTAGATTCATATGTGAATTATGCACTTAAAGATAATTTAATTGTGATATTAGATTTTCATCATTTTGAGGAGGTAATGCAGGATCCAGAAAAATATAAAGACTGTTTTATTAGTATTTGGAGGCAACTAAGCGAAAGGTATAAAGATTATCCCCCAGAACTTGTTTTTGAATTATTGAATGAACCTAAAGATAATTTAAAAGGCGATATTTGGAATGGATTCATAAAAGATGGGGTAGCAGAAATTCGTAAGAATGATAAAAATAGAATGATTATTGTCGGACCAGATAATTATTATTCTGTATATAGGTTAGAGGCACTTTCGATTCCAAAGGATGAAAATATAGCAGTATCGTTTCATTATTATGAACCAAATAACTTTACTTTTCAAGGGAATCAATATCATCCAGGATTTGAGAATCTAAAGGATATTAAGTGGAATGGGTCTAAAGAGGAAATAGATTATTTAAAATCACGTTTTGATATTGCAAAAAAATGGTCTGAGAAAAACGATGTTAATATATTTTTAGGTGAATTTGGAGCTAATCAAAATGCACCTGCTGAAGATCGAAAGCGTTGGACAGAGGCCGTTAGAAAAGAAGCTCAAAATTACGGTTTTAGTTTTGGATATTGGGAATTGTGTTCATGGTTTGGAATATATGATTCAAATACCGGTAAGTGGGATAAGGAAATGCTAGATGCACTTCTGCCAAACAAATAAAGATTATATGTATGAAATTAAAATTTATATGTTATTAAAGATTTAAAATTATATAAAAATAAGAACAATAGTAAGGGGGGAAGATATTGCTTTTTTCAAGCGTAATATTTTTATTCTATTTTCTACCTATAGTTTTATTAATGTACTATGGAACAATTTTTTCTAGGAAATTACAAAATATAATATTACTTATCTTCAGTTTGTTTTTCTATGCATGGGGAGAATCAAAAGTTGTACTTTTACTAATTAGTTCTATATTAATAAACTATATTTTTGCGTTGGGAATTGAAAGATACAGAAGAAATGAGAAAGTTTCTAAAATAATTATAATAATTATGTGTACAATTAACTTATCGCTGCTTTTTGTGTTTAAGTACTTAGGGTTTGTAATTCGAAATATTAACGAAATGCAAAGTTATCAATTAGTAGTTCCTAAGTTAGCACTTCCAATAGGTATTTCATTTTTTACTTTTAAAGCTATTTCTTATGTTATTGATGTTTATAGAGGAAAATGTGTTGCTGAAAAAAATCCTTGCTATGTAGGACTTTATATAGCATTTTTTCCTCAAGTTCTTTCTGGACCAATATCACGTTACACAGAAATTAGCGAGCAAATATTAAATAGAAAAGAGACTTTAAGAAAATTTTCAGTAGGATGTTGCAGATTTATAATTGGTTTAAGTAAAAAAGTTTTAATATCGAGTAGTATGGCTGTAATTGTAGATAGGATATTTCAAATGAATTCTAATATTGCCATACCTATAAGTCTTGCTTGGCTTGGATCAATAGCATATACACTTCAAATATTTTTCGATTTTTCTGGATATTCAGATATGGCGATTGGTTTGGGTCTAATGTTTGGATTTAAGACTAATGAGAATTTTAATTATCCATATATATCTAAATCTATTACAGAGTTTTGGAGACGGTGGCATATATCTTTAAGTTCATGGTTCAGAGACTATGTTTACTTTCCTCTTGGTGGATCAAGAGTATCAAATAAAGATAAGGTTATAAGGAATTTACTAGTTGTATGGCTTTTAACTGGTATTTGGCATGGAGCTGAGTGGACTTTTATTATATGGGGATTATTAAATTTTGTATTTATTACGATTGAAAAAGTTTTTTCGTTTGAAAAATTGGAAATCAATAATAAAGTAAGACATATTTATGCATTGTTTATTATTAATTTGGGATGGGTTTTATTTAGATCAAAAGATTTAATAGAAGCTGGAAATTACATAGGGTGCATGTTTGGAGCTAAGAGTAATGGTTTTTGGAGTGATTACACGTTCATGTTTATCAAAGAAAACTTAATTTTCTTTATAGCAGCTATTATATTTAGTACTCCGATTGCAAAGAAAACAAATAAGTTTATTGTAGATAGTGCACCAGGACATAAAGTACTTGAAGTTATATATCCATTTGTTATGATTTTATTATTTTTTATATGCATTACTTATATCATAAAAGGAACATATAATCCTTTTATATATTTTAATTTTTAGAAGAAAGGAGGAATATGAATCAATGGAGAACATATTTAGGAAAAAAATAATTACTTCAATAATATTCATAGGATTTCTATTTCTATTTTCTATTTTCAATGGATACTCCATGTACACTAAATTTAAAGAAGTATTTAAAGATAAAGATATAAACTTATCAAACTTAGATCAAGTATCTAAGTTAGTTGAAAGTACAGCAAATGAAAATGTTTATGGGAGATATAGATTTATAGATGGATATGGATACTTACAAAAAGTAATGGATAAAAATGAAGAAAATAATTTTGAAGTTATAAAAGATAAAAATGGATTTATGCATTACACATTTATAGCATATCAACCTAATCCAGTGTATGAAATTGTGACAAGAACACAAGCTTTTAAAGAAGGGTTAGTTAATAAAAATACAAAATTTATATATTTGATGACACCGGATAAATATATTAGAGGTTATTCGGAATTATCTACAGGAATCCCATATAATTATGCTAATGAAACTGCAGATAACTTTTTGGACTTGCTTAGCAAAAAAGATGTAGACAACATTGATTTACGACAAAATTTAACTGAAAGTGGAATTCCACTAGATGATTTATTTTTTAAGACAGATCATCATTGGAAAATAGAAACTGTATTTTGGGAATTTGGCCAATTGGTTAATATACTGAACAAAGATTATAATATGAATTTAGATTCTAATGGATTTTATACTAATAAAGAAAATTATAATTTTATTCAATATAAGGATTCATATATTGGATCTATGGGAAGAAAAACGGGAGTTTATTATGATGGAGCAGATGATTTTACACTAATATACCCTAAATTCAAAACAGCTTTTTCATACTATTCAAAAACAGGAGATCAAGAAGCTAAATTAGAAGGAAGATTTGAGGAAGCATTATTAACTGTATCGCCATTTAGGACAGAAAAAGGAGTTTACTCGTTAGAAGCTGATAAATATTCGGCGTATCTTTTTGGAAATAGAGGAATAGTACATGTACAAAACAAAGATAATCCTAATGGTCCTAAAGTACTGTTTATTAAAGATTCATTGGCTGTACCACTCGCGGCATTTTTATCAACTGTTTGCTCAGATGTTTATTTAGTTGATCCTAGATATTATAAAGATGATATTCCTAGTTATGTGAATGGAATTAAGGATCTAGATTTTGTATTCATGTCGTTTTCTCCACAGGATTTAACAGAAGAATTTTTTCCTTTTTATAAAGAATAACTATAGTTTAGAGGAATTTCAATGGAAAATATAAATATGTGGATAATTAAGAGCTGTACTGGTGTGGTAACTAGTATAGCTTTTTTATTCATTTTTTAATATGAGTCGTTGTAACCACTGAAGTGAATTATTAAAAAATTTGTATTTACGAGTATTCGATAAAGAAATGAGGAATATTAGGAGCATTATTACAAAAACTAAATGAATCAAAAAAACAATCAAAATAAATCAAAAAACAATAAAATGGAGCATAAATAATCCGTTAATAACGGTAATTGCAAAAAAAGATGATTTTTTTTGATTTTTTATGAAAGAAAATGATTGAAATTTGTTGAAATATAAGTTATTATTAAATCACAGGAATAGCGATAATGTTTCAAGAGAGAGGCTTAATATCATTCTTAAAGAAACAAAAGATATAGGTATCAGTTACTGATTTAAAATAATGTTAATTATGAAAACAATGTAGTAGAGGTGTTAAAAAATGATTAATACAATAACGCTTAATCCTTCGTTGGATTATATCGTCAAAGTTGATTCTTTTAAAGTTGATTCTTTAAATAGAAATCAAGAAGAACAAATTTATGCTGGCGGTAAAGGAATAAATGTATCTATAGTTCTTAAAAACTTAGGAGTTGAAAATACAGCGCTTGGATATGTTGCAGGGTTTACTGGAGATGAAATATTAAGACAAATTAGAGGTTATGGAGTAAGTTGCGATTTTATAAAATTAAATAATGGTTTTTCTAGAATCAATGTAAAGCTTAAAAGTGATGGGGAAACAGAAATTAATGGTTCTGGTCCTGAAATTACAAGCGAAGATTTAAAAATACTATATGAAAAGCTTTCTGGTTTAACTAAAGGTGATTACTTGATATTATCAGGAAGCATACCAAACAGTGTGCCAGATGATATCTATGAAAACATTATAATTAGTTTATTAGATAAAGGTGTAGAATTCATTGTTGATGCAACAAAAGATTTACTATTAAAAGTATTAAAATATAAGCCATTTTTAATAAAACCAAATCATCATGAACTTGCGGAAATGTTTAATGTTGAGTTGAAAAGCGATGAAGAAATAATTAAATATGGTAAAAAACTTCAAGAGATGGGAGCGAAAAATGTTCTTATTTCAATGGCAGGGGATGGAGCTATTTTATTGCCTGAAAATGGTGAAGCAATAAAGAGAGAAGTTCCAAAAGGAGTTCTAAAAAATTCAGTTGGAGCTGGAGACTCAATGGTAGCAGGTTTCTTATGTGGATATCTAAAAAGTAACGACATAGATGAAGCATTTAAAATGGGAATTGCTACTGGTAGTGCAAGTGCTTTCTCAGAAGAACTTGCAACAGAAAAAGAAGTATATGAATTATTAAAACAATTTAATTAAATTATACGAGGTCATAATATATTCTAAGTTTTAGGGAGGATCAAAAATGAAGATTGTAGATTTATTACACAAACAAGGTATTAACTTAAATTTTAATCCGAGCACAAAAGAACAATGTATTAATGAATTAGTTGACTTAATGGATAAGACAGGGAACTTAAATAATAAAGAAGAATATAAAAAGGCAATATTGGCTAGAGAAGAATTAAGCACAACAGGAATTGGAGATGGAATAGCAATTCCACATGGAAAAACAAGTGCAGTAAAAAAAGCATCTCTTGCAGCAGCAATCAGCAAAACTGGTGTTGACTATGATTCGTTAGATGGTCAACCTGCACATCTTTTCTTCATGATCGCTGTACCAGATAATAATGATAATTTACATTTAGAAGTATTAGCAAGATTATCTACTATATTAATGGATGAAAGCTTTAGAACAAGCTTAATCAACTGTTCTGATAAAGATGAATTTTTAAAATTAATAAATAAAAAAGAAATGGAAAAATTCCCGGATGAGGTAAAGGAAGAAGTTAAAACTAATTCTAATGGTTATAAAGTTTTAGCAGTTACTGCTTGCCCAACTGGAATTGCACACACATACATGGCTGCAGAAAGCCTTGAAAATAAAGGTAAAGATATGGGAATTTCAATAAAGGTTGAAACAAATGGTTCTGGAGGAGCTAGAAACGTTTTAACTAAAGAAGAAATTGCTAATGCTGAATGTATAATCATAGCAGCTGATAAAAATGTTGATATGGCTAGATTTGATGGAAAGAGACTAATTAAAACTAAGGTTGCAGACGGAATTCATAAAGCATCAAAATTAATAGAAGAAGCTACTAGTGGAAATGCACCTATTTATCATCATACTGGAAATACAGGTGACGGCGATTCAAATGTTGCAGACGAATCAGTAGGTCGCAAAATTTATAAACACCTTATGAATGGTGTATCACATATGTTACCATTTGTTATTGGTGGAGGAATCCTTATAGCTTTAGCATTCCTTTTTGATACATTTAATCCTGCTAATCCTAGTGGTTTCGGTTCTGGTACACCACTTGCAGCAGTTTTAATGAAAATTGGTGGTAGTGCATTTGGGTTTATGTTACCAGTACTTGCTGGATTTATTGCAATGAGTATTGCAGATAGACCAGGTCTTGCTGTAGGTTTCGTTGGTGGAGCGCTAGCTAGTTCAGGTGTTACTTTTGCTAATGCGTTTGATTCAAAACTTCCGGCAGTAAGTTCAGGTTTCTTAGGTGCATTACTTGCAGGTTTCGTTGCAGGATATCTAGTTCTTGGACTTAAGAAATTATTTGCAAATTTACCTAACAGCTTAGAAGGTATAAAACCAGTATTATTATATCCTTTACTGGGAATATTCTTAATAGGTGTTATAATTCTATTCATAAACCCAGCTATGGGAGCTATAAATACAGGTATTAGTAGTGCGCTTAGTTCAATGGGTGGAACAAGTAAAATTCTTTTGGGAATTATTGTAGGTGGAATGATGTCAGTTGATATGGGTGGTCCTGTTAATAAGGCAGCGTATCTTTTTGGTACAGCATCACTTGCTAGTGGAAACTTTGATATAATGGCAGCTGTTATGGCTGGTGGTATGGTTCCACCACTTGTAATTGCATTATGTACAACATTCTTCAGAAATAAATTTACTGAAAAGGACAGACAAGCGGGAATTGTAAACTACGTAATGGGACTTTCATTCATATCAGAAGGTGCAATACCTTTTGCAGCAGCAGATCCAATAAGAGTATTACCTTCTTGCATAATTGGTTCAGCAGTAGCAGGAGCATTATCAATGGCATTTGGATGTGCATTAAGAGCACCTCATGGTGGAATATTTGTTATCGCAATTGTATCTAATCCATTAGCATATCTTGCAGCTATAATTGCTGGATCTGTAGTTGGTGCTATAATACTAGGTATATTAAAGAAACCAGTACAAGAATAACAGTCCATAATTTATTAATTCATAATATATATTAATCAAAGAGCGATCTTCAAATAATCAATATATTTGAAGATTGCTTTTTTTAAGTTAATATATTTCCAGTAGATTCTCGAAATTTAACTGAAGTTCGTACATGCATAGTTCTATATGGAGTAGATGGATTATCTATTCTAGAAAGTAACAAATTTGCAGCAATATCACCCATCTCGTAACTTGGAATGCTGACTGTGGTGAGATGAGGTTCGATTATTTTTGATTCAATAGAATTGTCAAAACCACATATTAGAATGTCATCAGGTACCGATATATTTTTATATTTTAAGGCTTTAATGACATTAATAGCAATAAAATCATTTGCGCATATGAAAGCTTGGGGCAGAATTTGAATTTGCATTATCCTGTTTCCAAGCCATTCAGAATCACCATAAGGTTCTTTGTCATTTTCAAGAATAGAATTATTAATATCAACAGGAATGTTAGAATCCAATAAAGCAGAGCAATACCCCTTCCAACGCTCATAAAAGCTTTCACAATGGTATATATCCCCGATAAAACCAATATTAGTCTTATTATTGTTAATTAATGTTTTAGTAATATTATAAATGCTGTAATAATTCTCCATTAAAAGAATATCAGCATTTACTGGCATATTATCATGATTACTAGGCGAATCAATGAAAAGTGTTGGGATTTCTAATTCACATATGAGTTTACTGTACTTTTTATCAAACATTTCTATGCATATTATGCCGTCAACTGATTCGGGATTGAAGTTGAACGGTAAGCTAGAAGAATTCACTTCATTATCACGAACCATATACATAGACAATCTATAACCTAGAGTACTAATTTTTTCTTCAAAACCTGATAAAAGATGAGATCCAAAATGAGAACTATTTGGCATACTACGCGTGAATAGTGCTATTTCTTTATTTACAGATATATTAGAAGAAATGGATGATGCATTGTTTACATAAGCAAATTGTTTATAACCCATTTCCATTGCTTTTTTAATAATTTTAGATTTTGTAGCATCTGCAAGGGTACCCGTATTATTTAAGGCTTTAGAAACAGTATTTCTTGAAATGCCTAATTCATCGGCTATATCTTGAACTGTTATTTTCTTATTTAGCATTATTGAATGCTCCCTTCTCTATTATATAAAATTCCATACTAATATTTAAATAATATATTGACAGTAGTATAACAAATAAAGTGACAAATGTAAAATAAAATTGAAAAAGATGAAATGGAAGATGACTAAGCAAAGAAGTATAATAAATATCAAAGTGTGCAAATGTAAAATTAAAATGTGCATTTATAAAATAAAAAATAAAAAAATGTAATAGTATATGTTGACAAAAGAATAAAAGGTTTGATATTATGTACTTAGAAATAAGAGATAAGGTTTACAAAAATCTGAAAGTCATTAAAAAGTGTGCAAATGTAAAAAAGATGGGGAATGTAAAAGTAAGATGCAAATGTAACGTGAAAATGTAACGTGAAACAATAATTATCCTATTTCTAGAATTAAATGAAAGGAGAAGATAAATTTGAATATGACAAAAAGTATTTTGCCGAATGCAAATGAGTCAGAAACCAATAAAAAAAAGTCAAAAATGCATAGTAATTTAAAGTATATTAAAAAGAACTATCAATTATATCTTTTCTTCACGTTGCCGCCGCTCTTATTATTAATTATTTTCAAGTATATTCCTATGGGAGGAGTGCTAATTGCCTTTGAAGATTATAGTGCTATTTTAGGAGTTTTTAATAGTCAGTGGGTAGGATTAAAACATTTTGAAAGATTTTTAGCTTCGCCAGATTTCATGAATTTATTAATGAATACTTTAAAGGTAAGTTTATATGGATTATTGTGGGGGTTCCCTGTTCCAATTATTCTTGCTTTACTTTTAGCAAGAATAAAGAGTGAGGGGATAAGGAAAAAGATTCAATTAATTATGTATGCTCCAAATTTTATTTCTGTAATTGTAATTTCTGGTATGATTATTATTTTCTTGTCACCAATTGGGCCAGTTAATCATATTTTTGGTACTGCAACAAACTTCATGACTATGCCTGGTGCATTTCGTACTATATATGTAGCTAGTGGAGTTTGGCAGGGAGCAGGTTGGGCTTCAATTATTTATACAGCAGCACTTTCAAATGCAAGTCAAGAATTAACAGAAGCAGCTGTTATAGATGGAGCAAATATTTTTCAACAGATTTTGAATGTTGATTTGCCTGCTATTAAACCAATTATGGTTATTCAATTTATTTTATCAGCAGGAAATATTATGAGCGTAGGTTTTGAAAAAGCATTAGCGCTACAAACGGATTTGAACTTACCAGCATCAGAAATTTTACCAACTTATGTTTATAAAATGGGTCTTCTTAATGGAGATTATAGTTTTTCAACAGCTGTAGGTTTGTTTAATTCAGTTATTAATATAGTTTTATTAATAGTTGTGAATTCAATTGTTAAAAAATTAAATGAAGGGGAAGGAATATAAGATGGATACGAAAATGAAGAAATTCAAACGATTATCATTTTCTGATAAATTTATTACAATAAGTGGTTACTTAGGAATGGTTCTTTTCGTATTAGCGATTATTATACCGCTTATATATGTAGTTATTGCTTCTTTTATGGATCCAACTACATTAAGTAATCAAGGTATAACATTTGATTTTAGTAAGTGGTCAACAGAAGGATATACAAGGGTATTTAAAGACGATATGATTTTAAGAGGTTTCTTAAATTCTATATTCTATTCTACTGGATTTGCATTAATTTCAGTTGGGGCTACAATTTTAGCTGCATACCCATTATCTAGACCAGATTTTGTGGGAAAAAAGTTTATTACTACTTTATATGTTATTACTATGTTTTTTGGTGGAGGGTTAATGCCAACATATCTTTTAATAGATAATTTAAAAATGATTAATACAGTGTGGGCAATTCTACTTCCAGGTGCAATTAACGTATGGAATATTATACTCGCAAGAACTTACTTCCAAAGTTTACCGAAAGAGTTAAGGGAAGCATCTGCTATAGATGGTGCAAGTGATATTACACATTTCTTTAAAATTATGCTTCCAATATGTAAACCAATTATTGCAGTGTTACTTTTATATCAATTTGTAGCACAGTGGAATAGTTACTTTGATGCCATGATTTATTTGGATGATGCTCAATTACAGCCTTTACAATTAGTAATTAGATCAATTTTAATTCAAAATACACCAAAGGCAGGTATGATTGCAGATATTCAAAGTTCTGCAGCAATGGCTAAAATTGCACAATTATTAAAATACTCTACTATTGTTGTTTCCAGTTTACCTTTACTTATCATGTATCCATTTTTCCAAAAGTATTTTGATAAAGGAATAATGGCAGGGTCAGTAAAAGGTTAAATAATAAATATATGTTAAGGAAGGGGAAAATAATATGAGAACAAGTAAAATCAAAAAATTAGTTAGCATTTCATTAGCTATGTTAACAGTATTATCATTTACAGCATGTAGCGGTGGAACAAGTAACAAAGGGGAAACAAGTGCAATAAAAGATGTTTCATTTCCATTAAAAGAAACAGCATCTTTAAAAATGCTTACAAGTGCACCATCAATTTCTACTCAAGATCCAAATGAAAGAGTTATTTTTCAAAGATTAGAGAAAGAAACAAATGTTCACATTGATTGGACATGTTATCCAGATGAACAATTTGCTGATAAGAAGAATTTAGCATTATCAAAAAAAGATACACTTCCAGATGTAGTATTTAACGCTGGGATGAATAATAATGATTTACTTCGTTATTCAAAACAAGGTGTTATAGTTCCTGTTGAAGATTTAATAGACAAATATATGCCGAATTTTAAAAAAGTTCTAGCAGAAAAACCAGAGTATAAGAAAATGATTACTGCACCAGATGGGCACATTTACTCATTCCCATGGATAGAAGAATTAGGAAGCGGAAAAGAAGCTATTCAAGCAATTGGAGATATTCCATGGATCAATAAAAAATGGCTTGATGAATTAGGTCTTCAAGTACCAAAAACAACTGATGAATTAGTTACAGTTTTAAAAGCATTTAGGGATAAACACCCTGAAGGAAAAACAGATGTAATTCCAATGTCATTTATAATTAATGGTGTAAATGAAGATCCGGGATTTATACTTGGGGCATTTGGATTGGGGGATAATGGAGATCATTATCTAGTAAATAGTGATAAGAAAGTAGTTTATTCAACTGTTCAAGATGGATATAAAGAAGGTATTAAATACCTTAATAAGCTTCAAGCAGAAGGTCTCATAGATCCAGAAGCATTTACTCAAAAATGGGACACTTTTGTAGCAAAAGGTAAGAGTGGTCGTTATGGTATGATTTTTACATGGGATAGTTCGAATGTATCAGTAAATAAAAATGATTTTATTCCACTTCCAGCACTTGCAGGTCCTACTGGAATTGTTAATGCTACTAGACAAAATGCAATGGGTGTTGATGTGGGAAGATGTGTTATAACATCAGGAAATAAGAACTTAGAATTAACAGCAAAATGGATTGATAAGTTATACGATCCTGTTCAATCAGTACAAGATAACTGGGGAACATATGGTGATGAGAAAAATGCCAATATATTTGAATTAACAGCAGATAAAACTTTAAAACATTTACCTTTAGGCAAAGCATCTCCATGGGAAGTTCGTGCAAACCAATTTGTTGGAGGACCATTAGCAATTCTTAATAGTTATTATGGAAAATATACAACATCTCCAGATGATGCACAAGAAAGATTAGATATAATTCGTAATACTTATGTAAAAGATATGAAGGCAGAAAATATCTACCCAGTTGTATTTATGTCACAAGAAGATATTGATACACTTACACAATATGAAACAGCAGTAAAAGCATATACAGAACGTAAAAAAGCTGAATGGATTTTAAATGGTGGTATTGATGCTGAATGGGATTCTTATTTACAAGAAATGGACAAACTTGGACTACAAAAAATATTAGATATTAAACAAAAATATTTAGATGCATACTTTGCAAAATAATACTTATATAAGCGACTTTAGGGTCGCTTATGTAATATCTATGATAATTGAAAGGAAATGATTATGAATAATATAGTGAGAAATAATAGTGAAGTTTTAGACAAAGCAAGAGTTTTTGAAGAAGAATCTATAAAAACTATTCCAGAAGGACAGAAACCTTCATTTCATTTATCTTCACCAATAGGTTGGATTAATGATCCAAATGGATTTTCAAAATTTGCAGGGGAATACCATCTTTTCTATCAATATCATCCATATGATACTAAATGGGGTCCAATGCATTGGGGCCATAGTAAAACAAAAGATTTTATAAAGTGGGAGCAACTGCCGGCAGCTCTTGCACCAGATCAAGTATATGATATGGGAGGATGTTTTTCAGGAAGTGCCGTAGAGTCAGATGGAAAGCACATACTTATGTATACTGGAGTATTAGATGAAGTTCAAGAAGATGGCTCTCATTTAATTAGACAAACTCAATGTATTGCTATAGGAGATGGCATAAATTATGAAAAATTAGATAGTAATCCTGTTATTACTAGTTTTTCTTTACCAGAAGGCAGCAACCTAGAAGATTTCAGAGATCCTAAGATATGGAAAGAAGGAGATGACTTTTATGTTGTAGTCGGCAGCAGACATGCTGATGGAAGTGGACAAATTCTTTTATATAAATCAAAGGATTTAAGAGGATGGACATTTGTTACTATTCTTGATAGATGTGAAAATAAAATAGGCCGCATGTGGGAATGTCCAGATTTCTTTAATGTTGATGGAACTGATATTATGATAATTTCACCAATGGAAGTAAAGGCACAAGAGCTAAAATTTCATAATGGACACAATACAGTGTATTTAATTGGTAAATATAATAAGGAAAATCATAAATTTAATAGGGAAGATTATGGAACTATAGATTTTGGCTTAGATTTCTATGCGCCTCAAACCCTTGAAACAGAAGATGGAAGAAGAATTATGATTGGATGGATGCAATCTTGGGAAAATAATATTGTTCCAAAGGACATTAAATGGTGTGGAATGATGAGCATTCCTAGAGAACTGACAATAAAGGATGGACAATTAATTCAAAATCCAATTAGAGAAATTAAGAATTACTATAAGAATACTGTGAAATATGAAAATGTATCAGTTAAGGATGAGGTGCAATTGGAAGGTATATCAGGAAGAGAATTAGATATGTCCGTTGAAATTAATGGTGCAGCTTGCGAAGAATTTATAATTAAGATTGCTAAAAATAAGGAATATGAAACATTAATTACCTTTGATCCAATAAAAAATCTAGTTTCATTTGATAGAAGTTATTCAGCAAGACTTAGTGATGCGCTGCATAAGAGAGAAATGAATGTAAGGAATCAAAATGGAAAGGTTAAGTTAAGACTAATTATTGATAAGTATTCTGCAGAAATTTTTGTGAATGATGGTGAACAAGTAATGACATCAACTTTTTACACTGCTCTAGATGCAACAGATATTTCGTTTTATGCCAAGGGAGAAGCTGAAATAAATATTGAAAAACATAGTATTGTTCTACATTAAAAATTATATTCAGATGTATTAATAAAGTGACTAAATTAGATTTCGTAATTTAGGCACTTTTAAATGAATGAAGAGTTTCTGATAAAAAACATTAATATTTTGAAACACGAAAGTTGAAATTCGGTTTCAATGTAGAGTTTAATAAGGTGATAAAATTTGTTAAATATCATGGAATGTAGGTGAAACTTATGATTAAATTACTTAATAATTTTAAAATTGCATCCAAATTAATTTTTTCATTTATTTGCATTGCAGCATTTACAGGAGTTATTGGGTATATAGGAATATACAATATGGATAAATTAAATACTAATGCTAAGTTAATGTACGAATATAACTTTAAATCTATAGAAATATTGAGTGAGCTAAAGCAAAATTATTCAGTGATTAGTGCAGATTTAATTACACTATGTTATAAGGACGGAATAGGAATAGGTGAAATTAAGGATACATCTAATGAGGTACAGGACTTATTTAAAAAGAACACAGAACTTTTAGACATTTATAAAGACGAGTTACTTAAAGAAAGTCAGAAAGGCACATTTGAGTCAATTGAAACATATGCAAAAGAATATTCTGATGTTGGAAATATAATATGTAATTTTGTTGCAAAAGGAGACTATAAATCTGCAATAGGAGGAATCATTATAAGTTCTAAAACAAGACAGACTCTTTTTAATTCGCTTGATTTAATAATTAATATGAATACGGATGAGGCAGCTTGGACATCTGAAAATAATACTATAAGATACATTGACTCCAGAACCACAGTTATATTAATTACTATTTTTGTATTTATTGTTGCTATAGTGTTCGGAATTTTAATGTCATTAGCAATTTCGAGACAATTGAAAAAGATTGTAATTTTTTCTAAAGCAATAGGTAATGGAGATTTAACTCAAAAAGTAGATATTAGATTTAAGGATGAAATAGGAGACGTTGCAATAGCATTAAATAAAGCAAAAGAAAACATTAAAGTACTGATATCTGAAATTGTTAATAGTTCTAGTGAAGTTAATACTACTAGCAGAGGCCTATCAGCAACAATAGAGGAAGTCTTTTCTACAATGAAAAATGTTAGCGATTCTACTGAGCAAATAGCTAAAGGTATGCAGGACTTAAGTGCTGCAACTGAAGAAGTAAGTGCATCAGCAGAGGGAATAGTAAGTGCAACAAATGGGTTAAGTAACAAAGCAAATAAAAGTTTTAAATCTGCAACAGAAATTAAAAAAAGAGCCGTAGAAATAAAAGAAAAAGCAATACAAAATATTGAACAAGGTAATAAAATCTATGAAGAAAATCGGATGAACATTTTAAAAGCTATAGAGGATAGCAAAGTTGTTCAAGAGGTTAAAATTATGGCGGATTCTATAGGTGATATAGCAGAACAAACAAATTTACTTGCATTAAATGCAGCAATAGAAGCTGCAAGAGCAGGGGAAATGGGAAAAGGATTTGCAGTAGTTGCTGAAGAGGTAAGAACTCTTGCAGAACAGTCATCAGGAGCAGTGGCTAGTATTCAAGGAATGGTATATAAAATACAAGATGCATTTAATAATCTATCTAATAGTGGACAAGAGGTTCTATCCTATCTCGAAAATAGTGTTAAGCCAAGCTATGAATTACTTAAAAATACTGGAGTTCAGTATGAAGAAGATGCTGAGTTTGTTAATAATATAGCAAGTGATATATATAATTCATCAGAACAAATGAAGGAAGTAATAAATCAAATAAATTCCGCGTTAGGAAGTTTATCAGATACAGCAGCAGAATCTGCGGCTAGTTCAGAAGAGATATTAGTTAGCATAAATGAAATTACTTTAGCTGTTGATGAAGTGGCAAAATCGTCCCAAAGTCAAGCAGAAACAGCACAAAATCTAAGTGGACTATCGCAAAAATTTACTATTTAATGTTGCTTCTTGTGTTAAAAAGTTAGGCGGAAAATCTCAAATAATTACTAAGCTTGGTAATGATCCATTTGGAGATTTTCTTGAAGAAAAATTATCACGTATTGGAATAGATATAAAATCTATTATTAGATCTAAAGCTGATAACGCAGGACTATCATCTATTTTTTCTATTATACTCTAAATTAAGGAGATTAAATAATATGGTAAGCATAACTAAGACAAAGGTTTTAAATGAGCAAATAATAAAAATGACAAAGAAAGCATTTGGAGAAGACGTAGTAGTGCAAGACATAATAGAGTTAAAGGGCGGTTTTTTCAACACTGCATATATTATAGTTTTTAATGATGGACGAAAAGTAGTACTTAAGATATCACCTATGAAAGACCTAAAGGTAATGAGATATGAAAATAACATTATGGAAACTGAGGTATTTGTTTTAAATAAAATGCATTCTATTGAAGGGATTCCTGTTCCTAGAGTTTTGTATTATGACAAGAGCGGTGAAATTATTAACTGCGAGTTTTTATTTATGGAATTTGTTGATGGAAGACCTCTTAATGAGATACGTAATGAGCTTACAGAAAAACAATATGCGAAAATTTCCTCGAATCTAGTAGACATTGTTAGGAAGATAAATGGAATAGAAGGAGAATATTTTGGATGCATTTCTCAAGAAAATAAAAGATTTTCTACATGGTATGAAGCTTTTTTTAATATGGTTAAAGAGCTTTTAGAAGATGCTGAAGATGTAGGAATTTCATTTCCTTTTGAAAACAATAAATTATATAGAATAATTAATGGGCATAGAGATTCGTTAAATAAAGTAACAAAGCCATTACTTATTCATAAAGATCTGTGGGAAGGAAATATCGTTATAGATCCTAAAACTATTAAAATTGTTGGAGTTTTAGATTGTGAACGCGCAATATTCGGAGATCCTTTACTTGAACCAATATGTGGATATTTTTGGGACAATAAAAATCTTATGAATACGTTTGTTGGAAGAGAAGATTTAAATAGAGACGAATACGTAAGATTCACACTATATAAAGTATACTTATACCTTATTGAGGTAATAGAGTGTAATTATAGACAATATCCAGGTGAAGATAGAGACAAGTGGGCAAGATCGCAGATTAATCAAGCATTAAAAGAATTAGAAAAAATACATTCAGAAGATTAAATTTAGTAGTTATATAAAAAAAGAAATAAAAATGGAGGGATAAATTATGAGTAAAAATATTTTTTGTATAGGAGAGCTTTTAATTGACATGGTTTGTGTTGATAATAAAGGGCTGAAAGATGGAGAAAAATTTGAAAAAAAAGCAGGTGGAGCACCAGCAAATGTTGCAGCTTGTATTTCAAAATTAGAGGGGAATGCTTATTTTTTAGGACAAGTGGGAAATGACTTTTTTGGAAAACATCTAATAGGATTACTAAAAGATTTAAATATCAATACAGAAATGGCTGTAGAAAAAGGCAGTACAACAATAGCTTTAGTTGGTATAGATGCAAATGGTGAGCGTAATTTTGATTTTCTAAGAGGAAGTGATGGGGAGTATTCATTTGATAATATTGATTTATCAAAGATAACTAATTCAGATATAGTTCACTTTGGTTCAGCTACAGGATTTTTAGAAGGAGAATTAAAGAAGACATATTTTAAATTATTAGAATATGCAAAATCTAATAATATTTATATATCCTTTGATCCAAACTATCGAGATGCTCTAATAACATCAGATAAATTAGAGCTGTTTATTGAAGATAGCATTAAGTTTATAAGGGAAAGTGAGTTTACCAAGTTAAGTGATGAAGAATTATTTTTACTAACTAAAGAAAAAGATATAACAGCTGGAGTTAATAGGTTACATGAATTAGGTGTTAAAGTTGTAACTATTACGTTAGGATCTAAAGGAACATATCTAAGTGTTAATGGAGAAAATGCAATAATTCCATCTATTCAAATTAAGCAAGTGGATTCAACTGGTGCTGGGGATGCATTTGTTGGAGCTGTATTAAAACAAGTATCTGATATTGAAGATAAGCAAAATATAAGCTTTGAAGAATGGAAAAATATAATTACATTCGCTAATAAAGTAGGAGCAATTACATGTACAAATTATGGTGCAATAGCATCAATGCCTACAGTGAGTCAAGTGAACTTATGTTAACTTATATATTAAGAAAATATGAAGGAATAAATTATAGTATAAAGATTTCTTTATGAGATATAAAGACTTATGCATATGCTATAAAGAAACCGGGGACAAGCTGCCTCTTCATTGAACCAGAAATGTGGGAGTTGCTTTATGTAATTCAAGATATAGTTAAGGAATATGGTGTAGATATATTACCTGAAATTCATGAACATTATACAATTCAATATAAGATTGCAGAAAAAGGTTTCTGGAACAATAAGCATCCCAAATTAAAACTACGGATTAAAGAAAGGTGATAATGCTATGAAGCTAATTGATAAGATTTATGAGTATATATTATCAAATTCTAGAGAATTTACTAAGGAAAAATTATTTGAAATCAAGGGATTTAGTGCTCAGCAAGTTGCAGAATACTTAGGAATATTAAGGAGCAATGCTTCTAGGGAGCTTAATACTCTATGCAGAGAAAAGAAAATAATTAAAATTAAAAATAGACCTGTTCTGTATTTTGATAGAGAACAGTTTTTAAGATTATTAAATGTATCTTTAAATGATGAGCCTGAAGAAGGCATAGAAATTAATGATTTTATTAATTTGGTTGAGGATAAAGAAGATAAATCACCTTTCGATTCGTTAATTGGATTCAATGTAAGTTTAAAAAATCAAATAGAACAAGCAAAGGCAGCTTTATTATATCCGCCAAACGGCTTGCATACCCTAATAATAGGTAGTACTGGTGTTGGTAAAAGTTTATTTGCTAGTATGATGTACAAGTATTATAAAAATATAAAACAGCTACCTGAAGATCCGCCATTTATAATATTTAATTGTGCTGATTATTCTAATAATCCTCAGCTTCTTTTAGCACATATATTTGGACATGTTAAAGGCGCATTTACAGGAGCTGAAAAAGAAAAGGAAGGTATAGTTGAAAAAGCTGATGGAGGTATATTATTTTTAGATGAAATACATAGATTACCGCCAGAAGGCCAAGAAATGGTATTTTACTTTATGGATACAGGAACTTATAACAAGTTAGGAGAAACAGATAGACAACATAAAGCAAATGTGCTATTGATTGGAGCTACAACTGAGGATCCAAATTCCACGCTATTGAATACTTTTATTAGAAGAATTCCTATAACAATAACTATTCCACCTTTTGATGAAAGACCGATTAATGAAAAATTAGAACTAGTACAATATTTACTTTCCAAAGAGGCTCAGAGAGTAAACAAAACTATTAAGATTTCATCGGAAGCTATTAGAGCTCTTATAGGCAGCACTACCTATGGAAATGTCGGACAGCTAAAATCTAATATACAATTGGTTTGTGCAAAGGGATTTTTCAATTGCATCAATACAAATAATAGTATTGAAATTAATTTATCTATCTTACCTTCAAATATTAAAAGTGGAATACTAGCTTTTGGGAATCACAATAAAGATAAGTCATCTATGTGGAGTACGATACCTAACAGTATTACCATTAAACCAGATGGCAATAAAACATTTTTAGAAACAGAGGATTATGAAACGCCATTCAATATTTACAGAATAATAGAGAATAAAACTTCTGTGCTTCAGGAAGAAGGTATGAACGATGAAGAAATAAAGAGATTTATAACTACAGATATAAGTATTCATTTAAAACAGTTTTATGATAGATTTAAAAATGATATAAGTCGTAGAGAAGGATTGCTAAAGATTGTTGATAAAAATATTGTAGATTTTGCAGAGAAGATAAAAATATTAGCTGAAAACAGATTGAATAAAAAACTAAATGAAAGGTTTATTTACGCAACAAGCCTTCATTTTAGTGCATTATTTAATCGGATTAAGAAAAATACTGTTTCTTATGAATCAAATATCGATTTATCAATATCAATTGAAAGTAAAGAATATGAGGTCGCTAAAGAAATTCATGCTCTTATTGAGAATAGCTTTAGCCTAAGCATACCTAATGTGGAGATTGAATATTTAGCCTTACTATTAAATTCAATACAAGAATCGTCTCGTCAAGAAAGAGTCGGTATTGTAGTAGCATCACATGGATCAGGGATTGCAACTAGCATGGTTAGTGTAGCTAAAAAGCTATTTGAAGCTGATAATATTCTTGCTGTCGATATGCCTCTTGAAAGAACACCATCGGATATATTAGATAATGTTATAGAAAAAGTCAAGCAAGTAGATGAAGGAAAAGGAGTATTACTTCTAGTAGACATGGGATCATTAAATAGTTTTGCTGATGTTATTTCAGAAAAGATAGGTATAAATATAAAAAGTATTGATATGGTTTCTACACCGCTAGTGCTAGAAGCAGTTAGGAAATGTTCTGTTTGTGATGCTGACTTAAATTCAGTATATTCATATTTACTTACTGATTTTAGGGGATACACTAATAATATTACCAAACAAGCAATTCAAGAAAATAAAGAAAAAAACAAGGTAATAATCACTTTATGTTCTACAGGAAAAGGTGCTGCTATAAAGCTTAAAGAATTAGTGGAGAACGTTACAAATAATATTGGTGCTAAGAACATTAATATTATTTCACTTGGGCTAAAGAACTTAACTAAGTCCATTAAGAAGATACTGGAAGAAAATAATATTTTGGCTGTTATAGGTATTACTAATCCTAATCTTGGAATTCCATTTATATCTATAGAACAATTAATCGATGGAACAGGAGAGAGCATATTAATAAGTGTTATCAAAGGTAAAGAGATAGAAACTATAAAAAATACGGAAGATAAGCAAATAATATTTGAAAATCTTTGTACACAAACTATTACTGAGTTTATAACATTTCTTAACCCTAAAAAAATTTATGCTCTATTAGATGAGTTTTTATATTTGACTGAAAAGTTATTAGGTACACATTTTGAAAATCCAGTTAAATTAAGAATTATGTTTCATGTTGCATGCGCATTAGAAAGAATGATACTGAATAATAGTTTAGTATATGATGAGGACAATATAAACTTTGATAAGAAGATTATAGAATCATTGAAGGAGGCTGGTTTAATTTTCAGAAATGCATTATCAATAGACTTAACAGATGATGAAATATATTATATTGCAGATATCATTGGATGAAACTTAGTCTAGTATGGGGATCTTTAACTAAATTCTAGCTGAATCGATAGAATTACGAAATAAAAAACTAAAAGTTAACTGCCATTAATACATAGGTTTAAAAAAATCGTGTGTTAGTGGCAGTTAATTTTTAAATAAATGTGTGTTAATTATTATAAATTATTTAATAAACCGTGTTAAATGTGATTGAAAGTATGTGAATCTTCAATTAATAGTGTGATTGCCAATACTTAAGTATTGACAAAGGCAGTTATAAGCTTAGTTTTAGACATATTTTTTATTAACACTCTTAGTTGGCACAAGAATTGCTATGTATATAAGTATAAAAATAATATATGTAGCAAGAAAGGATGAAGAAATAATGATCTCAGTAATAATAGGTACACATGGTACATTTTCAGAAGAGATTCTTAAATCAGCAGAAATGATTTTTGGAACTCAGGAAAATGTGGAAAGTGTTACTTTCAAACCACGTGAAGGAGTAGAAAATCTGGTAGAAAAATATGAGGAACTTATAAACAAAATGGATTCAAGTCATGGCGTTTTGTTTATGGTTGATCTCTTTGGAGGAAGTCCATTTAATGCAGCAAGTATTCTTGCCATGAAGAATGACAATATGGAAATTGTAACAGGAGTTAATCTTCCTATGATTTTAGAAACATTAGGAAGCAGAGATTTTTCAAACTTACAAGAGCTTCTAGCTATTGCAGAAAATTCAGGTAAAGAAGCTATAAGAGTTTTCGTTAAAAATGTTGAAGATCATGTAGAGGATGAATTAATGTAATTACTTGTAATTTTCTATAAAAATAATAAAGCGAGGTATAAAAAATGGAGATAAGTTTTGTAAGAATAGATGACAGATTAATACACGGACAAGTAGCAACAGTTTGGACTAAGGAGAGTGGGTGTAATAGAATATTTGCTTGCAGTGATGAAGTTGCAGCAGATGATTTAAGAAAACAATTAGTAATTCAAGTAGCACCTCCAGGAATAAAAGCATATGTGCTTCCAATAGCAAAAGCAATTGAAGCATATAATAATCCTAAATTTGACAGCTTTAAAACTTTATTCTTATTCACAAACCCTACAGATGTATTAAGAATGGTTGAAGGCGGAGTACCTATTAAATCTGTAAACGTTGGAGGAATGTGCTTTAAAGCAGGCGACAAACAAATTACAAATGCATTATGTATGAATGATGTTGATATTGAAGCCTTTAAAAAGCTTCATGAAAAAGGTATTGAATTAGAGGTAAGGAAGTTAGCAAAAGATACTAAAATAAATCTAATGGATAGATTAAAAGAACTAAAACTTATTTAGATATAAAATTAAATTTTTATATAAAACAAAAAAGAAAGAGAGGAATTATAAATGAACACTTTACAATTAATTTTATTATTAATAGTTGCAGCAATTGCTGGTATGGGAAGCGTACTTGATGAAGCACAATTTCATAGACCAATAGTTGCATGTACATTAGTGGGACTTGTACTAGGAGATATTCAAACAGGAATTATATTAGGAGGAACACTTGAAATGTTAGCACTTGGCTGGATGAATGTTGGGGCTGCTATGGCACCAGACGCGGCTCTTGCGAGTGTAATTTCAGCAATACTTGTTATAATTGGACATCAATCAATTGGAGCAGGTATAGCAGTAGCAATTCCAATTGCAGCAGCAGGACAAGTACTTACTATCTTTGTAAGAACAATAACAGTATTCTTCCAACATTTAGCTGATAAGTATGCGGCAGAAGGAAATACAAGAGGAATAGAAATGTGTCATATCTTAGGATTATCACTTCAAGCAATTCGTGTAGCTGTACCAGCTGCTATAGTAGGGATGCTTGCAGGTACAGATGCTGTAAATGCAATGCTTGCAGCTATACCACCAGTAATTACAAGAGGACTTCAAGTATCAGGTGGATTCATAGTGGTTGTTGGGTATGCAATGGTAATTAACATGATGAATATTAAGTCATTAATGCCATTCTTCTTTATTGGATTCATAATGGCAGCATTCACTGGGGTTAACTTAATTGGTTTTGGTGTTATAGGTGTTATTTGCGCTATATTCCACATTCAATCATTAGCTAAACAAAATAATGTAGCTGTAGCAGGTGGTGCGAGCGATATTGACGATTCGGAATTAATGTAAATTAGAAAAGGAGGATACGATAATGAGTGAAAAGAAATTAAATAGAAGTGATATAGTAAAAATGTTTATTCGTTCAAATTTCCTGTTAGGATCATTTAACTTTGAAAGAATGCAAGCAATAGGATTTTGTGTAACTTTAATACCTGCTTTAAAGAAATTATATAAGGGTGATGAATTAAGTGAAGCACTTAAAAGACATCTAGAATTCTTTAATACACAACCATTCATGGCTACTCCAATTATGGGTATAACAGCAGCTATGGAAGAACAAAGAGCAAATGGTGCTGATATTAGTGAAGCATCAATCAGTGGTGTTAAAATTGGTCTTATGGGACCACTTGCTGGAGTTGGAGACCCAATCTTCTGGGGAACATTAAGACCAGTACTTGCAGCTTTAGGTGCTGGACTTGCATTAACTGGAAGCATTATAGGACCATTAATATTCTTCTTAGGATTTAATGCAATAAGACTTGCAACAAATTGGTATGGAATGTTCTATGGATATGAAAAAGGAACTCAATTAGTTTCTGATATGTCAGGAAATAAACTTAGATATCTTACAGAAGGATCTTCAGTACTTGGATTATTAGTTATAGGTGGTCTTGTTTCTAAATGGACAAGTATTAACATACCATTTGTTTTATCTAAATATACACAAGCTGATGGAAAAGAAGTTATTACTACAGTTCAAAGCGTATTAGATAGTTTAATGCCAGGATTAGTTCCACTTCTATTAACATTTTTATGTATGTACTTATTAAAGAAAAAAGTAAATCCTTTATTAATAATATTCGGATTATTTGCAGTAGGTATTTTAGGAGTAGCTTCAGGAATATTAAAATAAAATAAATTTTTAATCTTATTTTAAGGAAACCATTACACATTAAAATTTATACAAATAACATGACTGCCACAAAATATATAGATTCACTTTCTGATATTTAGGCAGTTTATGTTGTTAATGAAAATAGAAAATGAATATGCATATCATTTTGGTAAGCGTTTACAAGAGATGAAATCCGATATTAAATTAATGCAAAATTTATAAATAATTTAGTTCAATATTATTATAGTAAGAAGGGGACAAACATAATGAAAAAGTTAAAGTTAAAATTACTAGCAATTACAGTCGCGACCACAACAATAGCAACACTACCTTCCTTACGAGTGTCAGCAGCTTGGCAAGAAAGTGGAAGGAACTGGTACTATATAGGCGATTCAGGAGAAAGAAAAACTGGATGGATAAATGATAATGGTACATGGTATTATATGCAACAATCAGGAGAAATGAAAACAGGTTGGGTTAATGATAGTGGTATATGGTATTATATGCAACAATCAGGAGCAATGAAAACGGGTTGGGTTAATGATAACGGTACATGGTATTATATGCAACCATCAGGGGCAATGAAAACAGGCTGGATTAATGATAATGGCACATGGTATTTTGCAGCAACATCAGGAGCAATGCAAACTGGTGTAGTTAAAGTAGATGGAAAAATTTATTGTTTAGATATAGCTACAGGAGCTATGCAAGTTGGTAATACAACGATAAATGGAAAAACATATGTATTTGCACAAACTGGAGAAGTAGTTGGAACAGAGTTATTACCGACTAAAATATTTGATTCAAACGGAAATGAAGTTAGTGGTAATTCAACTAACAATAATCCACCAGTGGCAAATGAACAAAATAATTTGAATAGTAACAGTAATGGTAGCAGTAGTGGTCATAATCATAACAGTGATAGCAGTAAAGTTAATAAAGTATCTCTAATAAATGCAATAACAGCTTCAAAATTAAAATATGAAGCAGCAGTAGAAGGAACAGAAGTGGGGCAGTATAAAGTTGGATCAAAGTCCACATTTAAAATAGCTATTGATGCAGCACAAGCAGTTGTAGATAATACAGGTTCTACGCAAAAAGATATAGATTCGGCAGTAACAGAACTAGCAGCTGCTAGGACTATATTTGATAATAGTATTAATAAAGATGTTGAGCCGAGTACTTCAACTAATTATTTAGAAGACTATCGTGAACAGTATCATTACTCTGTTGCTAAGGCGTGGGCTAATGATCCGAATGGAATGGTTTACTTTAATGGAGAATATCATTTATTTTATCAGTATTATCCAGATGCTTCAGTATGGGGACCAATGCATTGGGGACATGCTGTTAGTAAGGATTTGATCCATTGGCAAGAGCTTCCAATAGCTTTGTATCCAGATGAAGGAGGAACAATATTCTCTGGCTCAGCAGTTGTAGATAAAGATAATACTACTGGTTTCTTTGATGGAATTGAAGGTGGAGGATTAGTTGCAATTTATACTCAAGATTATATGGATAACGGTGCAGAAAGACAAAAACAAAGTATTGCCTATAGTAAGGATAATGGAAGAACATGGATTAAGTATGAAGGAAATCCTGTTATTGCAGCAGAAAGTGATCCATTAAATAATTCTGCATTTAGAGATCCTAAAGTATTCTACAATGAAGAAGCTGGAAAATGGTTTATGGTAGCAGCAGGGGGGCCATTAAGATTTTTCTCATCAGATAATTTAAAAGATTGGCATCCAGAAGGAATGCAAGATGAAATTCAAACAGAGTGTCCAGATGTATATAAATTAGAAGTTGGAGATACTGGAACATATAAATGGGTATTAAGTGAAGGTGGCAGATATTATCGAGTTGGAGATTTTAAAGAAGTAGATGGTGTGTGGAAATTCGTTACTGATAATGATGAACATTTACCTATGAATTTTGCTAAAGACTCATATGCTGCTCAAACTTATTATGGTACGGGTAAAAACGGTACACCAGATGGAAGAAGAATTATGATTAATTGGATGAATAACTGGGATTACTGTAATAATGTTGCTCCTATAACAAAGACTTTTAATGGATCTTTTGATTTACAAACTGAATTAAAATTAGTTAACACAGATGCAGGAATTCGTTTAATACAACAACCAATAGACGAATATAAAACTTTACGTAAATCACCTACGACTTTTGATAATGTTACAATTTCTCCAGATCAGCCTAATATTATGAGTAATTTATCAGGAAGCCAATACGAAATTGTTGCAGAGTTTACACCTGATGCATCTACAACAGAAGTTGGATTCAAATTAAGAGTTGGAAAATCTGCAGATCAGGAAACTATAGTTAAATATAATACTCAAACTGAAGATGTAACACTTGACCGTTCAAAATCAGGAAAGTCACCAAGTGCAGATAAATTTTTACAAGCTTATAGTCAAAAAATGGGTAAAACATCTGATGGTAAGATTCAATTACACATTTTTGTAGATGCAGCTTCAGTAGAAGTGTATGGAAACAATGGTGAAGTAACTGGTTCAGCACAAATTTTCCCTAATCGATCTAGTAATGGCATTGAAGTATATTCAGTTGGTGGAACTTCAACAGCTAAAATTCAATATTATCCGTTAAGCAGTATTTGGAATAATGAAGTTGCTGGTAAAGATTCTGCATTAGTATCATTGAGTGAAGGTGATCTAGGCAAAAAAGTAGGAGATGAATTTACTATTTATACAGCTACAGTTCCAGAAACAGCAGAGCAAGGTGTTACTTGGACATTTGATTCTAATATTTTAGAAATTGTAAATCAAGACGATGAAAAGACTACTTTTAAAACAAAAGGCGTTGGGAATACAAACTTAACAGCTACATCAAAAGATCAAAAAACAAGCAAAACAATTAATGTAAGTGTGTATGACAGCAATCCAAGCAGCATAATAAAAGACTTAACTAATTTTGAAACTACTGGAGATTGGTATGTAAAAGATAACAGTTATACAGGAAATAGTTCGGGTGACGGCTTTGCAGTGGCACAAGAAACTAATATAAGTGGGAAGGTTTCTACTTTAAAAGCAGATGCAGATGTGTCAGATGGAAATACTGCAGGCCTTGTATTATTATCAAAAAGTGCAAATCCAAAGGAAGGTTCTATAATAGCTAATATAAATAAAAATGGCGAATATAGAGTGTTTGTCTTCACAGGGCTTGATGCAAATGGAAATCCACAAGTCAGCGATTTAAATAGTGGGATAGTTCCAAAGGCTGATGATAGCATATATAAATTGAAAGCAGAAGTTAGTGATGGGCATATTAAATATTGGATTAATAACGAATTAGTTTGTGATACTAAACAAAGCTATTATGAAACAGGAATATTTGGATTAAATGTTTATGGAGGAGCAACATCATTTAAAAATGTAAATCTTAGTAATGATGCTCCAAGTACTGAAACAAGTATTTCAGGTTCAGGTTTAACTTTTGATAATACACCAGAAGACTTACATGTTTCTGATGATAGTTATGTAGTAGATGGTGGCAAGAACAACAATGGTTTCGCAATTTCAGACCAGAATATAGATACAAGTCAAGGAACTTATACTTTAGATGTGGACTCTAAAATGTTAGGGGATTGGCATAATACCCGCCCGGCAAATGGTGATGTAGCAGGAGTTGTATTACTTGCTCAAGGCGATAATTACTTTGGAGATGGAGGAATTATAGCTAATGTTGGAAAATGGGGTCATTATAGATTGTTTGGACAAGTTCCAGATGGTACTGGCGTTATGAAAGAGGTTACATTTGCAGAGGGTGATGTTCCAGAAGCGCAATATAATAGATACTATTTAAAAATAGAGTTAAATGGAAATCACATTATTTATTGGATAAATAGTAAAAAGGTATGTGATATAACTCAGAATTATTATACAACCGGGAAATTTGGATTAAATGTATGGAATGGAGCATCGGAATTTAGGAATATAACTCTTACTAGTGATGCTACAGCAGGTAGTATTACTGATACTACAGGAGCAGCTGTTACAGTTACTACAGGAGCAGCTATCACAGTTGCAACACCTGTAACAGGTGAAACTCCAGTATCAACAATTGATGAAACTGATCAATATACAGCAACGATTGTATGGAGCGAAAATCCAGCAATATTTGAGCCAAACAAAGTATACACTGCGACAATAACAATAACACCAAAAGCAGGCTATACATTAATGGGTGTGCCAAAAGATTTCTTTACAGTAGAGGGAACAACATCAGTAACCAATGATGCCGATTCAGGAGTTATAACAGTAGTATTCCCAGAAACCAATTAAAAAATAAAAGGTGAGAAAACCTATCATGCTTGTAAGAGCCTTTTAATGATTTGTTAAGATGTATCTAAGATACATCTAAGGAATATTACAATTGACATTAATTCAAATTATGACAGTAGATAGTTTTAAATCAAAAATAAAAGTATCTACTGTTTTTATCATATTACTTGTTAGGTTTTTATGAGGTTTATATTAAATTGCTTATAAAGTGATGTGTGTTTAATAAAATATAGATAAATGTAATGAGGTAGCAAAAAATGAGAGAAAAAGATTTGCATAGAGATATTGAAGAAAAATTTTTGACTGTATATGATTCTGTTTCAAAACTCTTAGGGGAAATTGGAGAAATAGTATCTTGAAGTTAATGCAAAATCTTGCTGATAATTTTAAAGAATATTTAAGAAAAGAGGAAAAGAAATGAGCAAGTTAAAGTTAAGATTATTAGCAATAACAATTGCAACTATAATAATTCCAACAGCTGTACCTTCAATGGGCATATTAGCAGCTTGGGAACAAAATCAAGGGAAGTGGCACTACTTAAATGATTTAGGAGAAAAGCAAACAGGCTGGATTAATGATAATGGTAAATGGTACTATTTAAATAATTCGGGAATAATGAAAATGGGTTGGGTTGATGTTAGTGGCACGTGGTATTATTTACAACAGTCAGGTGAAATGAAAACTGGTTGGGTAAATGATAGCGGTACGTGG
Source organism: Clostridium chromiireducens (assembly GCF_002029255.1). Lineage (GTDB taxonomy): Bacteria > Bacillota > Clostridia > Clostridiales > Clostridiaceae > Clostridium > Clostridium chromiireducens. Next base: position 128,413 of record NZ_MZGT01000003.1, read on the forward strand.
TACTATTTGCAACCATCAGGCGTAATGAAAACAGGTTGGATTAATGATAATGGAACATGGTATTTTGCATCAGAATCAGGAGCTATGCAAACTGGCGTAGTTAAAGTTGAAGATAAGATTTATTACCTAGACGTTGCATCAGGAGCTATGCAAGCAGGAAATGTAACACTAAGTGGGAAGACCTATACATTTGCACTAACTGGAGAAGCTGTAGGAAAAGATATACCACCAGTATCTAAAGCATTTAACTCAAATGTAGTTGGAGTTACTGATACAAATAATTCAGATAAAAATAACAATGGATCAAGTGTATCAACGGCTAGTCAACAAAATAGGTCAAGTAGTAGCAATCATAATAGTAGTGGCAGTAGTGATAATGGAGGAAGCAGCAATACTGGTGGTGCTGGTAATAGAAATGATGAAATACCAGTAAATGACCAACCTATATTTCCTAAATCACAACAATCAGATTTAAGTTTTATCGGAGATCCAATGCCATATTATGAAAATGGGAAATTCAATATATTTTATTTAGATGATATAAGAGATAGTGGAGAAATTGGATTCCATCCTTGGAGTCTCCTGGAAACAGAGAATTTTTACGATTACAAAAATGAAGGTGTTGTAATTGATTACTCAAATAGCGAGGCAGATCAGGATTTAGCTTTGGGGACTGGTTCTGTAATTAGAGATAAAAATGGGCTATATCATGCATTCTTTACTGGTTTCAACGATCGCAGAGCTGATGTAGTATCACAATTAAATAAAGCAAACTTAGCTTCAGATTTTGGTGTTCAAGGAAGCAATAGATGGAGCTATGGTTATGGAACAAGCAATGCAGATTTTACTTTAGCTACAGGTTATGATGCTGATAATAAAAAGTATTATCAGTCAAGTCTAGATGGTCTTGAGCTCCATCCTGATTTTGTACACCCGGCAGTTACAACAGGTGCTGGAGCTACTTATAGATGGACTGTTGGAGAAGATGGAAAAATAGATTTAACGGGAACGTATACAAAATTTATTCAGAATGACAGTAATCCGAGCTGGCCTGATGGCGTTACCTTAACAATCTATCATAATGATGAAATATTGCAGCAAAATAGGATTTCTGTAAGTGATACAGTAGAAAATATAGATACTATTGATATTAAGATGCTTAATGTAAAGAAAGGGGACATGCTGTACTTTATAATTACCGCTAATAACAATAATGCTTGGGATGGCGGAAAACTTGATGTAAGTATAAATCCTACAGAAATAGCTAATGAAGCGATTATGCATGCTACAAGCACAGATCTTAAAAATTGGACAAAGATATATAACGATACTTTTTTTGCTTCAGCACAATATTCAAAGAATGATTTTAGAGACCCATACGTTTTTTATAATCAAGCTGATAATAAATATTGGATGCTTATAACAACTAGAAAGAATAACACGGGAGTAATAGCAAAATATGTATCAGACGATTTGAAAAATTGGACTGATCAAGGTGTATTCTTTACTAATGATATGGGTACTTCAAATTTAGAGTGTCCTACATTGATCCAATATGGAAGCTATTGGTACCTAACATTCTCAGATCAATCAGCTGCAGATCCATACGGAAACCGAGTTGTTCATTATAGAAAAGCAAGCAGCATAAATGGACCATTTACTAAACCAGGTAGAGATAGTTTTGATGGAAATGGTTTTTATGCTGGAAAATTAGAAAAGGATTCTTCAAACAATCTTTACTTGTTTGGATGGACACCAACTAAAGTAGATTATAATGATTCAAATGCATTTGATTGGGCAGGAAACTTAGTAGTGCACCAAATTAAGCAAAATACAAACGGAGATCTTTATGCAACTCCGGTTGGAACAGTTGTAGATAAAATAAATCATAGCATTAATCTTACTGAGTATAGTAAAACTTCAACAGTAACTAAGAATAATAGCGACTATTCTTTCACAGGAAATGGCTATGAGTCAGTGACCTTTAATGAAATTACTGGAACAAATAAAATTACTGGGAAGATAAATACAAAATCTAAAAACAATAACTTTGGTTTTATGTTTAATGTAAGAGAGAATGGTAAGGCTCCATTAAATATTGTTTTTAACCATCAATATGGAAGATTAGAATTTTACAACGCATCAACAGATGGATCCTTAGGTCAATTACAATCTACAAAGCCTATAACTGTTCCAGATAATGGAGTTTTGGATTTTACCATTCTAATTAATGATTCAGTTGCGGTTTTGTACGTAAATAATGAAGCTGCATTTAGTACACGTATGTATAATATGCAAAATCATAAATGGGGAATATTCTCTATGGATAGCGATATAACGTTTAGTAATTTGCAATTAAGTAAATAGTCTACTTCGTATATGAATTTGATAAGTTTAAACCAAGCTTGTAGTAATTAGATTAAATTTTATTATATTGATAAGTAGAAACTTCTTAAAATTCTAAAGTTTAGCTATAAATATATACATGAAAAAGTGAAAATGTTATAAGAAAAACTTAGTGTTAACATGCTAAGTTTTTGTTGTTTATTTAAATTTAGTGAAAAATAAATCTAGAATATATAAGCATTAATGTATCAATATAGAACTCTTTCATAATCTTCAGATGCTATTACTACTTGATTTCTGCCTTGATCTTTAGCTTTATAAAGTGCAACGTCTGCTGCTTTAATTGAAGTATCAAAAGAGTTCGAAAAATTATCTTTTAATAGAGAAATTCCAAAGCTTGCAGTTATTTGTATTTGGAATTTATCAGCTTCGATTACTTTATTCTGAATTTCTAGTCTAATATTTTCAGCTAATGCGTGAGCTTCATTAATTGAGGTTTGAAAAAGAAATATAAGAAATTCTTCACCACCCCAGCGAGTAGCTAAGCCTGTAGTTTTTATATGTTTTATGATAATATTACTTACTTTTTTAAGTACGATATCTCCAACTGGATGACCGAATTTATCATTTACATGTTTAAAATGATCGATATCTATCAAAATAAGAGTTGATATTTCTTTAGATTCATCAATAAGTATCATTTTTTCTGAAACTTGATTACTAAAACTTCTTCGATTTAAAAGTTCTGTTAATGGATCATGACTTGACATGTAGTTCAATTTAGTATTAATCTCTTGTAAAATTATATTTTGAGTTATTTTTTCATAATTGGAATTATAAATTTCTGTTGAGATTAGAATAATGGCTAAAAAGAAAATAAATCCGTTTATGATGTTTGTAATTAACAAATGAGTATCATGCTGAAATATTACTAATCCACCCAAATAAGCTAAAAATGAAATGGAATAAACAGCTAAATTTAATGGGAATCTCAACATTATAACAGCACTAAATATAATGAAGTTAGCAATAAATACACTGCTTACATTGCCAGGTTTAGCTTGATCTAAACCATTTATTATAGCCATAGAGCTTAAAATCAATGTGGCTAAGGTTGGAATTAATAATTTATTCATGAGTCCAAATTTATTTTTACTGCATTTAGTTGAGATTTTTATAAGAATAATTCCAATAAAAGAAACAAGCACATTGAATGAATGTAAAATAAAGTATTTACTATCATTCCAAATTACATTTGAAGAAGGGGTTATTAAGTAAGGGATATCATTAAATAATATAAATAAAATTTCAACTATTATAAATATAATAAGAATTAACTTCATTCTTGCAAAGTTAGTTACATTAATATCATGGACAACATTAGCAATTTGATCTTTTGTAAGGTTTAAATTTGGCTTCTTTAAAAAATATAATTTATTCATAATGCAGTTCTCCCAAGTAAATTTTGATAATATTTTTGAAGAAGTTTTCGACATGTATTTATAAATAATTACTTATAACACCATTTTATCACAAAAAAACCAAAATGAAAATTTAATATAATTGGTTTAGAATCCCTCAAAAGAAATTTCTAAAAAATTTATTAGTTGTTTAATGAAGAAAAATATAATTATAACTCACTGAAGAAGATCGAAAAGCCAAATGCAAAATTTGGATTCATCAAGATCATCTTCACAAGAAAAATCGTTTTTAGGTGCGTCAGTCTTTTTCTTCTTTGCCATAATTATATCTCTTTATTTAAGTATTTCACTTAAGATACATGACTAAAATAGATATATTCTAGTATGGTTTGCCATAAATATGGTAAGGAATATATATTCTAAGCCATATTTATTCTTAAGAATAGTACCATATATATGGAGAACAATATATATTCTGAAGAATATGCGCCAATAATGCGGGTTTTGAGGTTGTAGGCTTAAAAAGCTTTGCATTTTTATGTGATTTAATATAATAAAACATATATCCATATTAGCAGAGAGCACAAATGTAGTAAGTACTTTTAACTTTGATTAGAAAATTAAATATAAGCAAAAAGGACTCCAAGGCTTAACTAACCTTGGAGTCCTTTAATCTGGGGATTATTATAAATTTGATTTATATAGCAAAAAAGCTTCTTTAATGTAACTTTCTTTTTAAGACTTGCGGTGGAATAGGCCATATTCTTGATATAAGCATAGGTTTGAATTGTATTATCTTTAAAAAATATAAAATCAATAAGTTCCTTTTCTTCTTCAGTTAAATTATTAAGTGCGAATCTTAAATCAATATAATCACATTCATTGCAAAGTAAATCTTCCAAGTCAATATCATTAGATGGCAAATCTTTTTCAACATCATCATGTAAGCTTAAAGCATCATTTCCATCAGTAGAACTTTTAGTTTTAGTCCTCTTAATCAGGTCATTCATATTATTTTTAATAGCATTTGTAGCATAAGCAACAAAACTATGCTTTTCTAAATTATATAGTTTAAGGCATTTAAAAAGAGATTTATAACATTCATTATGCAAATCATAAATTTCATAACCATCTATAAAAGTTCTTTTAGAAATGTTAATTATTAAAGGTTTAAATTCTAATGCTAGTTTCTCTTTTGATAACTGATCGCCATTTTTACCTCTGTAAACTAATTCTTCAACGTAATTAAAATCCATACTGCCCTCCATATTCATTAATAAATACTCTTTTGGATTACATAGCAGGCCATAAAAATAACCTCTATATTTAGTATATATGATGAAATTTCATATATCACATATAAAATAAAAAATAATTGGGATTATGCATCTATAGAAGTTTTTTATTTAAAAGTTCTTGGTTGCAGAAAAGTTCCGTATTGTAGCATAGCTACTCTTTTAGAAGTGTATATCTCATGTGGAGGTGTATGAAAATGAAAAAATTTATTATAGCAGTAGGTCACACTGCAAGTAGGAGTGTTGGATGTGGAGTCATTGACATTACTTTTTTATTTTTTAAAAGTAGTGTTTAATAATATTTATAACTATATTGACTAGGTATAAATGCTGCTGTATAATTTTGGTAAAAGAATAGGGGTGGAAGAATGAACCGAGATTTTGTTTCTGAATGTCCAAGATGTAAAGAAAAATTAGTAGCAACTCGATTAAGCTGTGATAACTGTGAGATGGAACTTAGCGGTGATTTCCCTCTAAGTAAATTTGATTATTTATCTATTGATGAAAGAGAATTTATAGAGTGTTTCCTAAAACATCAGGGAAATTTTAAAGCTGTTCAGAATGAAAAGGATATGTCTTATCCAGCAACTAAAAAGAGATTAGTTGATATACTTGAAAAATTGGAATTGGTACAGTCTAAAGGTGAAGAAAAGCTGGATTTTTCACTGAGTAAAGTAGCACACGTTGATATTAATGATACTGACAGTATAGTTGTTAAAACAATAAAAGAGAAACTTAATGATAATACTGGTAGAGCAATTATTAAACTTTATCAAGGAGATAGTTGTGCTATTTGGTTTGATGAAAATGGTAAAGGGCTTGTATCACCTAAGATACCTCCAGCAAATCAGCTTATTTGGCAAGTGTTTGATGCGGCAGTAGAGGTTGTGCTAAATAACGGTGGTAAAGCTGTAAAGGGTAAAGCACGTTCGGGTGCAAAGCTTGGAAGTGATGATCTTCCTATAAATTCTGTTGAAGGATATATTGCTAATAAAGTACATGGAGTAAAAGAAGGAGAAACCGCATTTGGTCCTGGTTTTGTTATTTGTGCAGTACTTGATTGGGCTGATATTTGCAAAAATGAACGTGGGTATCTAACAATGAATCCAACATTTTTAGATAAAATTACGAGGTGATGAAATACACTACATATTGTAGGTTAGAAGTAATATAAGTTTGGTGATTATAAAAGAGTATTATTGGGGGCGCAGATGTGGAATTATGTGGTGAAGTTGTCAAATTAATATGGTTAGATTGTATGATGCGATTCAAGAGTTTGAAATGTTACAGACACTGTCTGTAAAATTAACCTGGTCTCATTTATTAAAGTTGATAACTATTGAAGATGACTTAAAAAGAGATTTTTACTTGAGGTAGATAAGAGTGGAGTACATGTTGGTCAATATTTAACTCAGCTGCCACCTAAGGAATTATTACAAGAAAAATTACACAAGGCAATACAAAGAGCTAAAGAGAATTTTGTATTATCCCCAATATTATTTTATGCGAAAAAGGAAAATATTAAGAAAATATAGATTTGCAGGATAAATATTACAAAGTGCTATAAATGGCATAATTACTGGGTTTAAAAAGTTGAATGATGGTGAAATAAAGATTTTTTGTAGAAGTGGGAAACACATAAAAAAAGCTGCACTACAAGGCATCTAAACCAAGTAATACAGCAATCCACAAAAATAAATGGTGCCGCTGGCCGGATTCATAAAATAGGCATTTTACTAATTTCTACTAAAGTTTGAAAGCCTCTTGTTATCAGGGTTGGGCCGTGTACAAGCAATTTTGATTTTTACTAATTATTGTTGCAAATTTTAAAGATGATCGAATTGTTGTGAATTGATTAAAATTCAAATTTTTGATATTTATAGTATATAATTTATTATCTTTAATAATAAATGAATTTATAATCTACTTGTTTTTATTTTAAGAATAGAAGTACATAAAAATTGTTTATATTGATAATTAGTTAGTCTATAATATAAATAT
>NZ_MZGT01000004.1 GCF_002029255.1 Clostridium chromiireducens
TATTATGGCTTTACAAATTGTATATAAATAAAAATGGGGGAGAGGCGATTAAATATTGAAGTTAAATACTTCATTATTATTTATTACCATATTAAATTTATTTATACATATTTTAGAGTGAAAATTTTATTATTGAATGGAATGATTACTTTAAAGTCTTGATAGCTAATATTTTACATAAACTATAACATTTTTAAGGCATCGCATAAAACTTTTCCAAAAGAATCATTAATGACTAAATCAGCTTTAGAATCAGCTGAAGTAGAACTTTTATTTATCAGCACAAGATTCTTACCTTTAAAATAATTTATAAGCCCTGCCGCAGGGTAAACAACAAGTGATGTTCCACCAATGATAAGTGTATCAGCTTTAGAAATTGCAGCTACTGCACTGCTAATTACCTTATCATCTAGGCCTTCCTCATAGAGAACCACATCTGGTTTAACAGCTCCACCACATTTAGTACAGGTAGGAACTCCTTCAGCGGCTAAAATAAATTTGGCATCATAGAATTCATTACACTTAATACAATAATTCCTATGAACAGATCCATGAAGCTCGAATACATTCTTGCTGCCAGCCATTTGATGAAGTCCATCTATGTTTTGAGTTACTATAGCTTTTAACTTTCCCATTTCTTCAAGTTTAGCTAATGCTAAATGTCCATTATTCGGTTTAGCCTCAGGATAGATAAGTTTTGATTTATAAAACCTAAAAAACTCTTCTGGATATCTAATATAGAATGTATGTGATACTAATTGTTCTGGGGTAAATGTAGCGTTTAATTTTTGGCTAAATAAACCTGTTGAACTTCTGAAGTCTGGAATATTGGACTCAGTGCTAATACCAGCTCCGCCGAAGAAAACTATGTTATTACTTTCCTTTAAAATCTTTGATAATTTTTCAATACTCATAAAAAACCTCCAATTATGATTTATTTTAATTCTTTAAAATACTGGTTATTAATTTTATTATTGCACAATTATTGGAAAAGATAAAATAGATATATTTCTCTAAAAATAATTGCTAAATTAAACATTTGATGATAAAATGGAAAAAATAATAAAAAGTTTAGTGTAAAAAATTAATACAATTAAAACTGAAAAAAGAAAAGAATTTATCATAAAATGATGTTTACCTCAATTTTGTTATTTTTAGTTATTTAGTACTTAGATTTTGACAATATGGAGGAAAATATAAATATTAGTTTAAGAAAGAGGGGAAGTAAAATGATTAGTTTAAAACATCATATTTTTGTTTGTGCAAGCTGTAGAGTTAATGGAATGCAAAAGGGAATGTGCTTCAGTAAAGATTCGGTAAAGGTTGTGCAAAAGTTTATGGAAGAAGTCGAGGATAGGGATCTAATAAATGAAGTAATGGTTACTAACACTGGATGCTTAGGAGTATGTAACAAAGGACCAATCGTAGTGGTTTATCCAGAAGGTACTTGGTACGGAAATGTAACTATTGACGATGTTGAAAGAATTATGGATGAACATATTGAAGGTGGAAAAGTAGTAGAAGAATTAGTTATCTAAAGAATCTATTTTGCATATAAAGAAAGAAGTCTAAGTATGAAATTGCTTACATTTTACATATATGCTCAATCTAAATGGAAAGAAGAGGTATACATGCCTCTCTTTTTTAGTTTATTAGAAAAATTTATAGTAGAGAAATTTCAATATTTCTAGTTGCAATATATAATCAAAAATATATTTTAACATCAAATAATAAATAATGATAAATTAGCTTAATTAAAAGATATAGAAGTTTGCTGTATTAATTTAGTTAAGATATGATGCACAAAATGTACTGGCGTTAATTTTTTATATATTTAAGATAAAATTAGTGATTTAATATGTAGTGCATGAAGAATGTACTTTTGATTTGAAAAAATTATTAAAAAAATTTGAGAAATGTGTTGACATAATATCCATATCTCGATATAATACTACTTGTATCTGGTGATGACGGCGTAGAGGTAACACTCCTTCCCATTCCGAACAGGAAAGTTAAGGTCTACAGCGCTGATGGTACTGCATGGGAGACTGTGTGGAAGAATAAGACGTTGCCAGGTAATATGGCTCGATAGCTCAGTCGGTAGAGCAGAGGACTGAAAATCCTCGTGTCACTGGTTCGATTCCAGTTCGAGCCACCAAAATAAAAAGCACTAACTTAAAGTTAGTGCTTTTTATTTTTAGAATAATGTCTGAAATAAGTGACATTTAGAATAGCAAGATTGCACTTCTAAATAGCACTTATTAATTTTTTAGGTGTTAAGGAATGTTAAACCGTACATTGTTCAACATTTATAGAGTAGTTACCACAGCTAGGACACACTGTTACGCTAACTATATAGCTATCATCAATTTTGCCTAAGCCAAAAAGTTTGTTGAAAGATGTATTTTTGTATTCATTACTAATAGTATTAATTATATACTCATTATCCTTTGTATAAATGTAATAGTGGTATTCGAGATAACGATATGATTTATTTATTTGTTCTTGAGCATCGCAGGAACATTTATCAGCATAATATTCATTTGAAAAACTTACTTCTTCGCCTTCGTTTAAAGCATTTAAGACCATATCTACTGATAAGCCATTAACTTCGCTTTCGTCAGCAAAAAATATTCCGTCACAATTATTTTGTGTTAGTATGTATTCTTTATTATCATAGGTAAATTTATAATCCATAAAATAATCCTCCTAAGACTAGAGTCTAGATTTTATATTTGGATACTCAAGCTTACTAAGCCAAGATACTTAATTGAGTTTCCATATAATCATTATACACTAAATAAATTAGTTATTAGTGCAGCCCTTAATATTTTTTCTCATACATGTGAGCATATTATAAAGAATAACATAAAGTAAACAGATTTACTTTATGTTATATTTTTATATATTTTCAATTTGCCAATCAATTGGTGCCTGGTTTGTAGATATGAGGAATTCATTTGTTTTTGAAAAAGGTTTGCTGCCAAAGAATCCTCTTGCTGCTGATAATGGACTAGGATGAACAGATTTTATTATGTAATGCTTAGAATTAGTAATTAAGCTAGTTTTTGAAATGGCATTATTCCCCCAAAGAATAAAGACTATAGGAGTATCTTTTTTATTTAAAATTTCAATGATTTTGTTAGTGAACTCCTCCCAACCCTTATTCTTATGAGAATTAGCTTCTCCGGCTCTAACTGTAAGTACTGTATTCAATAATAAAACACCTTGATCGGCCCACCTTTTGAGATATCCATTGTTTGGAATATAACAACCTAAATCAGTATGTAATTCTTTATATATATTAATTAAAGATGGTGGTGCTTTCACACCGGGATTAACAGAAAAACTTAATCCGTGTGCTTGATTTGGACCATGGTAGGGATCCTGACCAAGTATAACAACCTTGACATTTTTATAAGGTGTAAAATGAAGTGCATTAAAAAGATCATACATATTAGGATATATAACTTTAGAGTTATATTCATTTACTAAAAATTTTCTAAGATTAATATAATAGTCTTTTTGGAATTCAGATTCTAAATAATTATTCCAATCGTTTTTTAATATTTCAGACATAAAATCACCCAATAATTATTATAACATTTTATTACAAGTTTATGTATAATGTATCTTTCACTATGTAAATTTCAAATTTATTTAGTTATATTATTGTTAGTCACGGCAGATACTGTTAAAATGAAAGGTATATAACAAAATGTTAAGTAATATAAAAAATAAGTATATAAAGGAGAATTTACATGGAAAATAAGGTATTAGCTATTGCAGCAGGAAATGAAATAACAGAAAAAGACTTAAATGCGATAATCTCAAGATATCCTCAAGAACAAAGAGGGGCTCTACAAAATGAAGCAAAAAGAAATCAATTAATAGAACAATTAATCTCATTTGAGTTAATGAATAAATTTGGAAAAGAAATAGAATTAGATAAAACACAAGAATATAAAGAAGCTATGGAGAATATATCAAAAGAAGTTATAACTTCAATGGCAATAAATAAAGTATTAGGTGATGTTACTGTTACAGATGAAGAAGTTAAAAAGTATTATGAAGATAATAACGAATCTTTTGGTCAACCAGCAACAGTTGCTGCTAGACATATATTAGTTGAAACAGAAGAAGAAGCTAATAAAGCAAAAGAAGAAATTTTAAGTGGTAAGATATCTTTTGGTGATGCTTCGATGAAATATTCAATGTGTCCATCGAACCAACAAGGTGGAAGTTTAGGCGAATTTTCAAAAGGAATGATGGTTCCAGAATTTGAAGAAGCTGCTTTTACAGCAGAAATAGGTGTGATAACTGAACCAGTTAAGACTCAATTCGGATATCATTTAGTATTAGTAGATGCAAAAAATGAAGCATCAGTTAAAAGTTTTGATGAAGTTAAGGACGATGTTTTAAATCAATTAATAAAAGAAAACCAACATAAGAAATATGATCAAATACTAAAAGAGTTAGAAGGAAAATATGGAGTAGAAAGAAAGTAAATCCATATACAAAAGGTATTGTGAAGAACTTAAAGTGAAGCAATGAACAACCGAAAGAGAATACATATATGTTCCACAGAGCTATGAAAAATTTCGCTGAGCATATCTAAATGGAAAGTTGTACCCACGTCTGCGTGTTCCTGTGACAAGCACAGGACAGGCAGACGTGGAACAACTTCCCGTTAAGATATGCAGCAGCTTATTTTTCAATGCTTGTTCCACATATATGTATTCTCTTTCTTTGTTTTGCTATCACTTTAAGTATTTCACATATACATATTAAAGAATATATGAGTATTGTATTATAAATATATAAACTATATGAAAAGTCTTGAATATTAATTCCTTAAAGGTATCGTAGCTAGAGAAATATAAAAATACCTGTATAAATATATTCCATTTCGGTTGATTATAAGTAAACTTAAAGTATCATCATTCTATATTTCGGTACTACACAATACCTTTCAATAGGTGAACTTTTACAGTAAATCTAGAAAAGAATCAATATATTTATCGGCATATTTAAGAAGCTCGTCCTTAGGAGCGGAGCATTCATAATCATTTACTGCAATTACTTTCATGTTGGCAGCCTTTGCTCCTTGCATTGCTGGAAGTATATCTTCAAATACTAGACAATCCTCAGGATTAATTCCTAACTTAGTTGCTGCTAGTAGGTAGACATCAGGAAAGTTTTTACCTTTGGTAACTTCATCTGTAGTTGTAATTGAATCAAAATAAGCATATATCCCATTATTTTTTAAGCAGGATTCTAATAGGGGAATAGAGTTACTAGTAGCTAGAGCAATTTTTATATTTAAAGATTTTAAGTGATCCAAAAACTCTTTTACACCTAATTTAAGTTTAACATTATTAGAATAATGATTAAACGCCATATTGTGCCAATCAATTAATATTTTCTCGATTGAATCGTCAATGTTAAATCTTTTTTTGAAATAGACAGCGGTCTGCTGAAAGCTTAAATGCTCAATCTCGTTTCTTAAGTCGTCAGGCATAGAATGGCCTTTCATTTGAAGATAATCAACATCAATTTGGGACCAAACCCACATGGAATCCACTAAAGTGCCATCTAAATCAAATATTACGCCTTTTATATTAGTTAACATGGAAACCTCCTAAATTTGTTTGGTATAGTTTTATTACTTATCTGAATCTTATAGGATAGTTAGCATCGTATATTATCATAAGTGGTAAAATAAAATTGTACTATTTTGAATGTGTAATATTAAAAATAGTAAATAAAAAAACTTAAGGATTTTTCCTTAAGTTATAAGAATTTTTAATTATATTCTTGGTCGGGGTGACAGGGATTGAACCTGCGACCTCATGGTCCCAAACCACGCGCGCTCCCAGCTGCGCCACACCCCGATATATTTATAATTATATGATCAAGTATAGTTATTGTCAAGTTTTTTAGTTAGGATATGAGATTAAATTTAGTATAAAAAAATAGTCCTTCGGTATAAAAAGGAAAAATATTTTGAAAATAATGGAATATAACTATTGATGTAAAGGTTATGATTGAGCTATAATAAGAAATGTAAAGAATGACTTAGAAAAAGAGGGGAATCCGGACGATATATATATATTATTAGAATAAACTAAGTATTCGCCATATAGACGAATTGTCCATCTTTACTGAAAGTGTTATAATTATGTAGTAATTTAGAAAAAATGGAGGAGGGAAGGTTTTAAAAGACCGATGATAGATGAGAAGTAGAGTTTTAGCTATTATGTTAGCTACCGTAATCGTTATAGGTAATTCGGTACCAGCGTTTGCGACGCCAGATAATCAACAGTTAAGTGATTCGAGACAGAAATATGCAGAAATTGAAAGCAAGATATCAGACATCCAGAATAAGATTTATGATTTAGATATACAAATAGAGCCACTACAATTAACGGTGGATAAAAACACAAAGGAAATAAAAAGTATTAATAATGTCATTGATAATACTACAAAAGATATTGATCAATGCAAAAAGGAAATTAATACGTTGGATTTAGCTTTAGGACAAAGAGTTAAAGCAATGTATATGTCTGGTGATTTAGAATTCAGTTATTTGAACTTTATACTTGAATCAGAATCAACAAGTGATTTCTTTTCTAGAGCAGAGGCAGTAAGCAAGATTATAGGTAAAGATAAATCTGCAATAGAGGATATTACAAGTAAAAAAGAAGAATTAAACAATAAGATACAGTCTTTGGAAGATAAAAAAGTTGAAATAGACAAACTTAATAAAGAAATAAAAGCAAGTTTAAATGAATTAGATGGAAAGAAAAAAGAAGAGGAAGCATTAGCTGTTCAAGCTAAAGAAGAAAAGAAGAATTTTGATGCACAATATTTATCACAGCTTGAAAAAGATCTTATAAAGCCTCAAATAGATGCATTAAATAATTCAAATGCTTCAGCTGCAGAACTTCAGGCGGCAATCGATCAACTAAGAAGGATTAGAGATAATCAAATTAAGAGTGAGATTGTTACTAATGAAATTAATGATAAGATAGAAAAGGCTAAATTAGTAGTAGCATCAAAAAAAGCGGCTGAAACAAAAATATCTAAACCAAGTAGAGGTGGAAAAGTATCTGTACCATCAGCAGGAAATGCTCAGGCAATTTTAAATGCGGCATATGCTCAGTTAGGAAAGCCTTATCAATGGGGTGCAACAGGTGTATCAACATTCGATTGTTCAGGATTTACACAATATGTATATGAAAATGCTGCAGGAGTTGATATATCAAGAACAACATATTCACAAATCAATGAAGGACAAGCAGTTAGCCAAGGTGATCTTCAACCTGGAGATTTAGTATTTACTCATCCAGGCCATGTTGGTATATATGTTGGTAATGGGCAAATGATCCATGCACCACAAACAGGAGATGTAGTTAAAGTAGGTCCTGTTTATAGTTTCTATGCAGGAAGAAGAATTGTAAAGTAGTTGACATAAGAAATTAGTTGTTAATATATGATTTAAGGCTAAAGCCCTTCTGTAACCACACAGAAGGGCTTTTTTTATTTAATGTGTGATGCTATAATGTGAAATGTATGATTAGTAATAATTTTTCATATGATAGAATTAATTATCCAAATTAATGAAGTGTAATTAAACACATTTATAAAGTAAGGGAAGAATAATATGAATGGTGAATTAGAATATATAAGAGAAGATGAAACTATAGATGATCTGCAACTTAAAGGTTTAAATCTAATCCAAAAAAAGGATGGATTTAAATTTGGAATAGATGCTGTTTTGCTATCAGATTTCGCTAATGTAAAAAGTAAGCATAAAGTAATGGATCTATGCACGGGAACAGGGATCGTTCCATTTTTGTTATATGGAAAGTATGGGCCACAAAGCGTATATGGATTAGAAATTCAAGAAGAAATGGTTGACATGGCAAAGAGAAGTGCAAAATTAAACTTACTAGGAGAACAAATTAAATTTTTTCAAGGAGATTTAAAAAATATAGGCAAATTAAAGCAATTTGAAAAGTTTGATGTAGTCACTGTAAATCCTCCTTATAAATTGAATAGCGCTGGAATTATAAATACTAATGATAAGTTAGCGATTGCTAGGCACGAAATATTATGTAATTTAGAAGATGTAATTATTGCATCTAGGATTTTATTAAAGGATAATGGGAGGCTTTTTATGATACATAGGCCTGAAAGATTAGCTGATATTTTCACTTTGATGAGAAAATATAAAATAGAGCCTAAGAGAGTAAAAATGATCCATCCTAAAATAGGTAAAGCTCCTAATATAGTATTAGTTGAAGGACAAAGGGATGGAGGAGCATACTTGAAGTGGGATGCACCATTATATGTTTATGATGATAATGGGAAGTATACTAAGGAAATAGACTCAATATATTGGAGGATATAGTATGGAAAATGGAAAATTATATTTAGTACCAACTCCTATTGGTAATCTGAAAGATATAACACTAAGAGCATTGGAAACTTTGCGGGACGTAGAGATAATAGCGGCTGAAGATACTAGGCAGACGTTAAAATTATTAAATCATTTTGAAATAAAAAAGCCTTTATTGAGTTATCATAAATTCAATGAGCAAATCAAGAGTGATAAGATTATAGAAATGCTTACTGAAGGGAAAAATATTGCATTGGTATCTGATGCTGGAACGCCTGGGATATCAGATCCAGGAAGTGTAATAGTAAAAAGGTGTATAGAAGAAGGACTTGATTTTGAGGTGCTTCCAGGAGCAACTGCTATAACTACAGCTTTAGTTTATTCAGGATTAGATACTACGAAATTTTTATTTAGAGGATTTTTGCCCAGAGAGAATAAGGAACGCAGAGCAATAACGGATCAACTTATGTTAAGTCAAGAAACGATTATATTTTATGAGGCGCCGCACAGATTAATAGATACATTAACATTTTTAAAAGAAACTTTTGGCCATAGAAATATTGCAGTATGTAGAGAATTGACGAAGATATATGAAGAAATTTATAGAGGAACTATAGGGGAAGCCATAGAATATTTTTTGAAAAGTAAACCAAGAGGAGAGTTTGTACTTGTATTAGAGGGAAAAAGGATTGAAGAAATAAAGGAAGAACAAAAGGAAACTTGGATCAATTTATCTATTGAGGAGCATATAATAAAATATATAAATGATGGCATTCCAAAGAAAGAAGCTATAAAGCTTGTTGCTAAAGAAAGAGAATTGCCAAAGAGTGAAGTATATAAATTCTCGACTAATATATAAGTACACCAAATTGTAATCTATATTTTGGTAAGATAAAAACTTCAATATTAATTCAAGAAAGCAAAAAAATACTTAGTTCTATTTTGTTGAATTCCATAATGAAAAAATAGACTATCTCGATAAAGGAGATAGTCTATTAAAAATCATAAATCTATATGATAATGGAAATTAAGTGTGTAAAATTTATCTATTAGTTTTAATTTCATCTAAACATTTAGTACAGATATTTTTACCTTTATAGTTAATTACATCTCTTGCATCTCCACAGAAAATACAAGCTGGTTCATATTTCTTTAAGATTATTTGTTCGCCGTCTACATAAATTTCTAATGCGTCCTTTTCAGCGATATCTAAAGTCCTTCTAAGTTCTATAGGAATAACTATTCTTCCTAACTCGTCTACTCTTCTAACTACACCTGTTGATTTCATAAAAAACTCCTCCTAATTCCATGATTCGACATTCTACTATGATATATTACCAAGTATGTAATATAAAGTCAATGGATATTTCACTTTAATTTATTAAAAAATTACAAATTTCAACGTTAAAAAACATCTTACATAAAATATACTACCATATTTTAGAAAAGTCAAGAGCATTTATTTGTAAAATTATAATATTTATTTTAAAAAAGCAGATTAAGGAAGTTTAGAAGAAAATCATCAAATCACCTAGAATACTGCATTGAGGATAAAATTAAACTTTTGGTACTAAGAATTGTTTTACATATAAAAGCATAAATTGAATTTATAGGGTAAAACATGAAAATGAGGATAATGTAAATAATTATGTCGATTGGTTACATAAATTAGATATTTTTTATGTTTTCTATTTAAAAAGATGTATATCTGCCGTATAATAATAATAGCTTAAGGAGAGTTTAGAATCATAAAGAATAAGTTTGTTAATGATGTTTGAGGTACCTTGTAATCAGTTGATGACTACTATATAATATATTTAAAATTGGAAAGTATAGGTGTATAGGGATGGAAAAAAATTTTGACTCTAATTATATAAAAGATTTGGCAGAAGAAATGTCTAAAAGTAGTTCGATTTCATATGAAGATCTTCCGAAGTATGATCTGTTTTTATCTCAAGTCATAGATTATCTAAACGATAAATTTGCAAATGAAAAGTTTACAAATAATATAGTTCAAAATTATACCAAAAGTGAGGTTATAACTAAACCAGAAGACGGTAAGAAAAGAGGATATACTAAAGTACACTTAATACAATTGGTTTTATTAAGTCACATGAGACCTCTTTTAACTACAGAAGAAATAAAAAAAGTTTTTAGACTAGCGTTTAATGAAGTCAACGATAGAACAGATGACATATTGTCTTGGGAAGAGACCTATAAAACTTTTGTGCAAATTCAAAAAGAGAGTTTTGATGATTATTTAGTTGCATCATTAAATAATGAAGATAGATTAGAAGAGTTAATAAAGAATTTTGATTTAAAAGAAAAAGACGAAGAAAGAATAAAAATTTTCTTATTAGTATTATCATTAATAGCAAAAGCAAGTGTTATTAAGAAATTAGTTCAAAGAATAGTTAACGAATATGAAACAGAATAGACTGTATAAGGATAGATAAATATAAAAGTTAAAACACTTACTTAATAAGCGGTTGTATTATTCAAGCTTATTAAGTAAGTGTTTTATAGATATAGTAGAATTAAAAGTACTCGTGATTTTAAGATATTAAAATTGATTACAGAGGGGAATAGATTATGGAAAAGATTGTTATAAGAGAATCTGTAAGAAATTTAGTTGAGTTTTGCTTAAAGAAAGGTGATATAGACAATAGATTTTCGGGAAGTGCAAGAGCTACAGAAGGTATAAAAGCACACCAAAAAATTCAAGAGGATAATGGGAAGGTCTATGAGGAATATCAAAAAGAGGTGTATCTATCTCATGAGTTTGAAATGGATAGAAGCATAATAAATATTGAAGGGCGAGCAGATGGAATAATTCAAGATGATAGAGTTATCATTGAGGAAATAAAATCTACATATAAGAGTTTTGCATATATTGATGATTCTAATGAGGTGCATTGGGCACAGGCAAAAGTATATGCTCTTATTTATGGAAAACAAAATGGAATTCAAGAGATTTATATTAGGTTATCATATATGCAGCTTGAGACAAATGAAGTGAAAAGCTTTGAAAAGAAATTCACAATAAATGAGCTAAACATATTTGTTTTTAATATATTAAAAGAATACGAGGAATTTAGTATTTTAGTTCTGGAGAAAAAAAATGCTAGAGATAATTCTATAAGAAGTATAAGATTCCCGTTTGAAAGATATAGAGAGGGTCAAAGAAAATTAATTAATATATCCTATCAAACAATAAAGGCTCAATCAATGCTATTTACTCAGGCGCCTACAGGGATAGGTAAGACCATATCAACTATTTTTCCATCTATTAAAGCATTAGGGGAAGGGCTAGGAAACAGGATAATATATCTAACTGCTAAAACTATAAACAAAGAAGTGGCTGAAGATACTTTCGAAAAATTAAGGCAAGGTGGTCTGAAATTTAAAAGTATTGTAATTACTGCAAAAGAAAAAGTCTGCATAAACACTACTTTTGATTGTAATCCTGAAAAATGTATATATGCTAAAAATTACTATGAAAAAGTGAAAGATGCAATATTTTACATTATTGAGAGAGAAGAAAGAATTTCCTCGGAAATATTGAAGAAATATGCTGAAAAACATGAAGTATGCCCGTTTGAACTTTCTCTAGATCTAAGTCTTTATTGTGATGGGATTATAGGCGATTATAATTATGTCTTTGATCCAAGGGTGTCGTTAGGAAGAATATTAGATAGTAAAGGGAATATAATTTTAGTTGATGAAGCACATAACTTAACAGACAGGGCAAGAAATATGTATTCAGCATCGCTTTCAAAAAGTCAAATACTAAAATGCAAAAAGCTAGCTAAAGGTAAGTTGAGTAAATTGCATTCTGTGTTGGGTAAAATTAACAATTGCTTTATTGATTTAAGAAATGAATGCGATCATAAAGAGGTTGAATGGTTTTATGAAGAGGATGCTCCTAAAGAATTGAGTAAGTACTTACAACTCTATTTAAAAGAAAGTGAAGAGATATTAGTAAGAGGAAATAAATTTGATGGTTATGAAGATATATTACAGTTATACTTTGATATAAATGCATTCACTTCCACAATGCAATTATATGATGAAAATTATAGGACTTGTATAGAAAAAGAATCTCAAGAACTTAAAGTGACATTGTTTTGCGTAGATCCATCTAAAAACTTAAAAGAATATTTAGGAAGATGCTATTCTGCGATTTTCTTCTCAGCGACTATATCACCAATTAAATATTATATAAGTATGCTTGGAGGGCATGATGAAACATATAGATTAAAACTTCCATCACCATTTAAAAAAGAAAATCTAAAGGTCTATATTAGTGCAATTAATATTAGATATGCCTATAGGCAAAAAACGTTGCAACTAGTGAAAAGTAAAATTTACAATTTTGTAAATGAGAAAATTGGAAATTACATTGTATTTTCACCTTCATACGCGTACATGGAGATGTTGTATAATGAAGTCAATAATTCAAATATAGAAAAGTTCGAGATTTTAAAACAAAAACCTAATATGAGTGAGGAAGAAAAAAGTGAGTTTTTACGAAGTTTCAAGAACTGCAATAACCTAATAATGTTTTGTGTGCTTGGAGGTATGTTTTCAGAGGGAATCGATTTGCCAGGAGAACAATTAATAGGGAGTATAATAATTGGGGTTGGATATCCAATGATAGATATGAAGAATGAAATAATAAAAGATTTCTATAAGGAAAATGGATATGACTATGCTTATGTATTTCCGGGTATAAATAAAGTCCAGCAGGCTGTAGGACGAGTAATACGAACAGAAAGTGATATGGGGAGAGTTTTGCTTATTGATGATAGGTATATAACTAGTAAATATAATATGCTGCTACCTAGTGAGTGGTATCCTATAAATAAATATTGACAATATTATGCATATTAAAGAAAATAAAAAAGTCTATTGTGCGATGAAATGTTATTATATGCAGCGTAGCTGCTCTCTTTCAATGTATATATGTTTCTCAAGCAGAGAAACATATTTGCCCAATAGGCTATTAGTAAATATACTGATAAAATTTGAGCAAAATAGATTAGAATGTAGAATTGTTATTTTTTGAATATGCCTTAAACTTAGTAAAACAAAAAGTTTATTTATCTATTTAAGTATGTTAAAATATTCATGTTGGTTTTGTGGAATAAAATGTACTATTATTAAATGTATGATATTTAATAAGTTTAATTTAGTTATTAACACAACCAAGAATTTTTCAAAATGTGGAGAATTCTAATTATTATGAGTAAATAAGAATAATATTTGAAGTAGAATTAAGGAGCGAGGAAAATGAACATTCCATTAATTGATTTAAAAGCTCAATATAAGTCTATTGCTGAAGATTTAGATAGAGTAACTAAAGAGGTACTCTCTTCTGCAAATTATATTATGGGTAAGAATGTAATAGAATTTGAAAAAGAATTTGCGGAATATATAGGAGTTAAGCATGCCATATCGGTAGGAAATGGAACTGATGCGTTGGTTATTGCATTAAAATCTTTAGGAATAGGAAATGGAGATGAAGTAATAACTTCAACATTTACTTATTTTGCTTCAGCAGAAGCTATTTCAGCAGTGGGTGCAACACCTGTTTTTGTTGATGTTGAAAAGGAAACATTTAATATAGATCCGACTAAGATAGAAGAAAAGATCACAAAAAAGACAAAAGCTATTATACCAGTCCATATTTTTGGGCAAAGTGCTAGAATGGACGAAATAAATGAAATAGCAAAAAAATATAAACTAAAAGTAATAGAAGATGCAGCTCAAGCGGTAGGTTCCAAATATAAAGGAAGAATGGTAGGAACTTTAGGTGATGTGGCTTGTTTTTCGTTTTTCCCAACTAAGAATCTTTCGTGTGCCGGTGATGGTGGAATGATAGTTACAAATGACGATAGTATTGCTACTATAGCAACGGCACTAAGAACACATGGAAGTGGAGAAAATGGGCAAAGAGCATACAATTTACTAAATAACATAACAGAAGAAGTAGAAACTTTCAAAGGCGGAGATGACACTGTATATAATCCATTAAAATATTATAATTATTTGATTGGATTTAATTCAAGACTTGATGCTATTCAAGCGGCAATTTTAAGAGTTAAGCTTCCGCACTTAAATGTTTGGAATGAAAGAAGAAGAGAAATCGCTAAGATATTTGATAGAGAATTAAAGGACTCAAATGTAGTAGTACCTACTATTGATAAGGAAAATGAAACTGTATATCATCAATATGTGCTTCAAAGTGATGATAGAGAGTCTATGTTAAGTAGGCTTAAAGAAAAAGGAGTAGCTACAGGAGTGTATTATCCAATTCCATTACATTTACAAAAGGTATATAAAGACCTTGGTTACAAGGAAGGTGATATGCCTGTTGCAGAATACTTATCAAATAGAACATTTGCAATACCAGTTTATCCAGAGTTAACAGAAAATGAGATAAATTATATAGTTGAAAGTATAAAAGCATAGTATTAAGATTGAATGTGAGGATTAATTTATGGATAAGAATTATTTTGTACATGAGTCAAGTTATGTAGATAATAATGTTAAAATAGGTGATGGAACAAAGATATGGCATTTCTCTCATGTGATGAGTAATTGTGAAATAGGTGAAAAATGCAATATTGGACAGAATGTCGTAATATCACCCGGAGTGAAAATTGGAAATGGAGTAAAAATACAAAATAATGTATCTGTTTATACAGGCGTAATTTGTGAAGATGATGTATTTTTAGGACCATCATGTGTATTTACTAATGTTGTAAATCCAAGAAGCTTTATTGAAAGAAAAAATGAATATAAGGATACCATAATTGGAAAAGGTGCATCTATCGGTGCCAATGTAACGATTGTATGTGGTCATAACATAGGAAAGTATGCTTTAATAGGAGCTGGAGCTGTAGTTACAAAACATATACCTGATTATGCGTTGGTGGTAGGTAATCCAGCGAGCTTGCTGGGATATGTGTGTCAATGTGGAGAAAAGCTAAGGTTTAAGGATAATCAGGCAATATGTAGTGTTTGCGGAAAGAAATATAGCAAAGATAAAGAAAAAGTTGACTGTATATAGTGATAAAGGATTATTGTAATTATTAGCAACATAATATAATTATGCATGGATTAACTTTATAAGTTGTGTTGTTAATAAATATTGTAGCTGTGAATTACAGGAGGTATAAAATGTTAAAACAACAATTATTAGATAAAATAAATAATAAAACTGCAAAAGTTGGCGTAGTTGGACTTGGCTATGTTGGATTACCATTAGCAGTAGAAAAAGCTAATGCAGGTTATCAAACTATAGGGTTTGATGTTCAAGAAGAAAAAGTAAATATGGTTAATGAAGGTAAGAATTATATTGGTGATGTTGTAGATGAAAATTTAAAAAAAATAGTTAAGGATAAGATTTTAAGAGCTACTACAGATTTTAGCTTCGTGAAAGATGTTGATACTATTTGTATATGTGTACCTACTCCATTAGATTTATATAAGCAACCAGATTTATCATATGTTGTAGATTCAACAAAAAGTGTAGCGCAATATTTACACAAGGGGATGCTTGTTATACTTGAAAGTACTACATATCCAGGGACGACTGAAGAGGTCCTTAAACCAATTCTAGAAGAGAGTGGACTAAAATGTGGAGAAGACTTTTTCTTAGCATTTTCACCAGAAAGAGTTGATCCAGGTAATAAGGAATTTAACACCAAAAATACTCCAAAGGTTGTTGGAGGATGCACAGCTGACTGTACGGAAGTTGCAGCTGCACTATATAAAAATATATTAGAAGGTGATATTCATACAGTATCATCACCAGCTGTAGCTGAAATGGAAAAAATCTTAGAAAATACCTTTAGAAATATAAACATTGGTTTAGCTAATGAAATGGCTATTCTTTGTAACAGAATGGGAATAGATGTATGGGAAGTTATAGATGCAGCAAAGACTAAGCCTTATGGATTTATGCCGTTTTATCCAGGTCCAGGTTTAGGAGGACATTGTATTCCGCTTGACCCATTTTATTTGGAATGGAAAGCTAAAGAGTATGATTATCATACAAGATTAATTGAAACTTCGGGAGAAATAAACGATTCGATGCCTGAGTTTGTATTAGATAATGTAATGAAAATATTAAATAAGAATAAGAAGGCACTAAATGGAGCTAAAGTTCTATTATTAGGTGTTGCATACAAAAATGATATTGATGATTATAGAGAATCACCAGCATTTAAAGTTATAGAATTATTAGAAAAGAATGGTGCTGACCTTATGGTAAATGATCCTTATTGCCCAATATCGAAGTATAAAGGTAAAGTTTATCATTCAGTAGACTGGACAGAGGTTATAGACGATGCGGACATAGTTATTATAACAACAAATCATGGCTGCTATGATTATGAATCAATCGTAACTAGAGCTAAGGTTGTATATGATACAAGGAATGCAACTAAGAATGTTACGAATAACAGAGAAAAGATTTATAAATTATAGTTTGTGAAATACTCAAAGTGAAGAAATGAACAAGCGAAATAGAATACATATATGTTCTGCAGTACTGTGAAAAATTTCACTGCCTGCTTCACATATATGTATTCTATTTGTGTTTTGTTGCTACTTTAAGCATTTCGCAGACACCTACCTAAATATTATATATTTGATTTATTATTAAAAGTATATATACACATTAGTAAAGATAGTAAATATTCTTTAATAAAGATATTGGTATTTAGTTTCTTTCAAATATCTTAATTTAATATTAAATTTTTTATATTAATGAATGCTTTGTTGACACCACTATAAATGAATAATATTATAAGTATAGAATAAATTAACTTTAAATATTAAATATTATAATTTTGCCATAGTTTAACGACAAAGAGGTTACTATAAAATGAAAAAAGTACTTAGTATATTGATACCTATGATAATAGCTGTTTTTATAACAACTTTAATAAATTCAGTATTGGATGAAAAGATAAATGTGTTAATAAAAGAAAAAGATATTAATTTAATGGGAAAAAAATTTTCAGATAACATAAAAGATAAAAGCTCGTTAGATAAGAAACTGCTATCGGATGCAGGAGATTTATTTATGCTTGGCTCCTCTGAAATGGGAGTTGATGTACCTCAAAACCCATTGAAGTTATTTCCTTTTAAGGGAGCAGAATATAATTTCAGTTGCTTTGGAAGAGCGTATTCTCAAAATTTGCAGCAAGCTGCCTATTTGGGTGGAGGAGATATAAAAGATAAACAAAAGGTTGTGTATATTCTTTCAATTCAATGGTTTGAGGATAAGAATGCTGTGGAACCTTATAATTTTGCGGTTAATTTTTCGGAAACACAATTTTATGCATTTTTAAATAATTCTAGAATAAGCAAGGAAAATAAGGAATACTATGCTAAGAGAGTATATGATTTTTTAACAAAAGCTAAAAAGTACCCGGCAGAGGCCTATTATGCAAAACTTTATCTAGATTCGGGCGTATTTGCAAATATTCAGAAGGCTGCATTTGAACCATACTATATAGCCAAAAAATATTTATTAAATATTCAAGATAAAGCATTAATTTATAATGAGCTCAAAGATTTACCAAATAAAAAAGATGGACAAACATTAAGAGAAATTGACTGGAATAAAGAATATGCAAAAATTGATGAGGAAAATAATAAAATAATATCTACCAATCAATTTAATTTAAATGATGAATATTATAATAAAAATTTAAAAGAAGAAATTGATAAGCATAGAGGTGAGAGTAAGTCAGAAAACCTTATGGAATCCAAAGAAATGGATGATTATAAATTCTTCTTAAGTGTTTGTAAAGATCTTAACATAGCACCATATATCGTGTTGCCACCAGTTAATGGATGGTATTATGATTATGTAGAGCTTACTAAAGATAAAAGGGATGAGTATTACAAAACCGTTAAAAATATAGCTGGAGAAAATGGATTTGATGTTCTTGATTTGCATGAATATGATTATAAAAAACAATTCTTAACAGATGCAAAACATCTAGGAAAAGAAGGGTGGCTTAAGGTAAGTGAAGAAATTTATAAGCATTTTAATAAGCAATAAGGATTTAAATAGGGGAGTAATATTTACTACTGTATTGATTTCAGCATTATTGGTATACTTTTTCTATTCGGCATCAGATTTGCCATTTGTATATAGTCAATTTTAATAGGGTAGAGGGATGAAATTATGAAAGTATTAGAAAGTATTGAAAGATTCGCACTAACTAATAGAATAGCAGTTGAATGTTTAGATAAATGCTTAAGTTATAAAGAATTAAAAGAATACTCAGATAAAATATCAATGTATTTATTAAAAGAATTTGGCGAGGATAGAACTCCAATTATTATATATGGTAATAAGGATAATTATATATTACCTGTAATGATGGGAGCTTTAAAGTCAGGTAGAGCATATATACCTCTAGACATTACATTTCCAGAAAACAGAGTGAGAGAAATTATAGAGGAGGTAAAGCCTAAAGTTATATTTAACTTTACTAATATTTCTTTGGAAGAAGATTCAGCATTAGAAGTAAAGGGAGATCAGATAGAAGATATTCTAAATATTTATTTTAGCGAATTGGCATCTAAGGAAACTTGGGTTAAGGATGAGGATAATTGTTATATATTGTTTACTTCTGGAAGTACAGGAAAACCAAAAGGAGTACAAATTACTAAAAGAAATATTGATACATTTGTAATATGGTTTGAAGAGTTTTTAGAGTTTGATGACAGCGAAGAAAAAGTTTTAAATCAAGTGTCGTATTCTTTTGATGTTTCAGTAATTCCTATTTTTATTGGTTTAGGTAATGGTAAAACATTATTTTCTCTAAATAAAGATACATTAGAAGACTTAAAATCACTATTTACGCAGCTAGCAAGTTCGAATATAAATCATTGGGTATCAACTCCTGCACTAGCGGAAATTTGCGTTACATTTGATGATTTCAATAGTATGAGAATAAGTGGATTATCAAAATTTGTTTTTGCAGGGGAAGTATTAACTAAAAAATTAGTTAAAGAGTTAATGAATAAATTTCCTAACGTTAAAATTATAAATGGTTATGGACCGACAGAGGCTACAGTGCTAATTTCAGCCATAGAAATAGATAATAATATGATAGAGTCAGAAAAAGGAATACCAATAGGATATCCGATTGATAGTTGTGAGCTAGGTATAATAGATGAGTCAGGGAATAGATTAAAACCAAAGGAAAAAGGCGAGCTTGTTGTAATTGGGAACAGTGTTAGTAAGGGATATTTAAATAATATAGAAATGACAGATAAGGCATTTTTCAAGGATAAAGCAGGAAATCAGGGATATAAAACTGGAGACTTAGCATATTATGAAGATGGGATAATATATTATTGTGGAAGAAAAGACTTTCAAATAAAATTAAATGGATTCCGAATTGAAATTGAAGATATAGAGAATAATTTAAGAAAAGTAACAAATATAAAAAATACAGTAGTCTTTCCAGTTTTTAACGAGGAACATAAAATCTCGCATTTAACAGCGTTTGTGGTTCTAAATGAAGATAATGAGTTATCGAATTTAAAAAACTCGACTCTTATAAAAAGCGAGTTGAAAAAGTTTATACCATCATATATGATACCTAGAAATATAAAGATTGTAAAAGAATTCCCATTAAATACAAATGGTAAGATAGACAGAAAGAAACTTATGGAGGATTTAAAATGACATTAGTTCAATACGGTGATTATTTTTATCTGTATGTGCTCGTGCTTGCTCTGATTCCAGCGGTTATTTTGGGAGTATTAGAAAAGAATATTAAATATTATGGAGTATTCATATCGATTTTAATGATTATAGCAGTTATGGGTATGGGTAAAATATTTCCGCTGTTTTTAATTGGAGAGATTGTATTAATTAAAGGCTATTCTGTTTTAAGAAAAAAAACAGATAACAAGTATTTATATTATATAGTTTTATTTTTGTCAATGTCGCCAGTAATTATTTTCAAAGTATCTGCTATTACAATTGAAAGAAGTATTGGGTTTATAGGTCTCTCATATCTAAATTTCAAGGCTATACAAATGATTATTGAGATATATGATGAAGCCATTAAAGAAGTTAGTATTATTAAAACATTATATTTCTTTTTGTTTTTTCCAACATTGATTTCGGGTCCGATTGATAGGTCAAGAAGATTTGAAGATGATCTAGAAAGAAAGATAAGTAGAAACGAATATATTAATGAATATTTATATCATGGAATAAAGCGCATAATTAGAGGTATTGTATATAAATTTATTTTAGCAAATTTAATTAATGCATTATGGATGAGTAAGATTTCAGAACATATAACGTTCAGCAGTTCCTTAAACTATATGTATGCATACAGCCTGTATCTTTTCTTTGATTTTGCAGGTTATACAGCTTTTGCAGTGGGAACAAGTTATATTTTGGGAATAAGGATGCCTGAGAACTTTAACAAACCATTTTTGAGCAAGGATATGAAAGAATTCTGGACTAGATGGCATATATCTTTATCTAAATGGTTTGGAGACTATATATATTCTAGATTTGTGCTAAACAGTATGAGAAAAAAGAGATTTAAAAATAGATTTGTAGCATCTCACATAGGACAGTTGCTTACTATGTTGATTATGGGAGCCTGGCATGATTTAAAGTGGTTCTATATTATATATGGACTTTATCAGGGGGCGGCTTTAGTAGGAACAGATATATATCAGAGGAAATCAAAGTTTTATAAAGCGCATAAAAAAGAAAAATGGTTTCAGTATATTGAAATAGTAGCTACATTTCATATAGCTTGCTTTGGGCTATTATTATTTTCAGGATATTTATTTGGCTCCTAGTTGAAATAATATGTCTGGTAATTCAGAAATTACTAATTAATATAGAGTGAAAATGTTTATCTTTATTAGAGTGATTATGCACATCAAATAAAATTGTATTTATGTACTATAGTAGGAGGGATTTGTAGTTATGGAAGAAAAAGTGTTAAATATATTAATAGAAGTAAGTGGTAATGATGATATTAGGGATGAAAAGGATGAGGATTTATTTGAAGCTGGTTTGCTTGATTCATTAGGAATTATAGAAGTTTTATTAAAAATTGAAGAAGTTTTTGGTTTGAGATTACAGCCTACAGATTTGGAGAAAAAGGATATGGCAACAGTAAATAATTTAGTAGAATTTCTAAATAATAAACTGAATTAGTATACATAATCAGTATATAACTTGGGTTTATAAATATAGTTTGCCGAAAGAAAAGTTATTCTGTCGCTTCGGTTGCTAGAAAATGGATATGAATTTCTACCAGTAAAAGTTTTAACCATTCCTGCATGCTCCTGAGATACAGCTCGGGAGCATGCAGGAATGGAACAACTTTTACTGAAGAAATCTCATATCCATTTTTTTAACGCAACACTGAGCAACAGAATAACTTTTTATTCTAGTATATTATATATTTCAAAATATAGAGACTAAACTCTTTGATTGTATACCTATATCATTTTTAAATGAGGATATTTTGATTTTAAAGAGAATTATTTTATATTTATAAAACTACATATAAATATAAAAATAGAATAAAATAAGTATTATATCTTAAATAAATTTTTAGCTATAGACAATAATTAGGAATTGGTGATTTTATGATAACTACAAAACATAAGTTAGATTTATTGATACATCTTATAGTAAAAGTAAAGAAGGATGATGTTTTTGCGTTGGCATCTCAATTAGCATATTATTTAGTATTATCATTTTTTCCATTCATGTTATTTTTAATGACGTTAATTGGATTTAGCAATTTGAGTTCTGGCGATATATTAGGACAATTAAGTGTTATGTTACCTAAAAGTGTAATAGAGTTAACTCAATCAACAATCATGGAAGTGTTTGATAATCAGTATACAGGACTATTAGGGATATCTATTGTATTAATGATATGGACATCTTCATCTGCTTTTAAGGCTATAATTAAAAGCATAAATAAAGCTTATAATTTCAAAGAAAATAGATCATTTATTAGGCTTTCTTTTATTTCTATGATGGGAATATTAGCGTTAGCTTTAACAATTATGCTAGCATTAACAATGTTGGTATTTGGTAATGTAATAGGTGAATATATAAGAAATATCAGGCCATTTTATAGAATAATGCTGATTATATGGAATATTTTTAGATATGCTTTTATATTTGTAATAATGATATTTATATTTGTAAGCATTTATAGATTAGCGCCAGCTAAAAAGCTTAGGTGGAAGGAAGTTTTTCCGGGTTCTATATTTAGTACATTAGGTTGGGTTTTGGTATCTTTTATTTTTTCGTTTTATATTGATAACTTTAGTAATTACTCTAGATTTTACGGGAGCCTTGGTGCGGTATTTATACTTATGTCTTGGCTGTTTCTAATATCGGTCATTTTTATTTTAGGAGTAGAAATAAATTTTGTTATAGCTGAAATTAAAAATAGAAACCGTTACTTATAGATTTTAGAAGTATTTTTTATTTTATTGAATATAAATCCTTTAAATGGGTATAACTTTAGAGGAAAAATATTCAGGAGGTAAAAAATGAATAAGATAATATTATTAGGAAGAGTAGTTAAGGACCCTGAACTTAGGCACACTGAGAATGGAGATAAAATCTATACTAAATTTACAATTGCTGTGCAAAGGAATTTTAGATTACCTGATGGAGTTAGAGAAGCGGATTTTATACCAATTAAGGTTTGGGGTAAAAAAGCTGAAGTGATAGTTAAATATGTTAAAAAAGGAAGTCTTATAACTTTAAGTGGAAGACTTAGAACAGGTAGTTATGAAGATAAGGAGGGAAATAGGAAGTATATAGCAGAAGTTGTTGCAGAAGATTTTAAATTCTTAGAAAATAAGAAAAATCAAGATCAAGTATTAGAGAATTAATAAATAATTTATGTGGATAATGGAATTTATCTAAGGTAATGGAAATTATAAAAAAAGTCCTTAGATAAAGTCCTCTAAATAGAAATATTATTCTATGTTTAATGATATTAAATGTAGAATAATAAAATATTTGATTAAAAAGTGTTGTAATTATATATGAATGTGTTATAATAAATATGTAAACGATATCTAGGAATTATTTTTCAATTATGGTGAGACAAAAAAAGAGATTATGAGGTAAAAAAAGAGCTAAAAGCTCTTTTTTTATTTGTAAAATGATAATAAATGATTGTTGTTAAAAAATGTTATATTATATCAGAGAAATAATATCTAAATTAAGGATTCTATATTCAATAATTATCATGTTTCGACAAAACATATTTTAATAAAGAGAGTATGGGAGATCTAAATGTTGTAAAAGCAAAAGCAAGAAGTTTTATTGTCAATAAAAAAAATATAATTTTTAAAAACATGGACAGGCTTTGACAATTTATTAATATATTATGTGATAGTATAGGTATGTAAATAGGATTTATGATTGAGGGAGGAGTATACATCTATAAATAGTGATTCGGATGTGGAATTTAGATATGCTTATAGACTCACAAAAAGGGAATTTAGGGGAATAACTGCATATGGTATTGAAATCGAGAGAAAAGACTATGTTGGGTTGAAAAGTGTTAATTTAGAAAGAGAAAGTATAGATATAATTTCAATTCATAGGCATAAAGTAAAGCAATTACTTATGAAATTATATAGTAATCAAGTATCTCCAGTACATCTAATTGATATTGTTGGTAGTTATGCAGATGAACATGCTTATGAGTTTGATCTTGGAGTGGACGAAAAAGTTATAAATTAGAATAAAAGTATAGAAATAATTGAATATTTACGCTAGTATCATAGTATAAAATTACTAAGAGAGGCGATAAATTATGATTATTGGAATTGGGACAGATATAATAGAAATTGGTCGAATAGAAAAAGTGATAAAGAGAACAAGTAGTTTTATTGAAAGATCATTTACAAGTAATGAAGTAGAGTACTTTAAATTAAAAGGGTTAAAAGGGAATGTAATAGCTGGAAACTTTGCGGCTAAAGAAGCTATTAGCAAGGCGATGGGAACAGGGATTAGAGGGTTTGGATTGAAAGATATTGAGGTATTGAGAGATGATTTAGGAAAGCCGATTGTAAATTTGAGTGACAGGGTTTATACACTATTAGGTATAAAAGAAGAACTCAAAATACACGTTAGTATTTCACATAACAAAGAAAATGCAATAGCATATGCAGTTATGGAGGTAATATAATGTTTGAAATTTTTTCGGCTAATCAGTGTAGAGAAATGGATAAACAGAGTATTGATAGCGTGGGAATTCCAGGGATTATACTTATGGAAAATGCTGCAATAGGTCTATTTAGAGGGTTAATGGATAAAGGTGAGTCGTTTCTAATATTATGTGGTAAAGGCAATAATGGGGGTGATGCCCTAGCATTATGTAGACACTTAATAGAAGCAGGAAAGCGAGTACGGATTCATATTGTAAGTAGGGATGAAAATTACACAGAAGATTTTAAGACTAATTTTAATATCTTAAAACACATAATTAATGCTAAAGATATTTTATTTATTAAGTCAGAGGATGACATAAATGAGTATATTATTGATGATTTGAAGAGCTATGATGTGGTAGTTGATGGGATTTTTGGAGTTGGTCTTAATAAAGACCTAACTGGAATGTTTAAGGAAATTATACAGTATGTAAACCTATACGCTAAGTTTGTGGTGTCAATAGATATTCCGTCAGGGTTAGATTGTGATTTAGGAATTGAAAGAGGAATAGCTGTTAAAGCGAATATTACTTATACATTTGAAGTCATCAAACAGGGATTTTTAAATTATAAAGCGGTCCATTTTATTGGGGAAGTTATCGTGCTAAAGATAGGTATTCCTGAATTTATAAAAAACAATAATTCTAAAAAAGTCTGGATTTTAGAAGGTCAGGAGTATAAAAAATTACTTCTTAAAAGGCAAGTCTATGGCCATAAAGGGAATTATGGAAGAGCATTAGTAGTAGCAGGGAGAATGGGATTTACAGGGGCTGCTTTCATTACTACAGAATGCACTATTAGATCAGGTGCAGGCCTAACTACGTTGTTATGCAATAAAGAAGTCCAGATGGCATTATCAAGTAAGCTCATAGAGGCTATGACGTTAACTTGGGACAATAACAATGTGGTGGAGATCATTAAAAGTGCGAATTCTATCGCTTTTGGGCCAGGGATTGGAACGGGAGAAGAAGAAGCTAGGCTATTAAAGCAAGTAATTAACAATAGTAAATGTCCTATTGTAATTGATGCAGACGGAATAACCTTAATAGGGAATAATAAAGCATTATTAAGAAATTTAAGGGGAAGAGCAGTTATTACTCCACATCCAGGTGAGATGGCCCGCTTTTTAGGAAAGACTATTGAAGAGGTGGAGTCAGACAGAGTTAACATAACAAAAGAAGTTGCCGAAAAATACGGAATAATTGTTTTGTTAAAAGGATATAATACTGTAATCTCAAATGGAAGAGATACTTATATTAATCCAACAGGAAACAGTAAAATGGCATCAGGCGGCATGGGTGATGCATTGACAGGAATAATAAATGCATTTCTTTCACAAGGAATTGATTTAGAGAAAGCTACTCTTTTTAGTGCGTATGTTCATGGTAACATAGCTGATAAATTAGGAAAAGAAGTTTACATAGTAAATGCAAGAGATATTATAAAAGAATTACCTAAAGAAATTAACAGTATTATTATTTAATTAAGAATAAATTCTCCAAACTTTTCATAAATAGTATTAATGTACTAATAATATTTGGAGGAATTATGAATTTAAAAAACAATATATTAAATAAGATATTAATAATAGGTGCTGTTTTGTTGATTCCGGTGTTTATAATACTGGTGGTGATTTTAGGAAGACATGTAGTTACGCCGTCAAATGAAGACATAATAAATGGGTTGAAGAATACAAAATATTATAGCAGTAAAGTAGATTATGTATTTAAGAACTCAAAGGCACAATTTGAGGAAAGCACAATGCAATACCATAGCGCAGATAAAGGATCCAGAATAGAATTTCAGGAAGGGTCAGGGAGAGTTAAAGTTTACAATGGTGGAGAAATTAGAGTTGAAGGAAATGAGGATAATGAATATACCATTGAAAAAGATATAGATGTTATTTATCCACTAGCATTTATGGAGAATATACTATCAAATTCACAAATCGATGAAATTAAAGAGGTTAAGGCAGAATGGGGTGATGGGGTATATTTACAAGTTAACATTCAATATCAAAGTCAAAATAAGCATTTAAGCAAAGCGGAATTTTATATTGATAAAAATAAAGAAGCTCCAGTATTGTTGAAAGTTTTAGATGATAGTGGAAAGGAAAGAATAATAATTAACTATAAAGATTTTAAAAAAGAAAAAAGCTTAAGTGATGATTTATTTTAATTAAAAGGAATTGTAAAAATTGAGTCAAGCCAACATTAACATTATACAATGATAAACAAAGCTGAAAAAGGATATAATCAAGCGTACATATATAAATTGAGGAAAATAAAATTGTAATAGAAAGTAAAAGGATGTAATTAGCCATAACATGGTAATTGAGTAATACAAATCCTTTGACAAATTGACATAATTTGCAATATAATCATAGTAATAAGAACTTTTTACTGCTATGGAGGAGAAAATATGTCAATAAACAATCTAAATATTATGAAAAACAAAAATATAAAAAGTAATAAAATTAAAAAAAGTAGTGGAATTATGGAGAAATCGTTAATACAATATATTAACGAAGGATTTTCAGCTGATTTTGAGATGTTAATGAAAAACGGGTATCAAGAAATGGCTGAAATCAACTTAGAATATTCTAAATTAGGTTTTGAATATATGTTAGATGATGTTAATGAGTATGAGGCATGGATTTGCGGAGTGTGATTATTTAAAAATGGCAAACATTGTAGTAAAAAGAGGGGAAATTTTCTACGCGGATTTAAGTCCAGTTATAGGATCCGAACAGGGCGGTATAAGACCTGTTATTATAATACAAAATGATATTGGAAATAGATATAGTCCTACTGTTATTGTGGCAGCAATAACATCTCAAATAAATAAAGCTAAGCTTCCTATTCATGTTGAAATTTCATCAGAGGAGTATGGATTAAATAGAGATTCTGTTGTCTTACTAGAGCAAATAAGAACACTAGATAAGAGAAGGTTGAAAGAAAAGATTGGACATATGACTGAAGCAGATATGAAAAAGGTTGATAAGGCTTTAGCGGTTAGCTTGAATTTGAGCTAAAGAATAGGAATAATTATATAGGTATCAAATAAGAGTAAATATAATCAAGATAATAAATATATTGTTATCTATATGATATTTCGAAGAGTAGCGTAATTGAATAAATATGCTACTCTTTTTGCGTTTGATAACATAATATATTGATATTTATAACGATAAAAGTATAACACATTTATTATTGATGTATACAAATAATATTTTCTATGTTAGAATAAATATGTTAAAAATAGAACATACTATGAATGAGCAAATGAATTAATAACAGGGGGTTGTACAATGAGTAATGAATATAAACTTGAAGAAGTTGCAAAGCTAATGAGAAAAGATATTGTCTCTATGCTTACAGAATCAGCATCAGGACATCCAGGAGGATCTTTATCTATAGCTGATATAATGGCAGTATTATTCTTTAAGGAAATGAATATAGATACATCTAGGGTGAATGACCCTGATAGAGATAGATTTGTTTTGTCAAAAGGGCATGCAGCGCCAGCTCTATACAGTGCTTTAGCTAGAAAAGGATATTTTGAAGTTGAAGAATTGAATACTTTAAGACAAACTGGCTCTAGATTGCAAGGTCATCCTAACATGAATGATTTACCGGGAATTGATATGTCAACAGGATCTTTAGGTCAAGGAATTTCTGCAGCGGTAGGAATGTCGTTAGCCGGAAAACTTGATAAGAAAGATTATAGAGTTTATGTAATTCTAGGGGATGGAGAGCTTGAAGAAGGTCAAGTTTGGGAAGCATCAATGTCAGCAGCTCACTATAAGTTAGATAATTTAACTGCGTTTATAGATAATAATGGACTTCAAATAGATGGAAATATAGAAGATGTAATGAATCCAGGTCCTATAGATAAAAAGTTTGAAGCTTTTGGTTGGAATGTTTTGGCTATTAATGGACATAACTATGATGAAATTATAGATGCTATTGAAAAAGCAAAAGAATGCAAAGGAAAACCAACTGCGATTATATGTAACACAATAAAAGGTAAAGGTGTTTCGTTTATGGAAAACAATGCAGGGTGGCATGGAACAGCTCCCAATAAAGAGCAATGTGAGCAAGCGTTAAAGGAAATTGGAGGGGAAAACTAATGGGGAATAAAATTGCAACAAGAGAGGCTTATGGTAAAGCGTTAGTAAAACTTTCAAATATGAATAAAAATGTTGTTGTATTAGACGCAGATTTATCAAAATCTACTAAGACAGCAGATTTTAAAGCTGTTTCTCCAGAAAGATTTATTAACATGGGGATAGCAGAGTCAAATATGATGGGAGTTGCAGCTGGTCTTTCAACTTGTGGAAAAATTCCATTTGCAAGTACTTTCGCAATGTTTGCAGCAGGAAGAGCATTTGAGCAAATAAGAAACTCAATATGTTATCCAAAATTAAATGTTAAGGTCTGTGCAACTCATGCAGGAATAACAGTTGGAGAAGATGGCGCTACTCATCAATCAATAGAAGATATATCACTAATGAGAAGTATCCCTAATATGACTGTAATAAATCCAGCTGATGCAATAGAAACAGAAGCAGCAATACTAGCAATAGCAGAATATAATGGACCTTGTTATGTGAGATTAGGGAGATTAGCTGTGAGTACTATAAATGATTCTGCAAATTATAAATTTGAGATTGGAAAAGGTGTAACATTAGCGCAAGGTGATGATGTTACTATAGTTGCTACTGGTATGATGGTTGAGTTAGCGCTAGAAGCTAAAGAAGAATTAGCTAAAGAAGGAATTAATGCTAGAGTAGTAAATATACATACAATAAAGCCAATTGATAAAGAATTATTAGTAAGTGCTGCTAAAGAAACAAAAGCAATAGTTACTGCGGAAGAACATAGTGTAATTGGAGGCTTGGGTTCAGCAGTTGCTGAAGTTATAGCAGAAGAATATCCGGTTCCAGTAGTAAGAGTAGGAATAAAAGATACCTTTGGTGAAAGTGGTAAACCAAATGAACTTTTAAAAGTTTATGGTTTAACAGTGGAAGCAATTGTAGAGCATACTAGAAAAGCTATTTCATTAAAGAAATAATTGATGCTTAAATTTTTAATATAGTCAAAATAATTTTAGGTTAAATATAATAAAATATAATATAGTAAAATACAGGATATAAGGCTCATGAAATAGCTAAGTATCCTGTATTTTTTATTTTTGAATAACGAAAAATAAACAGAGAAAACTATAAAAGATAATTTAATATAAATAAAAATTGAAGGGGAAGATGAAATGAAAATATCAAAATTCAAAGAATACATTGTAATAACATTAGGAATAGCTCTAGTCGCATTTGCAATAGAATATTTTCAAGCACCAAACAATATAGCGGCAGGTGGAGTTACAGGAATAGCAATAATTTTAAATGCTGTTATACCAAGCTTATCAATAGGTATAGTGAGTCTAGTACTAAATGTATTGTTGTTTATTGTTGCTATTATATTTATTGATGGAAAATTTGGAGTGAAGACAATTTATGCAAGTGTGGGCCTATCATTAATAATATGGGTAATTGAAGAATTTTTAAAACCAGTTGCAATTACAAATGACTTAATGATGGCAACTATTTTTGGGGCACTGATTTCAGCTTTTGGGATGGCGATTGTATTTAACGAAAATGCGTCAACAGGGGGAACTGATATATTAGCAAAAATGTTAAATATATTTTTTCATATAGATATAGGAAAAGCTATATTAGCAGTTGATTTTTTAATAACACTTGTAAGTGCTTTAGTATTTGGTGTAGATGTTGCTTTATATTCCATGCTAAGTATCATATTACTTGGGATAATAATTGATAGAGTTATAGAGGGATTTAATGTGTGTAAAAGTATATTCATTGTTAGTAAAAAAAGTGAAGAGATAAGTAGATATATAATAGATACGTTGGATCGTGGATGTACTTTTTTAAAAGGAGTGGGTGCATATACAGGAAAAGAAAGCGATATACTTTATGCAGTTCTAAGTAGGAATCAGTTCATAAAATTGAAAAAATATATAAAAGAAGTGGATCCAGAAGCTTTCATAACAGTAGGTGAAGTGCATGAAGTGTTAGGAGAAGGATTTAATGATATAAAATAACAGTAATTGTAATAAAAGCTATAATATTTAATAAATTTGTATAACATTAAAAAGAATTCTTATGTTATAATTAATTTTGTAGGTTTTGCAATTAATTTGCAAAATATACAATAAAGAAGGAGTGTTTGAGTATGATTGAATTTAGAGGAATATCTAAAATTTATGATAATAATGTGAAAGCTTTGTCGGATGTTAATGTTGAGATAGAATCAGGAGAATTTGTATTTTTAGTAGGACCAAGTGGATCTGGTAAATCTACTTTTATAAAAATGCTTTTAAAAGAAGTTGATCCTACCAATGGAAAGGTAATTGTCGGGGATAAGGACTTATCAGCAATAACTAGAAAACAAATACCATACTATAGAAGAAAAATAGGAATGGTATTTCAAGATTTTAGATTAATTCAAACCCTTAACGTATACGAAAATGTTGCATTTGCAATGAGAGTTGTAGAGGCTTCGCCAAAGGATATTAGAAGAAGAGTCCCAATGGTGTTATCATTAGTTGGGTTATCTCATAAATACAAAATGTTTCCAAATGAGTTGTCAGGGGGAGAACAGCAAAGAGTTTCCTTAGCAAGAGCATTGGTTAATAATCCATCTGTTTTGATTGCGGACGAGCCTACAGGTAATTTAGACCCAGATACAGCAAGAGAAATAATGTCATTACTTGAGGATATAAACAAGGCAGGAACCACTATTTTAATGGCTACTCATGCTAAAGAAATTGTTGACTATATGAAGAAAAGAGTTATAGCTATAGAAAAAGGAGAAATAGTTAGAGACGAGAAAAGAGGTAAGTACGAAGATGAAAATTAATACTATTACACATTTTATTAAAGATGCTTTTACAAGTTTAAAAAGAAATAAAACTATTAGTATTGCTTCAATAATTACTGTTCTTATAACCTTCTTTGTTTTGGGGATATTTATGTTAATCGCAAATAACATAAATAAAGGAATAAATAATGTTCAAAATAAGGTTGAACTTAAGGTTTTCCTTAAAGATGATATAAAATTAATTGATCAAAGGGAAATCGAAATTAAATTGAGGGAAATTGATGGAGTAAAAGACGTGATTTATCTATCAAAAGAAGACGAATATAAAAACTTCCAAAGTACTACCAATGATAACGAAGGTTTATTAAAAGGATACACGTTACAGAACAATCCATTTAATGCTTCATTCACAGTGAAATTGGAGTCTCCGGAATATGCATCTAAGGTGACAGAAGGATTAAAAGATTTAGAAGGAATAGAGACTGTAGGTGATCAACAGGAACTGGTTGATAGAATCATAGGAATTGTGAACGGTATTAAGGTCGTTGGTTTTGGATTGTTTGTAGTTCTTGTAGGGGTTTCAATTTTCTTAATAATGAATACAACAAAGTTAACGGTTTATTCAAGAAGAAGAGAAGTTGGAATTATGAAATTTGTAGGAGCTACTGATTGGTTTATTAGATGGCCATTCGTTATAGAGGGCATGGTAATAGGATTTGTCGGAGCAACTTTAGCTTGTGTCGCATTGTATTTTGCATATGACTTACTAGTTAAATGGATTGCTTCTCAATTAGTGTTTATTAGTCTTGTACCAACAACTTATGTTTTATCGACACTATCATGGGAATTTATGATTGGTGGAATTGTAGTTGGTGGAATTGCTAGTATAATTGCACTAAGAAAGTTTTTAGTGGTATAATTTTTGCAAATAAGTATAAATATAAATGCTATAGGGATAAAATAATAAGACACCATAAAATCTTGAAAATAAGCTACATAATAATCCGCCTTGCACTATAAAGATGTTAACTAAAGGATTATATGTATAACGCATATGAAAGGAAGTCTTTATAGGTGAAGGAATCAAGAAAATATATATTTGCAAATAAGAGAGAAAAAAGAAAAGTATTTTTAATATTGCCTATGTTTTGTCTTATGGTAGCTATTGCTTGTGCATGTTTTTTTGCAGGGAATTATATTGCTACAAAAGGTGTATTTTTAGTAAAAACATCGCCAGAAGTTGTAAGCACAGCAGGACAAATTAATGATCGGAGTAAATATTCTGCACTCTTTACAGTTAGAGATAAGTTAATAGAAAAGTTTGATGGAGATATAGATGATGATGTCCTCTTAGAAGGAGCTATCAAGGGAATGACAAAGTCATTAAATGATCAATATACTGTATTTATGAATAATAAGGAATTTGATGATTTGATGAAACAAAGTAGTGGTAATATTACTGGGATAGGTGTTACTGTGACGTTAAAGGATGATAAGGTTACAATTATAGAAACGACTAAAGGGGCACCTGCTGAAAGGGTTGGATTAAAAGAAAATGATATAATTGAAAAGATTAATGATACAGATGTATCTGGAAATGATCTTAGTAAAGCAACATCTATGATTGTTGGAGCTAATGGCTCTGAATTAAAACTAACTATTAAAAGAGCAGGTTCAGAAGATTTTGATGTTAGCGTGGTACCTGAAAAAGTGAAAATTGAGTCGGTGAAGAGCAATATGATTGATTCGTCCACAGGGTATATTCGCATAATGACTTTTATGAATGAAAATACTACGGAAGACTTTAAAACGGCTATTGAATCATTAAGGACTCAAGGAATGAAAGGTCTAATACTTGATTTAAGAGAAAACCCAGGAGGATTGCTAGTGGAAGCAGTAGGGGTAGCATCTCAATTCATTCCAAAGGATAAAATAATAACTTATACAATTGATAAATATAATAATAGAAATGATTCATTATCGGTTGGTGGTATTGCAGAAGGAATTCCATTAGTTATCTTAGTTAATGAGAATAGTGCAAGTGCTTCAGAAGTTGTTACGGGAGCTTTAAGAGACTATGGAGCAGCAACGATAGTAGGTAAAACCACATTCGGAAAAGGAATAGTTCAACAATCATTTAAGTTTAATGATGGAATTGGCGGTCTTAAAGTAACTGTTTCAAAGTATTATACCCCTAATGGTGAGAATATTCATAAGAAGGGAATAACTCCGGATGTAGAAGTCGCAACGCCTGTAGGAATAAATGAGAATGGATATGATAAGAATTCAGATGATCAACTGAAGGCGGCAATACTTAAAATACAGGAAAAGATGCAATAGGGGGGATGAAATGAGTTTATTTATATACACGTTAAGAAATATAGCAGGTGCTATAGTAACTCCCCCACTTGTATTTTTACTGGTTGCGCTAGGAACAACATTATATTTAAAAAATAAAAGAATAGTGACTATGCAGAAAATAATCTTAGGAGGTAGTGTGAATTCAACCATTGAACTTACACTATCTCAACTTGTTTTAGGGATTATAGGGGGATGCGTAGGAAGTTTGATATTAACTAGTTTAGGTGTAGTATTTAATGAAAGTTCGGGAATTGCCTATTTGTTGATATTGTCAATATTGTTAATGTTCATAAAACCGAGATTAATATGTTTTGCTTATTCTGGTGCTATAGTAGGGTTTATAAGTATAATCATAAAGGGCATGGGCCAATTTTATGAACAGTTTTGGAATAATGGTTTTTTAGTAGTTGATATACTTTATTTAGGTGTTTTTATAGGAGTTTTTCATATAGTTGAGGGAATATTGGTTATGTTTGATGGTGATAGAGGAGCAGTGCCGGTATTCACCAGCAAGAGTGGAAAAATTTTGGGGGGATATGCTTTAAAAAGATATTGGGTATTACCAATATCAATAATGATAGCGCTTGCATCTAATAATCCAGCTATTGATTATTCAACTTCACTTATACAAAATCCAGAATGGTGGCCGTTAATTAAAACAACATCAGGGTTGAGTTTAATAACAAGTGGTATTATTTCAATATTGCCTTTTTATACAGTTCTTGGTTATTCATCGATTACATTTACAAGAACTAAGAGAGAGAAGGCTATATCATCAGGATTATATGTATTATTTTATGGTATAGTTTTAATTATGGTAGCTCAGATTGCAAGATTTGGTATTATAGGTGAAATGTTAGTTATAATATTAATGCCTTTTGGACACGAGTTTATGCTAAGAATCCAAGCTGAGGATGAGGAAAAAAGAACACCAAAGTTTGTAAGTGATGAAGAGGGATTAATTATTTTAGAAATTTCATCTGATTCAAAAGTAAGAGAATTTAATGTATGTATAGAAGATAAGCTTGTATCCGTAAATGGTAAAGATGTTAATTCGGAAGCAGAAGTGTATTCGATTTTAAAAGAAAGCTTATATAATACTGTTTTAGAAATTAAGAATTTTGAAGGAAAGCTAAAAAAGGTTGAATTTAGACATAGCAACAATACTAGGCTAGGGGTATTAGTTGTGCCTA
Source organism: Clostridium chromiireducens (assembly GCF_002029255.1). GTDB lineage: Bacteria > Bacillota > Clostridia > Clostridiales > Clostridiaceae > Clostridium > Clostridium chromiireducens. The sequence continues at coordinate 35,130 of NZ_MZGT01000004.1, forward strand.
GAAATGTAAATGAAGAAGATGTAATACCAGTTGATGATAGCAACTTTAAAAGTGTCTTAAGTTCAATTATGGATTCGGATAACAATGAATGTGAAAAAAATAAAGTTGATAAGGATAGATAAAATTGAATATACTAATTTAAATATATTAAAGTGGCTTAGCCACTTTTTTCTTTAAACAGATTATAATACTTAGTGTTTTTGGATAATACTTAAAAAGTTATAGTTACTTAGAAAAATTTAATAGTATAATTTGTTGACTTAATACTTAATGAAAAGTAAAATATACATATATATACGAATGTCTGTTCGAAATGGAGGTAGTATAATGGGAGAATTTAAAATACATTCTAAATTTAAACCAACTGGGGATCAGCCTCAAGCTATAGATAAGCTGGTTAATTCAATAAACTGCAATAATAGAGGGCAAACATTGCTGGGAGTAACAGGTTCTGGAAAAACATTCACTATGGCAAATATTATTGAAAAATTACAAAGGCCTACTATAATCTTAGCCCACAATAAGACTCTAGCGGCTCAATTATGTTCAGAATTCAAGGAATTTTTTCCAAATAATATAGTTGAATATTTTGTATCATACTATGATTATTATCAACCTGAAGCATATGTACCTCAGACAGATACATTTATCGAAAAAGATGCTTCCATAAATGATGAAATTGATAAATTAAGGCATTCAGCTACTTCAGCTCTTTTTGAAAGAAGAGATGTAATAATTGTTGCATCTGTTTCATGTATATATGGACTTGGTAATCCTGATGAATATAAAAAGTTGACTATAAGTTTAAGAACTGGTATGGAAAAAGAACGAGATGAAATCATAAAGAAACTTATAGAAATTCAATATGAAAGAAATGATATAGATTTTTCAAGAGGAACCTTTAGAGTTAGGGGCGATTCTTTAGATATAATCCCAGCATCATATTCTAACAAAGGAATTAGAATTGAATTCTTTGGTGATGAAATAGACAGAATAAGAGAATTTGATGTATTAACAGGAACTATACTTGGGGAAAGAAATCATGTGGCAATCACTCCTGCATCCCACTTTGCAACTTCAAGAGAAACAGTTGATAAGGCAATTGGCATGATAGAAGGGGAATTAGAGGAAAGATTAAAAGAGCTTAATGCTCAAGATAAGCTTCTTGAAGCTCAGAGGTTAAGACAAAGAACTAATTTTGACATTGAGATGATAAAAGAGATGGGATATTGCAGTGGAATAGAAAATTATTCAAGGATATTAGATGGTAGAGATCCTGGAACACCACCTAAAACATTAATAGACTATTTTCCAGAAGATTTTCTTATGTTTATTGATGAAAGTCATGTAACACTACCACAAGTTAGAGCAATGTATGCTGGGGATAGGTCAAGAAAGAATACTTTAGTTGATTATGGCTTTAGATTACCATGCGCATACGATAATAGACCTTTAAAATTTGAAGAGTTTGAGAAAAAAATGAATCAAATAGTTTTTGTAAGTGCAACACCAGCTGCTTATGAAATAGATAATTCAGAGGAGATCGCGGAGCAGATTATAAGACCTACGGGATTACTAGATCCAGAGATTATTGTAAAGCCAATCAAAGGGCAAATAGATGATTTATATGGGGAAATTAATAAGACTATCGAACAAGGTTTTAGAACGCTGATAACAACTTTGACTAAGCGAATGGCAGAAGATTTAACTAAATATTTAACTGAGCTTGGTGTAAAAGTAACATATATGCATTCAGATATTGATACAATTGAAAGAATGAAGATTCTCAGAGATTTAAGACTTGGCGAGTATGATGTGTTAGTAGGAATAAACCTTTTGAGAGAGGGATTAGATATACCAGAAGTTGCTTTAGTTGCTATTCTTGATGCTGATAAAGAAGGCTTTTTAAGATCAGAAACATCATTAATACAGACGATTGGAAGAGCTGCTAGAAATTCAGAAAGTAAAGTTATAATGTATGCAGATAATATAACAAAATCAATGGATAAAGCAATGAAAGAAACAGAAAGAAGAAGGAAACTGCAAAAAGAGTATAATGAGAAAAATGGAATAACACCAACAACAATAATTAAGGATGTAAGGGATATTATAGAAGCGACAAGGGTTGCAGAAGAAGTAGAAGAATATAAGACAGTTGATAAGAAAAAACTTACGAAGAAGGAAAAGGATAAGTTAATTAAAGATCTTACAGAAGAAATGCTTTTAGCTGCAAAAAATCTACAATTTGAAAGAGCCGCAGAACTTAGAGATATTGTTAATGAAATTAAGAATGGGAAATAACAAGGGATATACAATTGCTAAAACATAATGCACAACTTAAGTTGTGCATTGTGTATTAAATTAGGAGGTTAATGTAATGAACGATAAAATAGTAATCAAAGGTGCGAAAGTTAATAATTTAAAAAATGTCAGTTTAGAAATACCAAGAGACAAATTAGTTATACTTACAGGTTTATCAGGCTCTGGTAAGTCATCTTTGGCCTTTGATACATTATATGCAGAAGGGCAAAGAAGATATGTGGAATCTTTATCCTCTTATGCACGACAATTTTTAGGACAAATGGATAAACCAAACGTTGAGTATATAGAAGGTTTATCACCGGCTATATCCATTGACCAAAAAACAACAAGTAAGAATCCAAGGTCTACAGTCGGCACAATAACTGAAATATATGATTATTTAAGGTTATTGTATGCAAGAGTTGGAATTCCACATTGCCCAAAGTGTGGTAAAGAAATTACTCAACAATCTGTTGATCAAATTGTTGATAAAATTATGAGCAATGGGGATAAAACTAAAATTCAAATATTATCTCCTGTAGTTAAAGGGAGAAAAGGTACCCATGAAAAGATATTAGAGAATATAAAGAAAAATGGATATGTTAGGGCTAGAATTGATGGAGAAATTTATGATTTAACAGAAGAAGAAGTGAAATTAGATAAGAACAAAAAACATAATATAGAAGCTGTTATAGATAGAATTGTTTTAAAAGAAGGAATTGAAGGTAGACTTACTGAGTCTATAGAAGCGTCATTAAAGATGGGAGAAGGGCTAGCCATAGCAAGTATAATTGGAGGAGAGGAAACTCTTTTTAGTGAGAATTTTGCTTGTGCTGATTGTGGTATAAGTATTGATGAGTTATCACCAAGATTATTCTCATTTAATGCTCCATATGGAAAGTGTGATCATTGTGACGGACTTGGAAGTCTAATGGAAATTGATGAAAAACTAGTTATACCCAATAAAGAATTGAGTGTCATGGAAGGTGCAATAGCAAGCTGGGGAAGTGGGAGGCTTAAGGAGGATTCTTGGACGTATGCAATCCTTCAAGCATTAACAAGAGAATATGGCTTAGATTTGAATACACCTATAAAAGACTTAGATAGAAAACACATTGATTTAATACTATATGGAACAGAGGGCAAAAAACTTAAAGTTGAATATGTTAAAGAGGGAATCAAGGCCATATATAATTACGCATTTGAAGGGGAAATTAATGCACTAGGCAGAAGGTATAGGGAAAGTAACTCGGATCTTATTAAAGGTGAAATAGAACAGTATATGAGTAATGATTTCTGTCCTAAATGTAAAGGCGCTAGGTTGAAAAAAGAAGTATTAGGAGTTACTATTGCTGGAAAAAATATATATGAATTCACGAGCATGTCAATAAAAGAAGAATTTGAATTTATAAATGGAATAGAATTTTCTGAAAAGAATAGAATTATTAGTGAGCAAATTGTAAAGGAAATTAAAAATAGATTACAATTTTTATTGAATGTTGGTTTGGATTATTTAAGTTTATCAAGAAATTCTGGAACACTATCAGGAGGAGAATCTCAAAGAATAAGACTTGCCACTCAAATTGGTTCTGCTTTAATGGGTGTATTATATATTCTAGATGAACCTAGTATTGGGCTACATCAAAGAGATAATGATAGATTAATACATACTCTAAAAAATTTAAGGGATGTTGGAAATACTGTAGTTGTTGTAGAGCATGATGAAGATACTATGAAGGAAGCAGACTATATTGTTGATATCGGTCCAGGCGCAGGTGAACATGGTGGAGAAGTAGTTGTTGCGGGGACTCTTGATGAAGTTAAAGCCTGTGAAAAATCCATAACAGGACAATATTTAACTGGGAAAAAATCAATTCCTGTTCCAAGTATAAGAAGAAAAGGAAATGGACAAAATATAAAGATTATAGGTGCTAAAGAAAATAATTTAAAGAATGTAAGTGTGTCAATACATCTTGGTACCTTAACTATGGTAACTGGGGTCTCAGGATCAGGTAAGAGTACATTAGTAAATGAAATACTTTATAAGGGATTAAATAGATTAGTAAATAGGAGTAAAAACCCTGTAGGAAATCACAAAGAAATAGTTGGTTATGAAAATGTTGATAAAATAATAGATATAAATCAGAGTCCAATAGGAAGAACTCCACGATCTAATCCAGCGACTTACACAGGTACATTTGACATAATAAGAGAACTCTTCTCACAAACTACAGAAGCGAAAATGAGAGGTTACAAGCAAGGACGTTTTAGTTTTAATGTTAAAGGTGGAAGATGTGAAGCTTGTGCTGGGGATGGAATAATTAAAATTGAGATGCAATTTTTATCAGATGTGTATGTACCATGTGAAGTTTGTAAAGGAAAGAGATACAATAGAGAAACTCTAGAAGTTAAGTATAAAGGGAAAAATATAGATGATATATTAAATATGACAGTTGAAGAAGCGTTAAAATTCTTTGAAAACATACCAAGAATCGAAAATAAATTAAGAACATTAAATGATGTTGGACTTGGATATATAAGATTAGGTCAGCCGTCAACTCAATTATCAGGAGGAGAAGCTCAAAGAATTAAATTGGCATATGAATTATCTAAGAGAAGTACAGGAAAAACACTATATATATTAGATGAACCAACAACTGGGCTACATGTAGATGATGTTAACAGATTAATAGAAATACTTCAAAGCTTAGTTGATGCAGGAAATACTGTTGTTGTAATTGAACATAATTTAGATATGATAAAGTGTGCAGATCATCTAATTGATTTAGGGCCAGAAGGTGGAGACAAGGGAGGAACTATTATTAAAATAGGAACTCCAGAGGAACTGTGTAAAGTTGATGCTTCATATACAGGGAAATATTTAAAGAATATTCTTAAATAATAGTATGAAAATAAGAGTAATATTTAAAGATTATATTATTAATACTACTAGATTAATGTTTGCTACTACCCAATTGTCAATAATTGAAAATTGACAATTGGGCTCTTATATAACAAAATATTAAAAGTAGACATTATAAAAACAATTGATTAATTATGAAAATAATCTTAATAAGTAGTGCTTTTATATGTCATACCTGTTTTTTTGTTGTATAATCATAGATAAGGTATATTGAGTGATTAAGCAATTATAAATATATCTTTTATAAAATTATTTTCCATATGATTATGATACAGAAATAAATATTGAGGTGAAAATATGAGTTTTTCGAAAATGATTGCTGGGATTTTTGGAGTAGTGTTTATTATTATTTTATATGTAATAATATACTATGCACTTAAGATAATGTATAGAGATGTTAAAAATGGTGGAAAGAAAAGAAGACCACCTATTGCCAAGGGGAATTTTGGGCTAGAAATTATAAATTCTGGAGAAGGTAAGGACTTAAAGGATGGATCAATTATTCCTATAAGATCAGATTTAACAATAGGCAGAAAAGATGATAATTCAATTGTATTGGGAGATCCACATGTTTCTGGGAATCACGCAAAGATTATTGTTAGGAATGATTTACTATTTATAGAGGATTTGAATAGTACTAATGGTACTTTTCTAAATGGAAGTAAGCTAAATGGTAAAGCAAAGTTATCTAATAAAGATGAGATAATGATTGGAACTGCAGTTTTTAAGATTTTAAAATAAAGACTATTATAAAGGAATTATAATATAGATTAATAATTATGTTTTTATGAATGAATTATTCGAAGTTTAAAAAACAGTGAGGCTCAGCTGGAGATTATTGACAAATCTTCAGCTGAGCCTTACAAGAAATTTTGTGAAGTTATATTTAATAAATTAGTTTAAGGAAGTTCAAAATTCAAAATGATCTGTTTAGAACAAGAATGCCATTCTATAATGTTTAAGAGAGTATTTATTAAAGAAATGGAAACAATGAGGTGATAAAAATTGAAGATAAAAATGGATGAGGTAAAGTTATTGATTTTAACCTATCTTTTATGCATGGCACTTTTTGTAGATATAGCTATATTAAAGGAGCCTATGGATATAGGGGCAATATATATGGGAGTGGTAGTATGTGTATTTTTAACAATTACACAAATTCTAATTAGAAAGTTTTATCCGCAGGGAGATAAGTTTCTAATTACTTTTGCATGTCTATTGTCTGTTATAGGAATGGCAGTATTATATAGATTAGATTCCAGTATTGCAGTGAAACAATTAATTTGGTTTACTGTAGGGATTATTATATTTATTGCACTGGTAGCGGTAATACCAGATTTAAGGGATTTCGCAAAATATAAAAAAGTTTATTTAATAACTACTATAGTTTTTATGCCAATGGCATTAGTACTTGGAACAGAAGTCTATGGAGCAACTAACTGGGTATTTATTGGCGGAATGGGATTTCAACCATCTGAGTTTGGTAAAATCAGTTTTGTAGTCTATTTGGCATCTGCATTAAAAGATTATGAGGATAAAAACAACATTATAGAGGATTTTAATCAACTTTGGCAGCCAGCGCTTGTAGTGATGTTTTCTTTAGGCTGTTTGGTTATGCAAAAGGATTTAGGATCTGCCTTAATATTTTTTGGAATTGCAATAACAATGCTTTATGTTGCAACTGGAAAGAAAAAGTATGTGGCAATTACATTCACTTTATTTGTAGTAGGCTCATTCCTTGCATATAAGATATTTCCACATGTGAGACAAAGAATTATGATTTGGCAGAATCCTTGGGGTTATAAAGATACAGGTGGATATCAAATAGTCCAAGGATTATATTCAATATCTTCAGGTGGGATGTTTGGATCTGGCCTAGGTGAGGGTTATCCAGGTTTTGTACCTGTTAATACTTCAGATTTGATTTTTGCAGTAATTTGTGAAGAATTTGGTATGGTATTTGGTATGGGAATTATGATAATATATTTTTTGTTTTTCTACAGAGGAATGAGAGCTGCTTTCAGAGTTCAAGATAAGTTTTCACAGTTGGGAACTATAGGAATGAGTGCGATGATAGCTTGTCAGGTGCTGGTTATTATTGGAGGTGTTTTTGCGGTGATACCTCTTACAGGAATAACATTACCTCTCATAAGTTATGGTGGATCTTCTATGATAAGCATGTTTTTTGCGTTGGCTGTACTTCAAAAGATATCGGAGGAGGGATAAAAATTGAAAAATATTTCTGATAGTATAAAACAAGTAATGGTAGTATTTTTATTTTTATTCGTAGCTCTTATTTCATATATTGCATATTTTCAGGTTTTTTCAGCGCCTAATATAGCTGATCAGCAAGGAAATCAGAGACTTTGGGCAAGAAGAAATGAGGTATTAAGAGGAACTATATATGATAAGAATAAGAATCCACTAACAACAAGTGCAAGAGTAGATGCTCTTACACAAAAGAGGACTTATGTTAATGGAGATTTATATGTTCATGCTTTGGGATACGTTGATCCTAGATATGGATTAACAGGATTAGAAGCAAGCTATGATACTGAACTAACAAGTTACAATAAGATTACGAATAATTTTATGAATTTGACTAAAGATTTTAGTATTGCTAAATTAAAAGAGATGTTTGAGAGTAGAAAAGAAGATGAAGTTAAGATTGGTAATGGCGTTATAACTACATTAGATCCAAACCTTCAAAAGGCAGCATATGATGCGCTCGGTGATAACAGAGGTGCTGTAGTTGCATTGAATCCTAAGACTGGAGAAGTACTTGCAATGATTTCGAAACCAACATATAATCCAAATGATTTAGAAAAATCTATGAAAGCAGCTAATGAAGGAACAGCAGATAACAGCCCTCTTATTAATAGGGCAACATCTGGATTATATCCTCCAGGATCAACATTTAAAACTGTTACATTAACAAGTGCATTAGATAATATACAAGGTGTTACTAATAGGACATTTCAGGATGATGGAAAGATAGTATTTAATTCTAAGCAGTCATTAAGTAATGCAAACGGTGCTGTTTATGGAACTTTAGATTTGAGGGAAGCACTAAAGGTATCAAGTAATGTGGTATTTGGTACTTTAGCAATGGAGCTTGGTAATGAAAAATTGAAAACCACAGCGGAAAGTTATGGGTTTAATAACAGTATAGAAGCAGAAGGTTTTAATATTGCCAAAAGCCAATTTCCAACATTAAAGGCAGCTGAAGTTGGAAGTATAGCACAAACAGGAATAGGTCAAAGTAGTATCTTAGCTACACCAATGGAGATGGCATTGATATCAAGTACTATAGCTAATAATGGAAAAATGATGCAGCCAACGCTAGTTAGCAAAATAGTAGATAAGGATGGAAATGTTGTAAAATCTATTGATTCAAAGGTGTATAAGCAAGTTCTTAGTCCAACTAATGCAGCTATTATAAAAGATTACATGAAGTATTTAGTTGATTCTAAGGTTAACAGCAGTTGGACTTACTTTCAAGGAACAGAAGCAGCTGGTAAAACTGGTACAGCAGATTATATTCTTCCAAATGGACAAAATGCAACTCCTCATTCATGGTTTATAGGATTTGCACCAGCAAGTAATCCGAAGATTGCAGTTGCAGTAATTGTTGAGAATGGTGGATATGGATCTATAGCAGCAGCCCAAGTTGCAGGTAGAGTCATAAAGACCGCTATTCCCCAATAAATATATAATTTACAATGCACAATAAACAATAAATAATTGAATGGACTGATAAGTCATAATAGCGTTTATGGCATTTTTTGATTATGAGTTGTGAATTGTGCATTATTAATGGAGGTGAATATTATGTTTGATTTCAAGGCTCAGTTGAAGATTCTACCTGATAAACCTGGTGTTTACTTGATGAAAAATGCTCTTGGCGAAATAATTTATGTTGGTAAAGCAAAGGTATTGAAGAACAGAGTGCGACAGTACTTCCAAAATTCAAAAAACCATTCAGAAAAAGTGAAAGCAATGGTGAAAAATATTTCTGAATTTGAATATATAGTTACAGATTCTGAAATGGAAGCTTTAATATTAGAATGTAATTTAATTAAAAAATATAGCCCCAAGTATAATATTTCACTAAAAGATGATAAATTTTATCCATTTATAAAAGTAACAACTAATGAAGATTTTCCTAAAATATTTATAACAAGAAATCATGCTAGGGATGGAAATAAATATTTTGGACCTTATCCTAATGCAGGGGCTGTCCATGAAACGATAAACTTAATTAGAAAAATATTTCCTTTAAGAAATTGTAAAAAGTTAATCGTAGAAGGTGGAAAGCCGACAAGGGCATGCTTGAATTATCATATAAAGAAATGTAATGCACCTTGTGAAGGACGCATTACAAAGGCTGAGTATGGAAAAATGATTAATGAGATAATGGATGTTCTAAGCGGTAGAGATAAGACTCTATTAAATAAATTAAAAAAGGAAATGCAGGAATGTTCAATCAACTTAGAATTTGAAGAAGCTGCTTCATTAAGAGATAAGATTTTAGCTATTGAAAATATAGCAGAAAAACAAAAGGTGTTCAAATCTCAAGAAAGTGATGAAGACTTTATCAATATTTATAAGGATGAAAAAGACTGCTGTATTCAAGTATTCTTTCTAAGGGATGGAAAAATAACAGGAAGAGAACACTTCATGATTGAAGATAGTGCTCATGAGGAAAATAAGACAATTATTTCACAATTTATGATTTCATTCTACAGAGGAACTCCAAAAGTTCCTAAAAATATTTATATTCCTGAAAGTGATGAAATAGAGGCACTAGAAGAGTTTTTAAGTATTAAACGTGGGGCGAAGGCATATGTCAAGATTCCGCTAAAAGGTGAGAAAAAAGATATGTTGGAACTTGTCAAAAATAATGCGAAAATTACTCTTGATCAATTTAAAGACAAAATTTTGAGAGATAAAGAAGTAAATAGACTTTCTTTAGAACATATAAAAGAATTGTTAGGGCTTGATACTTTACCGTTTAGGATGGAAGCCTATGATATATCCAATATACAAGGAGTGGATTCAGTTGGATCAATGATTGTATTTGAAGATGGAAAAGCTAAAAATAGTGACTATAGAAGGTTTCGTATAAAAACTGTAAAAAGTGCTAATGATTATGATAGTATGAGAGAAATACTGGAAAGAAGGTTTTCTCATGGATTAAAGGAAATACATGAAATTCAAGAAAAGAAGATTAATTTTTCTAATGGAAAGTTCTCGAATTTTCCGGATTTGATTATGATGGATGGCGGAAAGGGCCAAGTGAATGTAGCACTTGAGGTTTTGGCGAAATTAGGTATAAATATACCTGTATGTGGGTTAGTAAAAGACGATCATCATGCAACCCGTGGAATAATCTATAATAACAATGAATTGATAATAAATAGGAATTCTGATTTAATGCAGCTTATAAGAAGAATTCAAGATGAAGTTCACAGATTCGCAATTACATATCATAGGAGTCTAAGGGATAAGAGGACTTTACATTCAATACTTGATGATATTCCTAATATCGGGCAAAAGAGAAGAATGGCGCTTCTTATGAAATTCGGAAGTATTGATAACATTAAGAAGGCTACGCTTGATGAACTACTTGAAACCGAGTCAATTGATAATAAAGCTGCTAATAGCATTTTTACATATTTTAGAGATACGAAAGCTAGTGAGACTTAATTTAAGTGAAAACTAGTATAAAGTTATAGCTTATTTGAATCTATCTGAGGATAAGATAACAAGTTAAAGATACTATGTATATTCTGCACTAGATAAGAAGTGAAGTTTTTGTTATGAAAGGACCAAGCTAACATATCAACGTAGTATAGTGCAGAATACATTAATATACTAATTGTTATTTTTTTGAATGTGACTAAAAACATGAACAAAATAAATAAATTATGCTATAATAGTACGGAATAAAAATTTACGTGGTTAAATTTAAAATGAATAAAAAATTTACTTGTGTTAGATTAATATATGCATTATTCTATATCATGTAAATTGAAGCACAAACAAGAAAATAATAGACCAGTATGCTTGCATATTTCGCGTCATAGCGGAAGCTTGACTCGCATATGTTTGCTGAGTTCGCACAAATAAGCGACCATAATCAAATCATAGATTTAGGTTCTTTGCTTATCAGCAAATTCTACCAATAGCTAGCTATGAGCAGAATTTACTTCCTTGTCTGACACGAAATATGCATTTCATCTTTGGTTTATTATTTTCTTTTATGTGCCTAATGTGATTAATATAAATGTTTGAGGAGTTTTAGCATGAAACATTATCAAGAATACAAGAATTTGTTCAGTAACATATATAACGAGGCACAAATTCAATTGGATGCGAAAATGAGTGAACATATATACTTTAAGGTTGGGGGACCAGTGGATATACTCTTAACTCCAAACAATATACAACAAGTCAGAGAAGCTATCGAGATTTGTAAAGGAAATGAAATTCCATTTTATGTTATAGGAAATGGATCAAATCTTTTAATTAAAGATGGTGGTATTAGAGGCGTTGTGATAAAGTTATGCGAACTTAACAAGATAGAACGAGTAGGAAATAGAATTACTGCGGAATGTGGTGCATTACTTAAGGACGTTTCAGCAGCAGCGACGGAAGGGGCCCTAGCAGGTTTTCAATTTGCATGTGGCATTCCGGGTAGTGTAGGCGGAGCCGTGTTTATGAATGCGGGAGCTTATGATGGAGAAATTTCCTTTGTCATTGAAAGTGCACAAGTATTAGATGATAATCAGGAAATTAAAATTCTTTCTAAGGAAGAATTGAACTTAGGGTATAGACAATCTGTTGTTATGCAAAAGGGATATATAGTTTTAAGTGCAACATTTGCCTTAACGCCTGGTGATAAAGAGAAAATTCAGGCTAGAGTTGATGAATTAACTAAAAGAAGAGAAGAAAGACAGCCATTAGAATATCCATCAGCAGGAAGTACATTCAAAAGACCGGAAGGTCATTTTGCAGGGAAATTAATTGAAGATGCAGGATTAAAAGGATTTACAATTGGTGGAGCTTGTGTTTCTGAAAGGCATGCGGGGTTTGTTATCAATAAAGATAATGGAACAGCGAAGGACGTATTAGGAGTAATAAATCATGTTAAAGAGGAAGTTAAGAGACAATTTGGCGTAGATTTATATCCTGAAGTTAGAATATTAGGTGAGGATTAATGTAAATATAAGAGCATATTAAACTCAAGAGTTTTGAGACTTTTGGGTTTTTTATGATTTAATATTAATAGTGTGATATAATTTTAATATTAATGCACATTAGACAAGAGGTTTATGTGCTTTGAAAGTATCTTTGGCAAAAGGGAGTGTTTAATATGAGATTTGTTATAGTTACAGGATTATCGGGAGCAGGAAAAACACAAGCAACAAGAACTCTAGAAGATTTGGGGTATTTTTGTGTAGATAACCTTCCACCAAAGTTAATATCAAAGTTTGCAGAGGTATGCACACAAAGTAGTGGAAATATTGAAAAAGTTGCTTTAGTTATAGATATTAGAGGTGGAATATTCTTTGATGATTTTTTTGAAGCTTTGAATTATTTGAAGCAGAATGAATTTAAATATGAGATATTATTCCTAGAGGCAACAGATGAAGTTCTTATAAAAAGATTTAAAGAAGCAAGAAGAAGTCACCCGTTATCACCTGATGGAAGAGTACTGACAGGAATTACTCAAGAGCGTGAGAAGCTAAGAGAAGTCAAAAATGTAGCGGATTTTATAATTGATACATCTAAATATGAAATAAGGCATTTAAGGGAAAAAATAAATGAAACGTATGGAAATAATACTCATCCAGAAAAGCAACTATCAATTACGGTATTAAGCTTTGGTTTTAAATATGGAATACCTGTAGATTCGGATTTAGTTTTTGATGTTAGATTTATACCAAATCCGTTTTACATACCAGAATTGAAGCAGTATTCAGGTAATGATGAACCAGTCAAGGAATATGTATTAAAGCAGCAAGAAACTATTACATTTGTAGAGAAATTGGTGGATATGCTAAAGTATTTAATTCCTAATTATAATAAAGAGGGAAAAAGACAATTAATAATATCGATTGGTTGTACAGGTGGAAGACATCGTTCTGTTGCAATCGCTAATGAGGTTTATGAAAGATTAAATAAAGAAAACTACAATTCTAAAATAGAGCATAGAGATGTAGCAGAAGATCTTCATAAAGGGGAAAAGAAACTATGAGGATACGCGATTGGCTTAAGGCAGGTATCAAAGTAAAACGGTGGCTGGCATTTGGTGTATTTGGAATATTATTAATAGCATTTGGTTTTACAGAATTAGTTACTCATAGAGTTTATGACTTGTACTATCGAGTTTTTTATGTATGTTTAAATATTACAGGAATATTTGTTTTATATATTTCAGTTACAGAAACCATGAAGTCTATGATTGCATTAGTTAATAGGGGGTATATCAAAGTTTCTCTTGATAGTAGAAAGATAGAAAGTTTAATATACGAGAAAAGGTTGCTGGTAAAAGGACCTAAAATTGTTGTAATTGGTGGAGGCACTGGTCTTTCAACAATGCTTAGGGGATTAAAGTATTATACATCAAATATTACAGCAATAGTAACTGTTGGAGATGATGGTGGCGGATCAGGGGATTTGAGAGAAGATTTAGGCATGTTACCACCAGGAGATATAAGAAACTGTATTTTAGCATTGGCAGATACTGAGCCTATAATGGAAGATTTACTTCAATATAGATTTCCAGATGGAAGGTTAAAAAATCAAAGTTTTGGAAATTTGTTCTTAGCAGCTATGGCTGGAATATCAGATAATTTTGAGGAAGCAGTACAAAAAATGAGCTCAGTACTTGCCGTAACAGGGAAAGTTATACCAGTTACTTTAGATAATATGCAGTTAGTAGCGAAGCTTCAAAATGGTAATATAGTAAAGGGTGAATCTCAGATTCCAGAAGAAGCTATTGAGCAGAAATCAAGAATAGAAGAATTAAAGATAGTACCAGAAAATGCAAAAGCGTTACCAGAGTCGTTGCAAGCAATTAGGGAAGCAGATGCAATAGTTATGGGTCCAGGAAGTTTATACACAAGCATAACATCTAATTTACTAGTTAAAGAAATTGCAAAAGAGGTTAGAAAAAGTGATGCAATCAAAATCTATATATCAAATATAATGACTCAGCCTGGAGAGACTACAGGGTTTAAAGTGTCAGATCACTTAAAAGTATTGTTCAAATATGGTGGTAAAGATATCGTAGATTATGTGATTGCAAATACAGGTGAAATAACAGACGAGTTAAAAGAAAAATATCAAAAAGATGGAGCAGAGCTTGTTAAGTTAGACAGGGAAGATATAAACAGCTTGGGTGTAAAAATAGTTGGTGAAGATTTAGTTAAAATTAAAAATGGTTTAGTAAAGCATGATTCAGGTAAGTTAGCGGAAATATTAGCTGATACAATAATGGAAAAGAAATTATTATATGATAAGAAGAAAATTATAGAGTACATGTATTTATCTCAACGTATTAAAGAGAGAGTAAGGGAAGAAAAAGGCCAAATAATTGATTAATTTAGTCAATTAGGAAATCTACAGGTAAGGAAGGAAACAAAATGTCATTTTCATCTAAAGTTAAAGGAGAAATATGCAGATATATAGATATTTCAAAGGAAGAGGCATTGGCAGAAATATCGGCAATAATGAAAGTTAGTGGAACATTAGCTTTTAGTGGAAGTGGACTTAGTTTTAAAATGACCACAGAAAATCCAGCTAGTGCTAGATTAATTTTTACACTTCTAAAAGATCACTTTGATATCCATTCAAAGTTAATGGTAAAGAAGAGTAATTCATTAAAAAAGAATAATATTTATATGGTGGTCATTTCGGAAGAAATGGGTGTTAGAGGACTATTAAGCGAAACAGGTATACTTAGGGAAATTAATGGGATAATGAGTTTAGATTATAGAATAGAGGATTATATATTTGAAGGGGATAATATAAAAAAAGCTTATATAAGAGGTGCCTTCATAGGGGGAGGAAGTATAAGCAACCCTGAAAAGACTTATCACTTAGAATTTGTGACTCATAGTGAAGAGTATGCTAAAGACTTATGTAATCTTGTAAATACATTTAATCTAAACTCTAAAGTGATACAAAGAAAGAATAGTTTCATTGTATATATTAAAGAAGGAGAGCAAATTGTAGATTTGCTCAATGTAATTGGTGCTCATGCGTCTTTATTAGAAATTGAAAACATTAGAATAATGAAAGAGATGAGAAATAATGTTAACAGATTGGTTAACTGTGAAACTGCAAATCTTTCAAAAACAGTAAATGCAGCAGTGAGACAGGTCGAAAGCATAAAATTAATACAGTCACAAATTGGTCTTCAAAGATTGCCAGATAATTTAAGAGAGATTGCTGAATTAAGATTAAATTACCCAGATGAATCTCTTAAAGAACTAGGCGAAATGCTAGAACCGCCTGTAGGTAAATCGGGAATAAATCATAGATTAAGAAAAATAGAGAAAATAGCAGAAGAGCTAAGAACAAGCAAGTAGTCTAATTAAAAGGAGAGAGTGATTATGTTTACACACATTGTATTATTTAAGTTGAAAGAACCAACAAATGAAAATATAAGTTTTGTAGAAAAAACTTTATTATCTATGAATGGAAATATAAAAGAATTAAAGCTGCTAGAAGTAGGCGTAGACGTAATAAAAAGTGATAGAAGTTATGATATCGGAATCATAACTAGGTTTGATAAAGAGGAAGATTATCTTGCATATGATATAAATGAATTTCATGTAGAAAAAGTAAAAAAGGTTATAGGACCGTATATGGAAGCAAGTAAAACATTAGACTTTTAAGCAGGGAACACAAATCTATGATTTGAGTACATGAACTTAGTTAACTCATTAGTAAGTAAATCTGTTAAAAAATAAGGGTTTGTATAGATTAGTTACTTAGGGAGTAAAATCAATTAAGTTTTTTAGTAAAATAATAAATTGACTAGGCAAAGAGGAGGTGGGGAACATGATGGAAGAAAAACAATTTTGTCACTTACATCTACATACGGAATATAGTTTGTTAGATGGTTCTGGGAAAGTTGGAAAGCTCATGAAAAGGGCAAAAGAACTTGGGATGAAGAGTATAGCGATAACTGATCATGGAGTTTTATATGGTCTTGTGGATTTTTTCAAAGCAGCAAAAGATAATGATATAAAACCAATCTTAGGATGTGAAGTATATGTAGTGCCAAAGTCTAGACATATAAAGCAGCCGGATAAAGAAAATTCAACGTATCACTTAGTTTTATTAGTAAAAGATAAAGTAGGATACGAAAATTTGATGAAGATAGTATCTGTGGCATCAATAGAAGGATTTTATTATAAACCGAGAGTTGACTATGACTATTTGAGAAAGCATAGTGAGGGGCTGATTGCTCTAAGTGCGTGCTTAGGAGGAGAAGTACAATCCTGTCATCTAAAAGGAAACTATGAAAAGGCGAAGGAAACTGCTTTAATATACAAGGAAATCTTTAATGGTGATTTTTATCTTGAAATACAAAATCATGGGATGGAAGAACAAAAAAAGGTAAATGAAGAGAATATAAAATTATCTAAGGAAACTGGAATACCATTAGTAGCAACTAATGATGTTCATTATATAAGCAAAGAAGACTCCAAATCTCATGATATCTTAATGTGCATACAAACAGCTAAAACCATAGATGATCCTCATAGAAGAAGATATCCCTCAGATCAATTTTACTTAAAATCGGCAGAAGAAATGTGGGATATGTTTTCTTATGTTCCAGAAGCTATAGAAAATACTATCAAGATTACTGAACAGTGTAATTATGAATATAAATTTCATGAGTCAAAATTGCCTAAATTTCCGTTAGAAGAAGGGCAAGACCCATTTGAATATCTTAGGGATACCTGTTATAAAGGACTTATAGAAAGGTATGATGTATTCGAACAATTGAGAGATTCAGATCTGGATTATAATAAGATTAATGAAATAATATTAAAAAGAGAAGAAGCTAAGGAATACATAGATAGATTAGAATATGAACTTGAAGTAATAGGGCAAATGGGTTATGTTGATTATTTCTTAATAGTTTGGGATTTCATTAGATTTTCATATGAAAGTGGAATACCTACGGGTCCAGGTAGAGGATCTGCTGCAGGATCTATAGTGGCCTATACATTAGGAATTACAAAGATAGATCCTATTAAGTATAGCTTAATCTTTGAGCGTTTTTTGAATCCTGAAAGAGTGTCTATGCCTGATATTGATAGTGACTTTTGTTACGAAAGAAGGCAAGAAGTTATTGATTACGTTGTTGATAAGTATGGGGCAGACAATGTTTCACAAATAATAACTTTTGGTACTATGGCTGCGAGACTGTGTATAAGAGATGTTGGAAGAGCTATGAATTATAGCTATGCTGAGGTTGATAGAATTGCTAAGATGATACCAACAATGTTAGGT
Organism: Clostridium chromiireducens; assembly: GCF_002029255.1. Lineage (GTDB taxonomy): Bacteria > Bacillota > Clostridia > Clostridiales > Clostridiaceae > Clostridium > Clostridium chromiireducens. The sequence continues at coordinate 52,894 of NZ_MZGT01000004.1, forward strand.
ATTACTATTGAAAAGGCGTTAGACTTAAATCCTGAGCTTAAATTAGCTTATGATAGTGATGAAAGGGTAAAAGCTCTAATAGATGTTTCAAAGGACTTAGAAGGGCTGCCAAGGCATTCATCGACCCATGCAGCTGGTGTTGTTATAGCATCAAGGCCATTAGTTGAATATGTCCCATTGCAGAAAAATGATGAGATGATTGTAACTCAATTTGGAATGAACACATTAGAAGAACTTGGGTTACTTAAAATGGACTTTTTAGGCCTTAGAACATTAACTGTTATGAATGATGCAGTTAAAATGATTAAAGAAAATAGAGGAATAGATGTAGATTTAGACAAGATAGATTTTGAAGATGAAGAAGTTTATAAGATGATTGGAGACGGCAATACAGCAGGAGTATTCCAATTAGAATCACCAGGAATGACTTCATTTATGAAAGAACTAAAGCCTGATTCTTTTGAAGACATAATTGCTGGAATCTCGTTATATAGACCTGGTCCAATGGCCGAGATACCAAGATATATAGAGGGAAAGAGGAATCCAGAAAAGGCTACTTATCTAACAAAAGAGTTAGAACCAATATTAAAGGTAACTTATGGCTGTTTAGTATATCAGGAACAAGTAATGCAGGCAGTTAGAGATCTGGCAGGATATTCCATGGGACGAAGTGATATGGTTAGAAGAGCTATGTCAAAGAAAAAGCACAAGGTAATGGAAGAAGAAAGAAAGAATTTCATTCATGGTATTGTTGAAAATGGTGAAGTGGTAGTGCCTGGTTGTGTTAGAAATGGAATTTCTGAAGAGGTGGCCAATAAAATATTTGACTCTATGATGGACTTTGCGTCTTATGCATTTAATAAATCGCATGCAGCGGCATATGCAGTCGTGGGATATCAAACAGCATATCTCATGAAGTATTATCCAGTGGAGATGATTGCAGCTATGCTTAATTCAATTATGGGAATAAGTGAAAAGGTAGCCTACTATATTGGAATAGCTGAAGATCTAGGGATACAAGTTTTACCACCAAATATAAATGAAAGTTTTTCAAGGTTTACTGTTAAAGGGAATAAAATTAGATTTGGATTAGCAGCTATAAAAAATGTAGGAGCTAATGTTGTTGATAGCATTGCAAAGGCGAGAGAAGAAAAAGGAAAGTTTGAATCTTTGGTGGATTTTATAAATAAGATGGATCCATCATCTATAAATAAACGTGCTGTTGAGTGTTTGATTAAGGCTGGAGCTCTGGATGATTTTAAAGTATTTAGGTCAAAAATGTTGGCAGTTCATGAAAAGTTAATTGATAATATTTCTAGTGATAAGAAAAGAAATATAGATGGACAAATAAGTCTATTCGCAAGTGAAGAATTAAAGAATCCAGAAGTTAATTATCCTAATATTAAAGAATTTAATAAAAGAAATTTATTAGCTATGGAAAAGGAAATGACTGGACTTTATATTACAGGGCATCCGCTAGATGATTATGCTCAAAGTTTAAAAATGCAGACGACAAATGAGATTTCTAAAATATTTTTAGTCCAAGAAACTCTAGATGATGCACTTGAAAGTGATATTGGAGAGGTTAATATTTTTAATAGACAAGATACTCTTCAAGATAATGATAGGGTAATTCTTGGAGGAATATTAGCTAGTGTTAATCAAAAGGTAACTAGAAATAATTCCATAATGGCATTTTTAAAACTTGAAGATTTGACAGGGACAATTGAAGTTATAGTTTTCCCTAAGACTTTAGATAAAGTCAAAGAATTATGTGTAACAGATAGTTTAGTAATAGTAAAAGGTAGATTAAGCCTTAAAGAAGATGAACCTCCTAAACTTATATGCGAAAGCATAGAACCTTTGGAAAAGATAAATTCATCAAAAGTATATTTAAGAGTTGAAGATACAATAGCAGCAAAAGAACTTAACAAAAAACTTAAAGAGTTGCTAGTAAAGGAATATATTGGAGATACTCCTATCTATATATTTGCCAATAAAGAAAAGCAAAAATTTAGAGTACCAAGAGATCGATGGATATCATTGGAAAGTGATGCTATAAGTTTATTAAAAGACAATCTAGGTGAAGAAAATATAAAAATACAAGATGCATAATCAAATTAGAAATTAATCACACATATAGATATACAATATACATCTTAAATTTATGTGATAACTTGTCGAAATAATAAATATTTAATTTGGATACCTATAATGCCTGATAATTTGACATATGTGTAAATAATAAATATTGCAAAAATAAATATGACAAATTTTATATAATTTTATATAAATTAATCGATTATTGGGTATAATGAAAATGGTGAATTAAATTTCTCTAACAGTAGTTAAGTAATATTATATTTAGATAAGTTAATGCTAGAATAAACTATATATTGATACCGTGCAAAAAAATAATAATTATGTAAGGCATAGATAAAGAATTAACTATATTTTTGGAAATGTATGTATGGAATAAAAGTTTTCATAAAATTGAAACATTTATTTTAGAATAATATCAGAAATTAGTCAAATATGATTGATAATTGATAGAAATTTATGTACAATAATTCTTGATTAATAAATTATGGTTATATTATGTACATAAGGGTCTTTAAGGGTCCCTTAACGGTATTTAAGGAGGAAATATATATTATGAAAAAGATAGCTGTGTTAACAAGTGGTGGAGATGCACCAGGAATGAATGCTGCAATTAGAGCAGTTGTAAGAACTGCACTTCATAACGGAATTGAAGTTATGGGTGTACAAAGAGGATATAGCGGATTAATCAATGGAGAGTTGTTCAGCATGGACAGAAATTCAGTATCTGATATAATCCAAAGAGGTGGAACAATTTTAAGAACTGCTAGATGTCCAGAATTCAAAAATGAAGAAGTAAGAAAAAAAGCTGCTAAGATTTTACAAGCTTATGGCGTAGAAGCTCTAGTAGTTATAGGTGGAGATGGATCATTTACAGGAGCAAAATTATTATCGAAACTTGGAATAAAAACAATAGGTATTCCAGGAACAATAGATAATGATTTAGCATACACAGACTTTACTTTAGGGTTTGATACAGCCTTAAATACTGTTGTAGATGCAATAAACAAAATCAGAGATACTTCAACTTCTCATGAAAGAGTTTCAATAGTAGAAGTTATGGGTAGAGATTGTGGAGACTTATCTTTATATGCAGGTATATGTAGTGGTGCTGAAGCAATATTAATACCAGAAATTGACTTTGATAGAGATTCACTTTGCAGAACTATTTTAGAAGGTAAAAATAAAGGAAAAATGCATAATCTAATAATGCTTGCAGAAGGAATTGGAGGAGCATTTGAACTTGCAAAATATGTAGAAGAAGTAACAGGTATAGAAACAAGAGCAACAATCCTAGGCCATATTCAAAGAGGTGGAAGTCCTAGTGCAACAGATAGAGTTTTAGCTTCAAGAATGGGTGCTAAAGCAATAGAAGTGTTACTAGAAGGGAAAACTTCAAAAGTAATAGGAATTAAAGATAATAAGATCATTGATCAAGATATAGATGAAGCTTTAGATGTTGAAAGCACTTTTGATAAAGAGTTGTATGATATTGCTAACGTATTATCATAGGAATTAGCTTATAGTTTATTTATATAAATTCTATAAATAAGGCACAATCGAAGAAGTAATAGACTAGTATGTTTGTTTATTTTACGCCATTCTATGTCAGTGATTTCTATTAATATGTTTGTTATGAGCAGGAATTATTTTCTTGTTTGACGCGAAATATACGTCGCATCTCTGGTATGTTATTGTCTTTTATGTGTCTAATCCAAGAAAGAGGAGTGTTAGTTTAATGAGAAAAACTAAAATGATTTGTACTATTGGCCCAGCAAGTGAGGATATGGAAATATTAGAAAAGGTTATGCTTGCAGGCATGAATGCATCAAGACATAATTTTTCACATGGTGATCACGAAGAACATAAAGGAAGAATCTTAAAGGTTAGAGAAATAGCTAAGAAACTTAACAGAGAAATAGCTGTTATTCTTGATACTAAAGGACCAGAAATAAGAACTGGTAAATTTGAACCAAATAAAGTTGAATTAACTAAAGGTACAGAATTTACAGTATATGCTGGTGACATGTCAGTAATTGGTGACACTACTAAGTGTGCAGTTACTTACGAAGGATTAGCAAACGACGTTAAACCAGGAAATACTATCTTGATAGATGATGGTTTAGTAGGATTAACTGTTAAATCAGTTGAAGGAAATGCTGTAAAGTGTGAAGTTCAAAATACTGGATTAGTTGGAACTCATAAAGGTGTTAATGTACCTGGAGTATCAATTAAATTACCAGCACTTACTGAAAAAGATAAATCAGATTTAATCTTTGGTTGTGAAATGGGCGTAAATATGATTGCTGCTTCATTCATAAGAAAAGCATCTGACGTAGAAACTATCAGAAACATACTTAACGAAAATGGTGGAGAAAGAATACTAATCTGTTCAAAGATCGAAAATCAAGAAGGTGTTGATAATATCGATTCAATCTTAGAAGTTTCTGATCTTATAATGGTAGCTAGAGGAGACCTTGGTGTTGAAATTCCAATAGAACAAGTTCCTGCAGTTCAAAAAATGATTATTCAAAAATGTAACGCTGTTGGAAAGCCAGTTGTAACTGCAACTCAAATGTTAGATTCTATGATGAGAAATCCAAGACCAACAAGAGCAGAAGTTTCAGACGTTGCTAATGCTATCTTAGATGGTACAGATGCAATCATGTTATCTGGTGAAAGTGCTAATGGAGATTACCCAATAGAAGCAGTTGCTACTATGGCTAAGATTGCTGAAGAGACTGAAAAGCAATTAACTTACAAAGTTGCAGTTTCTCAAGCTAAATCACATGTACCAGCAATTTCAGGAGTTATTTCAAGAGCAGCTAGTAACGCGGCTAATGAATTAGGTGCAGCAGCTGTAATATCTTCAACTCAAACAGGAGCTACTGCAAAGAGAATATCTCAATGTAGACCAGAATGTCCAATTATAGCTATTACTTCTGATGTAATTGTTGCTAGACAATTAGCATTCTCATGGGGTGTATATCCAATAGTTGCAGATAAAATGGCGTCAACTGATGAAATGTTAGAAAAATCAGTTGAAATTGCAAAGGAATATAAATATGTTCAATCAGGAGATACAGTTATATTAGCAGCTGGAGTACCTGTAGACCAAGTTGGAGCAACTAACCTTTTAAAGGTAAGTGTTGTTAAATAGTATTTAAAACATTAAGTGAATCTTGATTCAGTTTAACTGGATCAATTGAACATATCTAGTGAATGATTTTTTATACATAGAGGCTTTAGTAATTTTTACTAAAGCCTCTTTTTATATATATTAATAGTTAAGTATGAAAGAATAATTTATAACTTTAAATATAATTAGCAGGGTTAGATAAAAAAGTTTACAAAAAATTAACATTTGGTCATATAGTATTTAATATATAATGTATATTATTGCTCATAAAGAGAAATAATAATTTATGATTATGGAATTAAATGGCAACTGATTCTGTATTAGCACCGAAAGGTGCTCTTTTTTTGTTAAAAATGGTTAATCATGATGCAAGTATCAGAACGAGCATATATCTTTAGATTTAATAGTGTATATATTAAAGTCCGATGTGTTATAATTTTGTTGGTATGAGATGATTTAATACAAATTATTAATATCATAAAGTTCATTTGTGTAAAGAGAATTGCAAGTTTATTTTTATAGAAAATAGAAGATTAGTTAGGGTGTGTTTAAGTGTTAGAAAAGAATAAAGAATATATTGTTAAGATTGATTCTCTCGGATATGAAGGAGAGGGGGTTGCCAAAATAGATAGATACCCAATTTTTATACCAGGAGCATTAAAGGATGAAACAGTAAAGATAGAAATAATAAAGAGTAAGAAAAATTATGCTTTCGGAAGGCTTCTAGAAATAATAGAAAAGTCTAATGAGAGAACATCTGCCGAGTGTACTAATTATGAAAAGTGCGGAGGCTGTACATTAATGCATTCAAATTATGATGGACAATTAGAGTTTAAATATAATAGAGTAAAAGACTGCATTGAAAGAATAGGAGGATTAAGTGGAGAAATAGTTAAATATCCTATAGGTATGAAGATTCCATTTAGATACAGAAATAAAGGAATATATTCCATTGGTTTAATAGATAATGAACTTTCAATAGGTTTTTTTAGTGAGAAGACTCATGAGATAATTAATATGAATAGTTGTTTAATTCAAGATGAAGATAGTGATAAGATTATAGAAATAATAAGGAAATGGATGAGAAAATACTCAATTATTCCAGCTAAAAAGGATGGTTCATTATATGAGCAGGGTCTAATTAGAAATGTAATGATTAGAAAAGGTTTTAAAACTAATGAGGTTATGATTGTATTAGTCACTTTAAATAAAGAAATTCCTTATAAAGAAGAATTGATAAATGACTTAAGAAATAACTTTGAAAATTTAAAGAGTATAGTTCAAAATATAAACCCTAAGGATACTAGCTTAGTACTTGGAGATAAAAGTATTACATTATGGGGGCAAGATTATATATCTGATTATATTGGACAATATAAATTTAATATTTCACCGCTATCTTTTTTTCAAGTAAATCCAATTCAAACAGAAATTCTTTATAGTAAAGCGCTAGAATATGCAAATTTAAGTGGCAATGAAATTGTTTTTGATGCTTATTGCGGTACAGGTACAATAACACTATTTTTATCTCAGAAAGCGAAAAAAGTATTTGGTGTGGAAATAGTAGAGCAAGCTATAGAAAATGCAGTGATTAATGCTAAGATCAATGAAATAACTAATTCAGAATTTTATGTAGGGAAATCTGAGGAGGTAATTCCTCAATTAATAAAAGAAGGAATAAAGCCGCAGGTAGTTGTTGTGGATCCACCACGAAAGGGCTGTGATACAAGGCTGTTAGATGCAATAGGAGAAGCAAAGCCAGAAAGAGTTGTATATGTATCTTGTGATCCAGGAACATTGGCGAGAGATTTGAAGTATTTAGAAGGTGTTGGATATAAAACGGTGGAAGTTCAGCCAGTAGATATGTTCCCAATGACAAAACATGTGGAGACAGTAGTATTGTTAGTTAAGCAATTGTAGCCACCCCATAAACCTTGCCGACTATGATAAACCTTGACGAAAACATGATAGGGATAAGGGATGAAAGGAATTGAAGGGAGTAATGATATAAGGGAAAAGTTAGTGATTTTTAAGAGAAAAACCTTAACCCTAACCTCGTGCAGAATGGCGGAATGAAAGGGATTTAAAAGGATTAAGGAATGATAATATTAATGTAAAACTTAATATCTATTGTTCCTTTTTTCTTTTAAATATAATCCTTAACCCTAATAAAGTCGTCAGACTTTCGTGTCTTTCCGATTAAATATTGACCATGAAAGAGGTATTAAATACGACCGTCCTTGACGCTATTATCTCGGCAAGGTTTAAGGAAATGAAAGAAGGAATGCTGGTTTGAAGGGGATTTTTATAATTATTTTATGTGATGTTTTCGGAAAAATTTATTTGAATTCTAATAAAGTATAATGAAAAAATGGAGTCAAATATAAATTGAAAACTAAGTATTGGAAGATAAAATTATGCATTCGTGTATATTAAGTACAAATAATTGTAAATTGTGTTAAAATTTTAATTAATTATTTCAGAGAAATAGACAGAGTTAAAATGAAGAATTTTAAAAAGAGGAGATATTGTGAGAAAAAGATATTTAGTTATATTAGTGATTGTTCTAATACTAAGTTTTGCCGGTTGTAGTAAGTCAAGCACAAATATTAAGACGTATCTTAATAGCGGGGCTAAGATTGATACGTATGCGAAAGACTGTATGCCTGCTATTGATGATTTACCTAAATATCGGGATATATCATACAAATACAATTATGTATCAACAATAATGTTTGAGACAGAAACAATTACTCTTAATATTAGCTATGATGAAGAAACATATGAGAATGAAAAGAAGAAATTAACAGAAAAATATAAATTTTTAAATCAAAAATTTGTTTCTAACTTTGATGAAAGTAAATATTATATTCCTGAATATGAATTTTCAATGAATAGTTATAATTTTAAAGTTGTAGATCAAAATGGAGATTATAAAGCGGAGTATCCAAAATCATTTTGTATTATTGGAACATCTGATGAGAAAAAGAGTGTAGCATATTTATATTTCTATGATTTTGATTTAGATTATATAGAGGAATATGGAGATAACCCTATGGCTAACTTTGTGCAGAAGTATTTTAAATATGATTTTTAGAAATATGGATATTAACGTGAGAGATAATTGGCTATCATATTTTATATGTGCAGTAGTAAGAAAAAGTGTAATGAATAGTTTTAGTAAAATATAAAGGAATTGAGGGTGACTATGAATTATTTTATATCTTTTTTGGTTTTAATAGTAGTTTGTAGGGTATTTATATGGTTAACTGAAAAAACTAATTTTGATCTATAATAGTGCATTTTTACTTGAATAATTTTACAGTTGAATAAAAAACAGATTCTTAGGCTATTTTTAATGACGCAAAAATTTCTTCTATCGGCCTACCGCTCGCGGTAGCTTTGTAAATATATATTACTTTGGATTTTTCTAAATCTTTCTTAGCAGCTTTATATCCAGTATTAAAGTGATGAGAATCATTGCAATATATTTTGCAATAAGTATAGTTTGCTAACATTATTATTAGATACCTACTGATACTTTTCTCACTTCTTACTTGATATCCATCTAATCCTAAGTAAGTTTTGCAATCTCTAAAAAATGGTTCAATTGCCCAGCGGTCGGTATATTTAGTTAGAAAATCTAACGGTGCTAATGATTTCTCTAAGGAAATAAAAGTTTTTAATGCTCCATCTTTTTGAAAAGCATCTTTAGGATAGCTTAAAACTATAGAAACATTCTTTCTATCTTTTAAGTTGCCAACATAATTGTAAATATAGTATTGCTTACTTTTGACGGTGACAAGGTCGAAGTCTTCAATATTTAATAATGTAGCAAACTTATGAAGTTTTATTCCTAGTCTTTCATGGCCTTGTGGAAAAATAACTCTATTAGTTTTTAAAGCACCAATATAACTATAGCCAGCTTTTTCAGAAGCATTAAAAATATCCTTACAGCTATACCAACTATCAGCTAACACATAACCTTTATTTTCAGGCTTTGGAAGTGTTGCAATTAATTTTTGAGTCAATTCTATTTTACTCATAGATTCTTTATCATAGATATCAATTGAGTATGGTATAACTAATCCGTCACACGATAGTAAAGAAACTTACTATTTGATGAACATATACATTCTTACTTTTTAAGTGAGAATTATGAAATGAACACTTTTCAATTGGATTTTAGCCTTTGACGAGGGCTTTGTCTTTTCAGAAATAGTGTCATCAATAATAAAGTATATTGGTTGTCTTGATTCTCTTGATTCTCTTGATTCAGCTCAGATCAGTTCTATAATACACGATTTTAATGCTCTTTCTAAAAGTTTTTCATCATTATAACAAGGATTTATCGTAAATGTTTTTTTATTTTATTCAGTTGTAAAATTATTCAAGCATTTTTGCACTATTATAGATAATAAGAATAATTTTGATAAATGTGCTATAATTGGATTTATGTGGATGAATTATATAAATGAAAGTGAGAGGTACGAAATGAAAAATGTAAAATTAAAAAAAGTAATCACAAGTTTATTACTAGTAGTTTCAGTATTAGCACTAAATCCAATACGATCAAGTGCTGAATGGAAGCAGGATTCTAATGGCTGGCAGAATACAGAAGGTAATTCAAAGTCAGTAGGATGGAAGAGCATTGATGGAAAGCGGTATTATTTTGATAACAATGGATACATGAAAACAGGATGGATACAGTACAATAGTAAGTGGTATTATCTAGATTTACATGGAATAATGCAAACTGGGTGGATACAAGTTGGAGGTGAGTGGTATTACTTTAATATAGATGGAGATATGAAGTCACGTGAGTGGCTTTACAGTAATGGAAACTGGTACTATTTAAATCATACAGGGGACATGAGACATGGATGGCTTTATGTAGAAAGGGATAATAAGTACTATTATTTTAATGAAGATGGGACAATGAGGACAACTTCTATAACACTTGATGGCGATACATATAATTTTAATGAGGATGGTTCAGCCAATTTGAAGTAAAGTATTAATACTATTATATGTAACGTATATATAAAATAATAATTTTAATCCCCCCATATTTAAGGGGATTTTTTATTGAATTGATTGACACCACAGTCCACTATTTTAGACACAAATTCTTCCCTAAATGAAAAAACACATTATTCTAAATGAATGATGTGTTTTTTTATGCCCCAAATTATTAGCTAAGCTTTAAGAAAGGAGTGGGGAGAATTTGGCACGACCAAGTAAAAGCGTTGCCGTTATGAGTAAGAATGTTATAAAAGTAATTTCTAAAAATTCATTTTAAAGTTTAAATTATACAGCCTAAAAAGGTTTTATAGAAACTAGAACTAAAAATATACCAACGCTAATCGATAATATAGCCGAATTTTTCTTATGTAATTTAAAATAATTGAAAGCCATCAATAAATTCTGAGCACCTAAGAAAATAAACATAATAGGACTATAAATCTTATAACTGTCAGTTGTAATGCTAACTATTACAGTTAAGAGAACAATAATTGTAATAATTTTGATTTTACTATTATAATACATAATTTCACTTTTGAAGTTAATTGGAGTTAAGTGAGTATTGTCTCAAGTTATGGTATTTTTTACTTAATAAATATTGAATAATAACATTCAAATTAATCAAAACTACTTTTGTGAATAATTCAATTTAATTAAAATGGAGGTAGTGAAATGTTTAAGCATGAAAAACCCTTACTTAGAGAAGTTAAGGTAGAAAAACCTAACGCTCAATATGCTATATTAATGCAGGAACAACTTGGTGGTGCAAATGGTGAACTTAAAGCTGCACTTCAATATCTTTCACAAAGTTTTAGAGTAAAAGATCCTGCAATCAAAGATTTGTTCCTTGACATTGCGGCTGAAGAATTAAGCCACATGGAAATGGTTGCTCATACAATCAATTTATTAAATGGACATAAGGTAGACTATACACAAGCTGAAGTTGGAGAAATAGAAACCCATGTATTAACAGGGCTTGCGCCAGGTCTCATAAATTCTTCAGGATATTCTTGGACAGCTGATTATGTTACAGTTACGGGTGATATTGCAGCAGATTTATTGTCTAACATAGCTTCAGAACAAAGAGCAAAAGTTGTATATGAATATTTATACCGTCAAATTAATGATAAGTATGTAAAAGAAACTATTGATTTTCTATTAAATAGAGAAGAAGCTCACAATGCACTTTTTAGAGAGGCATTAAACAAGGTGCAGGATAGAGCATCGAATAAAGATTTTGGAGTAACAAAGGATTCTAAACTTTACTTTGATTTATCAACTCCAGGAAGATATTTTGCTAATCCTGAGCCAACACCACCTAGCTTTGAGAATCCACGTCAAAAGAGTAAAGAGACCACAAAGATTTAATAATAAATATAATAATCCTATGCTAAATTAATTATATATTATTTTAGCATAGGATTATTTTTTATAGGCAGTATTTCAAAATGGAAAAAACTATATATTTTTATATTAAGATTAAGTAACTATATTTTAAAAGATAAGATATATCATATTACAACAAAAGTTATAAATTATATAGACAAGTATAATGATTTTATGATAGGCTATAGTTATAAATAGTTGTTAATAATAAGGGTTATAATTTGCAAAATATATTTTAACAAAAACATAATAGAAAGAATTATTGTTAGGAGGATAAGTTATGTATTTTAAAGATAAGCATGGTTTTCCAGATGATTTTTTATGGGGAAGTGCATCAGCTGCATATCAAGTAGAAGGCGCTGCAGAAGAGGAAGGAAAAGGGAGAAGTAACTGGGATGAATTTGTTAGAATTCCTGGAAAAACATTTAAAGGTACTAATGGTGATGTAGCAGTTGACCATTATCACCGCTATAAAGAAGATATTGCTTTAATGGCAGAAATGGGATTAAAGACATACAGATTCTCTATCTCTTGGCCAAGAATCTATCCAAAAGGAAAAGGCGAAGTTAATGAAAAAGGCCTACAATTCTATGATAATGTAATTGATGAATGTTTAAAATATGGAATTGAGCCGATGGTTACAATTTATCATTGGGATTTACCTATTGCGTTGCAAGAGGAATATAGCGGTTGGGAAAGTAGACAAATCATTGATGATTTTGAAAATTATGCTGTAACTTTATTTAAGCGTTATAAAGATAAAGTTAAGTATTGGATAACATTGAATGAACAAAACATATTTACAGCACATGGCTGGATGATGGCAACACATCCACCGGGCAAAAAGAACGATTCAAAAACATTCTATCAAGTAAACCATCATGCTAATTTAGCTCATGCTAAAGCTGTGCTTGCTTTTAGAGAAATAGTACCAAATGGTAAAATAGGAGCAAGTTTTGCATTCGGACCGAGTTATGCAATTGACTGCAATCCAATAAATAATATAGCAAAAGCAGATTATGATGATTTACAAACTTTCTGGTGGATGGATGTTTATGCATTTGGAAGATATCCAAAACCTGCATTTAAGTATTTACAATCTCAAGGAGTTGCACCTACTTTTGAAGAAGGTGATGAAGAACTTATGAAAGCAGCAGCACAAGTAGATTTTATGGGTGTAAATTATTATCAAACTGCAGTTGTTGAATATAATCCTATAGATGGTGTTGGAATGGCTGAAATGAATACAACAGGTAAAAAAGGAACAGCACAGGTTAGTGGTACACCAGGATTATATAAAAATCCGCCAAACCCATACTTAAAAACTACAGACTGGGATTGGACTATAGATCCTATTGGTATAAGAATAGCTTGTAGAACTATTACAAGTAGATATGACTTACCAATAGTTATATCTGAAAATGGTTTAGGAGCATTTGATAAGAAGACTGAAGATAATAAGATTCATGATGATTATCGTATAGCATATTTAAAAGCTCATGCGGAAGAATTAAAGGAAGCTATTAATGAAGGCTGTGAAGTACTTGCATATTGTACGTGGTCAATAACAGACTTATTAAGTTGGTTAAATGGATATCAAAAGCGTTATGGCTTCATTTACGTAGATCGTGAAGAAGAAGAAGGGGCTTCAATGAACCGTTATAAAAAGGATAGCTATTATTGGTATCAAAATGTAATAAAGACAAATGGTGAAGAATTATAAAATAAATTTAAAGGAGTCATTATTTTAATGACTCCTTTAAATTTGAGTTCCAATATCAGAAATGATCTCGATACTTACGCTAAGTACATAGTCAAAGAACGTTAACTTAAACTTATATTAAGAATTTAGAGTTACTTTTTGGAAAACTAAAAATTAGTTTTTGTGCATTATTAAGGTATATAATTATACGAGAGCGAGTTGAATTTCGACAAAATGCAAGAAAACGTTATCAAGGTATAGAGATTAATTTTAGTGATTCTAAGAAATGAGATAAATAAAAACAATTAAATCCATTATTAGTCAAAATGAATAGAATTTATGTTATATAATATGTCAAAATATAGTTTTAGATTTGTCCCGATTATGGTATTATATTTGTATATGCGAGAGATTTTAAAGGATTACGCAGAGGGATAAAAATAGTGTGATTGAAAGTTGAAGTATTAATTAAAAACTTGATTTTAAATTATATTATATGGCTAGATAAATAAAAGGGGGACAAATATGGATATATTTTTAGTTTTAGGTCTTATTGGAGGTTTAGTAATTGTAGTCGCGGCCATGCTAGAAAAAGGAGCAAGTCTTCAAGTACTTATGAGTCTTGAAGCATTAATGGTAATTATTGGTGGTACTGTAATAGCGTTACTGAATTCTTTTCCAAAAGGTGAGTTTGTTAAGCTTCCTAAGATTTTTGGTGTTCTTTTTAGTGGTAAGGGTCAACAAGATCCAGCAGAAATTATAGCACAACTTGTAGAAATGTCTCAAACCACTAGAAGAGATGGATTATTATCTCTTGAAAGCACCATACAAGGTCTAGAAAACAAATTTATGAAAAAAGGATTAGAGATGGTGGTTGATGGTTTAGAGCCAGACCTTATAAAAGAAGTATTGGAAATAGAAATTGAGAGTATGGAAGAGAGACATCGTCTTGGTGCCACAGCTTTTACGACAGCAGGTGGTACAGCTCCGACTCTTGGAGTTCTAGGTGCCGTTATTGGACTAATTGGTGCTCTTGGAAATCTTAATGATATTGAAAAACTTGGAGAAAGTATAAAGTCAGCCTTTGTTGCAACTGTTTATGGTATTTTTACTGGATATTTAATCTGGCATCCATTTGCAAATAGATTAAAAAGAAAATCCCAAGAAGAAATAAAGAACATGAATATTATGCTTGAAGGAATATTAGCTATTCAAGCAGGAAATAATCCTAAGAGTATTGAAAGAAAACTTGTAGGAATGTTAGAACCAAAGCAAAGAGTCAGATTTGAAGAAAATAATAATGATAAGTAATTTGAAGGAGAATAGTGATGAGTAGAAAAAAACAACATCATGAAGAGCATGTTGATGAAGCATGGCTTCTTCCATATTCAGACATGTTAACACTCCTATTAGCATTATTTATAGTTATGTTTGCGATGGGACAAACTGATAAAGCAAAGATGCAGGCTATGGCTAAAGAATTTAACATAATCTTCGCTGGTGGTTCTGGTATGATGGAGAAAGACGGTAATTCTATGATACCTATGGAAGACGCAGGAGAATCTGATTCAATCTCAACTAATGATAGTCAAATAGAAGAAGATAAAATGACTGAAATCAAGAAAAAGTTAGAGCAAGAAATTAAGCAAGAAGGTTATGCAGATAAAATAAAGGTTGATCTTAATGGTGAGGGACTTGATATTGCAATACAAGATGTCGTTCTTTTTAATTCAGGGGAAGCGGACGTATTAAAAGAAGTGTCACCAGTATTATTGAAAATTTCAAAAATGCTTAATGGATTAGATAACCAAATTAGAGTAGCTGGATATACTGATAATGTTCCGATAAGTAATGGAAAATTCCGTTCTAATTGGGATTTAAGTGCGATGCGTGCAATTAATGTGATGAACTTTATGGTTTCTTCGGGGGGAATCAAGCAAGATAATGTTTCAATTCAAGCATATGGTGAATATAAGCCTAAGACATCAAATAGCACAGAAGAAGGAAAAGCGCAAAATAGAAGAGTGGAAATTTATGTGGTTCGTAATTTCCCGGTAGATAAATCTAACCAATAACAAGAATTACAAGTTAATTTACTTAATATTTAAGAGTATGGAAATTTATATTAAAAATACATATTATGCAGTAAAACATTGAAGGTTTTATTAGAAATTATAATAAATGGTAGGTTGTGTACATTACTGTTACTCACAAAATAAATTAGAGTAGCGGTAATGTGTGCAGCCTGCCATTTAATCGTTTTATTCTATACATATGTTTGTGCAATTTGCATTTATATCTACAATAGTAGTGCAATCGGCACTTAAATCAATGCCTCGTGGTACTTAAAAGATATTGATAAAACTTTTAATATAGAGATATAGGGAGATTTATCTGAATGCTAAATTCTGAATGAAGAATTTCATTTGGAGCTTTAAAGGTAATGCATATGGGAGGTAATTGAAATGTCTGAAAATATCATAAATGAATCTATGCTAGATATGTATATTTTTGAAACAACTCAGCTTATAGAACAATTAGAACAGCTAGTAATTAATGGAGAGAAGGAAAATGGATTTACCGATTCCATAAACGAAATATTTAGAATAATGCATACAGTAAAAGGCTCATCAGCAATGATGCTTTTTAATAATATAGCAGAGATTTCACATTCTGTGGAAGATTTGTTCTACTATCTTAGAGAAAATAGGCCCACAGGGGTAGATAATAACATTTTAAGCGATATTGTATTAGATGCAATCGATTTTATTAAAAATGAAGTATCAAAAATTCAAGAGGGAAAGACATCAGATGGTGATGCTGCAAATAGAATTAATGAAATTAAAGAATTTTTAAATGAACTCAAAAAGGAAAATGAAATTTCCACAGTAGTAGAGATGAACAATGCAGAGCCGCAGAAGTTTTTCATAACCAGTGGTAAGGTTAGGGAAGAGAACCATAAAAATAAATATAAAGCAAATATATCGTTTGTTGATGGTTGTGGGATGGAGAATATAAGGTGCTTTGGGATTCTTCACAAGCTATCAGAAATAGCAGAAGTAATTAGTAACACACCTGAGAATATAATTGATGATGATGAAAAATCTAGCGAAGAAATAAGACAAAATGGATTTGAAGTGAAATTTTCCTCAAATTTAGATGTTGATATGATCAAATCAATAATAAATGAAACAGTGTTTCTAAGTAGATTAGATATTTCTGTATTAGATGAAGAAAATGATTGCATTGAAAATAAGAATATCATAGAGAAAGTAGAGATAAATGAAGTATTCAAATCGAATGAAAAAGAAAAAGATACAATAGTTAAAGAAAATAAAGGTGAAAGAACAGCTTCTCATCAGGGACAAGGGTTTATAAGCTTGAGCGTATCTAAAGCAGATAGGCTTATGGATCTTATTGGTGAGTTAGTTATTGCAGAATCAATGGTTACACAAAATCCAGACCTGGCTGGATTAGAATTAGACAATTTTCAAAAATCAGCAAGGCAGCTACGTAAAATAATAACAGAGATGCAAGATACAGTAATGTCTGTAAGAATGGTGCCGCTTTCAGCTACTTTTCAAAAGATGAACAGAATTGTCAGAGATATGAGCAAGAAAATGAATAAGGAAGTTAAATTGACGATTATAGGGGAAGAGACTGAAGTTGATAAAAATATAATTGAGCATATATCAGATCCATTAATGCACCTAGTTAGAAATTCTATTGATCATGGGATAGAGACTTCGCTAGAGAGAGTAGATAAGGGAAAGCAGCCAATAGGGAATCTGATTTTAGAGGCAAAAAATGCAGGAAGTGATGTACTTGTTGTAGTAAAAGATGATGGGAAAGGACTTGACGAGAGAAAAATTTTGGAAAGGGCTAGAGAAAATGGTTTGCTTAATAAGCATGAAAATGAGATGACCAAGAGAGAAATTTTTAATTTGATATTTTCACCAGGCTTTTCAACAAAAGATGCTGTATCAGAATATAGTGGAAGAGGCGTTGGTATGGATGTAGTCATGAAAAACATTGAAAAAATAGGAGGAGCAATTAGTATTGACAGTGTCGAAGATTTTGGATCTACTATGACAATTAAAATACCATTAACTCTAGCTATTATAGATGGAATGAATGTAAGAGTAGGTGACTCGAGATACACGCTTCCCACAAGTTCTATAAAAGAATTTTTTAGACCAAAAGAAAGTGATATCATAAGGGACCCAGATAATAATGAAATAATTATGGTTCGAGGCCATTGTTACCCAATACTTAGACTTAATGAACATTTTGGTGTTCGCACGAGTGTAACTAATCTTTCAGATGGAATTTTAATAATGGTTGAACAAGATGAACGAAAGCTATGTATTTTAATTGATGAATTATTAGGCCAACAACAGGTTGTTGTAAAGGCGCTTCCAAGTTTCATAAGGGATATTAGAAATTCAAAGGACTTAGCAGGATGTACACTTCTAGGAGATGGCAACATAAGTTTGATAATTGATATTACTGGATTAATAGCAAAACTTTAGAGGTCATTATGTAAGATTAAGTATTTTTTTAATAAAAGATAAATGAGGTAGTAAGTATGAACTGGATTAATAATATTAAAATCAGAATGAAGTTAATGGTAGGATTTGCTATAGTCGCTTTTATTGCAGGAATGGTAGGAACTATTGGTATAGTAAATATTAAGGAGATAGATAGGAATTACTCGGATTTATATGAGAATTATGGAATGTCTATGAGTAATATTGCTGAAGTTTCTATTTCATACCAACGACTTAAAATAAATTTAAATAATATTATGTTATATAAAGATAATAATAAAACAAATGAGTATGTAAGTAGAATAAAAGATTATGATACTAAGATTCAAGAAAATATGCTCAAGTTCGAAAATTCGATTCAGACAGAAGCTGCGAGAAATGAATTATCAAATCTTAGAATTATGCTAGAAAAATATGGTACCATAAAAGATAAGATTATGGAATTGGCCCTTTCAGGAAAAGAAAATGAGGCTCTTACGTTGATGAATAGTAATGAGACTCAATCAATATCAGATCAAATAAATAATTCTGTTGATAATCTTTTTGAATTGAAAACGTCAGGAGGTCTTAGTAAATCGCAAGAATATTCGACTAAAGTAAACTATTCAGTTATAACAATGATAACAGTAATAGTAATAGCTATGATTTCAGCCATAATTCTTGGGATAATAATTTCTAGAGTAATAAGTAAATCTATATCAGAACTTATGAATGTAACAAATGAGATAAGTAGAGGAAATTTAGATTTTGAAATTGCTAATGATTCAAAAGACGAAGTTGGAATTCTTTCAAAATCAATGAAAAGAATGCAGCATAGGTTAAGTGAGGTAGTTGAAAATATTAGTTTTGCTGCTGAGCAGGTCACAGTTGGATCAAGACAAATATCAGATTCAACAGTAGCTTTATCTCAAGGAGCCACAGAACAAGCAAGTGCAGTTGAAGAACTGACAGCATCTATTGAACAAATATCTGCACAGGTAAAAATTAATGCAGAAAATGCCAAAGAAGCTAATTCTATAGCAGTAAAAGCGAAAACAAATGCAATAAAGAGAAATGGCGAAATGAAATTAATGCTTACTGCAATGGATGAAATAAATAGTTGTTCAAATAATATCTCAAAAATAATTAAGGTAATTGATGAAATTGCATTTCAAACTAATATACTTGCATTAAATGCTGCTGTCGAGGCAGCAAGAGCAGGTCAATATGGGAAGGGATTTACAGTTGTTGCAGATGAAGTTAGGAATTTAGCTGCAAGATCTGCAAATGCAGCAAAAGAAACTACAAAAATTATAGAAGAATCAATTTTAAAAATTGAAGATGGAACAAATATTGCAAACCAAACTGCTGAAGCCCTTGAAAGTATAGTGAGAGATATAGAAAATGTTTCAGGAAGAATCAATAATATATCAGAGGCATCAGATGAACAAGCTACAGGAATTTCACAGATATCTCAAGGAGTAATACAAATATCTCAAGTTGTTCAAGGTAATTCTGCTACTGCAGAAGAAAGTGCAGCTGCAAGTGAAGAATTAGCAGGACAAGCAGAAGTCTTGAAAGAACAAGTTCAAATGTTTAATTTAAAAAATAAAGCTTATAATGTAAGTTCAAATTATAACATAGAATCAAGTTGTGAAAGTGATGATAACTATTTTGAAAAAAGAGATAAAAAGAAAGATAGAAAATTCTTAAATAATGAGTCTTCTGAAATTAAAGAGGAAGTTAATGTTAAAAGGATAATACTTAGCGATAGTGAGTTTGGAAAATATTGAAGATAAGGTGATATTATGACTACAATTACAGAAAATGAATTTGCTAAGTTATCGAAGTATATTAAAGATAATTATGGTATTAATCTAAAAGAGGAAAAGAAGATGCTTGTTATCGGAAGACTGCACAATGTATTAGCAGAGTTAAAATTTAAAAGTTTTTCAGAGTACTATGATTATATAATTTTAGACAAAAGTGGTAAAGCAGTTAATACATTAATAAATAAAATTACGACTAATCATACGTACTTTATGCGTGAAAAAAATCACTTTATCTACTTAAAAGAAAAAGTACTTCCATACTTGATGAAATCTGTAAAGGATAGAGATTTGAGAATTTGGTCTGCAGGGTGCTCATCAGGAGAAGAAGCATATACTCTTGCTATGATATTAGATGAATTTTTTAAGGAAGAGAAGCTGTGGTGGGATAAGAAGATATTAGCTACGGATATTTCAGAAAAAGTCTTAAGTATTGCTAGAACTGGAATATATAATAAACAGCAAGTATCTCAACTGCCTGAAACTTGGAAGAGAGATTATTTGAGAAATTGTAATGAGGAAAAATATGAGTTTACTGATAAGATAAAAAATGAAATTATATATAGAAAATTTAATTTAATGGATAGTGTATTTCCGTTTAAGAAAAAGTTTCATGTTATTTTTTGTAGAAACGTAATGATTTATTTTGACAACAATACAAAAAATGAATTAGTTAGAAAATTTTATAATAGCATGGAGGATGGAGGATATCTATTTATAGGGCATTCAGAATCATTAAATGGAGGAACTATGGGATTCAATTACGTAATGCCATCTGTATATAGAAAAGGGTAAGTTTAATTAGTTGAGAAGGTGAAATTTATGAGAAAAATTAGAGTGTTAGTGGTTGACGATAGTTTAGTATTTAGAGAAGCAATATCTATGGGAATATCCAGAGATCCTAATATTGAAGTGGTAGGAAAAGCAGTGGATCCTTATGATGCTAGAGACAAACTTCTTGAGTTAAATCCAGATGTAATGACATGCGATGTACAAATGCCTAAGTTAAATGGAGTAGAATTTATTAAGAGACTTCTGCCACAATATAAGATTCCTATAGTTGTTGTAAGTTCTATAAGTGATATTGTATTTGATGCCATGGATGCAGGGGCAGTAGATTTCCTTAGCAAGCCTGATGCTAGAATTCCTAATGCATTTGAAATATTTACGAATGAGTTAATACAAAAGATTAAAGGAGCAGTAAGCGCAAATTTATCAGCTAGTTTAATTCAGCAGCAACGAACAAATGTGAAGAATGTACAAGAAAAGAATAGTATAAACGTTGTTAACAATAAAGTTATAGCAATAGGTGCTTCAACTGGTGGTACAGAAGCAATTCATACATTATTAAAAATGCTGCCTCCAACAATGCCTGGAATAGTAATAGTTCAGCATATTCCCCCGGTGTTTTCCAAAATGTTCGCCGATAGACTTAATCTACAAACACATTTTCATGTGAAGGAAGCGCAGAGTGGAGATATTATTGAACCAGGGAAGGTTTTGATAGCACCAGGTGATAAACATATGAAAGTTAAGAGGGCTATAGATAAATATATAGTAGATACTTCACCTGGAATTAAGGTTAATGGGCATTGCCCATCAGTCGATGTACTTTTTGAATCTGTGGCAAAGGTGGCTGGGAGAAATGCAGTAGGAGTAATACTTACTGGAATGGGGTATGATGGGGCAAAGGGACTTATGTCTATGAAAAGAGCAGGGGCAAGAACTGTTGGTCAGGATCAGCAATCTTCTGTTGTTTATGGAATGCCTAAAGTGGCCTTTGATATAGGAGCCGTTGAAAAACAAATTCATATATCAAAGATTCCGGGAATTTTGATTGATATGTTTAAATAGAAAAAAATGGACTACTATACTAGTCCATTTTTAACAGCGTATACGGCTAACTGAGTGCGGTCCTTTAACTGGAGCTTAGAAATGATTTCAGTAATTATATTTTTGACAGTTCCTTCAGCAATAAACAAAGAAGCTCCAATTTCTTTATTATCTTTTCCATCGACAATCATAGATACAATTTGTATTTCTCTTTCTGTTAAGGAAATATCTATACCATGAATATCAACAGTTTTCTTTTTAGATTTTTTGCTATCCTTACGCAGATTTAATAACATAGGGCTTAAAATATCTTTCGTAATTATTCCTAACCCTAATGAAGCACTCTTAATTGATAGTATCAGTTCTTCGGTACTTATATCTTTTAAAATATATCCATCTGCGCCGTTACTTATTGCATCTGTAACATCAGTTTTGTCATTAGATGCCGTAAGGATTAATACTTTAATTGAAGGAAAATCTGATTTTATTAATTTTGTGGCTTCAGTACCAGTGCATATGGGCATAGACAAATCCATTAATACTACATCAGGATTTTGTTCTTTACATAAGTCATAAGCTTCCTTTCCATTAGTAGCACATGCGATGACTTGTATATCACTATTATTCTCAATTATATTTTTAAAACTCTCTCTCAAAAGCCTTTGATCTTCGGCAATAATAACCCTTGTCATATAAAAACCTCTCTTTACTCAAATGGATTAATATATATTAAATTTTTGCGTAAAAATAGATGAATTTCAAAAAATAGAAAACGTATTTGGTGTGAAAACCAACTCACATAATATGAATTATACCATTTTGTATATATTTCAACAATGGATAAAGCGAAACTAAATTTATATACAAAAGAGTCTTGAGTAAATACAAATCAATTATAAAATAGTGCTATTTGCATCTTGAATTAAATTTGTTGTGCAATTTGCATATTACTGCATGACTTGCGGTACTACAAATGTATTATAGAAACATTTAAAATATAATTATTAAGAGAAGAAAGTAGAAATTAAAACAATATATTTAGGAGGTAAGGGGTAATATGAAAAGAGTATTAGTTGTGGATGATGCAGCATTTATGAGAATGGCTTTAAGATCAATTCTAGAAAAGTGTGGATTTGAAGTTGTTGGTGATGCGGATACTGGAATAAAAGCTGTGCAGCAATATAAGTTATTACAACCAGACATAGTGACCATGGATCTAACTATGCCAGAACTTAATGGAATAGAAGCAATAAAATTGATAAGGGCAATTGATAAGAATGCGAGAATAATAGTCATATCGTCAATGGGGCATGAAATACAAGTTAGGGAAGCAATAGCTGCTGGCGCAGTATCATTTATAGTAAAACCTTTTAAAGAAGAGATTGTTAAACAACAATTATTAACTATTAGTCAAGCCAATAAATAAGTAATATCTTAGTATTGTATAAGCCAATAAAAAATTATTGAGTTTACTAAATATATAGCAAGTGGAGATTATTATAAAAAATGAAGACGAATTCAGTGGCGTTGTGAATGATTAAAATTGTATTCAAGATAAAAGAGAGGAAGCGTTCAAATGAATGAAAATGCAGCTAATGATATTGTTGATATGGAGGAGGATACTCAAAGAGGAAAGTATCTAACTTTTGTGCTTGATAATGAGTCCTATGGTATAGGCATAAATAATGTTACAGAAATCATTGGAATACAACCGATAACCTTAGTCCCAGAATTACCGGATTATATAAGAGGAATTATAAATTTAAGAGGAAAGATAATTCCAGTAATGGATGTCAGGTTGAGGTTTAGAAAGATATTTAGAGAATATAATGATAGAACTTGTATAATTGTAATTGATATAAATGAGCTAGCAATTGGTCTTATTGTGGATAGTGTTTCAGAAGTTCTGATAATACCAGACCAAGACATTATACCACCACCAAATTTAAGTAAAGTTAATAATAAGTACATAAAGGGCATTGGGAAAACTGGGAGTGAAGTTAAGTTAATTTTAGATTGCGATAAATTAATCAGTGATGATGAAACTGACGTTCTAAGTAATATTGAATAAGAAGTGACAGAGAGGAGTATTTAAATGAGATGGTTTTATAATATGAAAATACGCGCAAGGATACTTTCAAGTTTTTTAATTGTAGCTTTTATTGCAGGGGTTATAGGAGTTCAAGGGGTTTTTAATATAAACAAAATTAGCAAATTAGATACCGAGTTATACGAAAAAATGACAGAACCTCTAGGTGAATTAATTAATGTTTCTAATGCATTTAGTACTATAAGAGTATATGTAAGGGATATATTGCTTGAAGATGATCCCCAGAATATACCTGAAATTGCGAATAAAATAAAGGATAAGAGTAACGAATTCGATTCAAGTCTTGATAAAGTATCTAAAACAGTATTAACGACTGAGGGTCAGGAAGTTATTAAGGATATAAAAGCTTCAAAAGTTAAATGCATGGATGTTATAAATGAAGCGGTACAATTGAAACTTCAAAATGAAAGAGAAAAAGCTAAACAGCTCTTAAGTAGCGATGGGAAAATAGTCTTAAATGAGTTAAATTCTAATATTGATAAGTTTACTAAGTTGAAACTTAATATTGCAAAGGAAACATCTGATAATAATAGCAAGATTGCAACAAATACAACAACAATAACGATAATTATTTTAATCATAGGTATAATTATGGCTGTGTTGATTGGATTACTAATTTCTTCATCAATAAGCAAACCAGTCCGAAAAATAATCGGAATAGCTGATAAAGTAGCGGATGGAGATTTTGATATTAATATTGACATTAATAGTAAGGATGAAATTGGATTTTTAGCTACATCATTTAGAAAGATGACTGATAGGTTGAACAGTACGATGTGCACAATAAATGCTGCGGCTGAACAAGTTGCAGCGGGGTCAAAGCAAGTATCCGATTCCAGTATAGCCTTATCTCAAGGCGCAATGGAACAAGCTAGTTCGATAGAGGAATTAACTGCATCTATTGAAGAAATATCGGCTCAAACAAAGATGAATGCAGATAATGCTGCAAATGCAAATGAAATTGCGACAAGCGCTAAAGTAAATGCAGAAGATGGTTATGAACAAATGAAAGAAATGCAAAGAGCAGTGGATGAAATAAATAATGCATCAACAAGTATATATAAGATTATAAAAGTTATTGATGAAATTGCATTCCAAACTAATATTTTGGCATTAAATGCAGCTGTTGAAGCGGCTAGGGCAGGACAACAAGGCAAGGGGTTTGCAGTTGTAGCTGAAGAAGTTAGGAATCTAGCGGCAAGATCTGCAAAAGCGGCTAAAGAAACTGCTGATATGATTGAAGGTTCAATTAAAAAAGCAGAAGCAGGAACAAAAATGGCAAACCGAACTTCGGAGGCTTTAAATAGAATTGTTGAAGATACTATAAAAGTTGCCGATTTTATAAATCAAATAGCAATAGCATCAAATGAGCAAGCTGAAGGAATTGATCAAATTAATCAAGGCGTTATGCAAGTTTCAACTGTAGTGCAAACTAATTCAGCGACAGCAGAAGAAAGCGCAGCAGCGAGTGAAGAATTAGCATCTCAAGCAGAAATGCTAAAAGAACAAGTTATGCAATTTAACTTGAAGGTCAATAATAATTCGTCAAAATATAATTCCATTAACAATATTGATTTAGATGCTATACCTAAATACATATAATATATGTAAATCATTAAGGTATTAAAAGGAAGATCAATCTTTTTCTACGGGGTGAAACTTATGACAAGAGATATAAGAGTTCTCATAATAGAGGATTCAAAAGCTTCTTTAAATTACGAAGTAGCTCAGCTTAAAGCGAGTGGATTTAATGTGGAATATGAACAAGTTGAGAATGCAGAGTCATTAAGAAATGCACTAAGTAGTGGTATGTGGGATATTATTTTATCCGATCATGTCATGCCAAGTTTTAGCTCGATTGAAGCGCTGCAAATACTGAATGAAACAGGATTTGATATTCCTTTCATAATAGTATCAGGAGAGATAGGGGAAGAAGTTGCTGTAGAAGCCATGCGTGCTGGTTGTAGGGATTACATTATGAAAGACAAATTAGCACGGCTTGGCCCTGTGGTGAAACGCGAACTTAATGAATTCAGTGAAAGAATCAACAGGAAAAGAATTGAGGAAGAAATGAAAAATATTCTTATAAAGGCTAAAGAGGAAGCAGAAGCAGCAAATGAGGCAAAAAGCAATTTTTTGGCAAATATGAGTCATGAAATACGCACGCCTCTTAATGGTATCATAGGAATGATTGAGTTGACTTTAATAGGTGAAACATTAAGTGATGAACAAAGAGAAAATTTAATCATTGCAAAGAATAGCGCATATTCTCTAATAAATATTGTTAATGCGATTTTAGATTTTTCTAAATCAGAAGCTGGTAAGATGGAGTTAAAGCAAAATAACTTTAGCCTTAGAGATCTTGTTAATAAAACAATAAAAATCCATAGTTATGATGCAAAAATAAAGGGAATTACTCTAGAGTGTCATGATTTTAATGAAATCCCTGATCTATTATATGGAGATTATGGAAAGCTTCAACAAATACTTAGTAATTTAATAAGCAATGCAATAAAATTTACTCAAGAGGGAAAAGTCACGCTTATAGTTGAAAAGAATTATGAATATGAAGAGGAAATTGGTATAAAGTTTTCTGTGCAAGATACAGGAATTGGTATTAATGAAAATGATACGACTTTACTTTTCAAGAGCTTTAGTCAACTAAATAATTCATATTCTCGTGAATATAGGGGGACAGGATTAGGGCTTGCATTATCAAAGCAATTAGTTGAAATGTTAAATGGAGATATCTGGCTTGAGAGTGAAGAGCGAGTTGGAAGTACTTTTAAATTTACTACAAAATTTAAGTTAGCCAAAGTGGAGGACGTAAATAAATATTATAGGGGTATTAAAAAAGTAAATGATATAGAAGATGTCATTAACAGAAAGAATAGCATGGCTTTTAATAATGAACTGAATAAACTCCTAGAAAATATGAACGATGCAAAAGGTGATATGAGAAAAATTGAGAAGTTAGCAGATTTTATTAATAATTCCTTACTTCTTTCTAAATTTGATGATTTAGTAATGATGGGTTTTAAATTAAAAATAAACGCAAGAAGAAGCAATATAGACAAGGTAAAAGATGCATTTGAACGATTAGAAAGTGATGTAATGAAGTTAATGTAAATTATGATAGTATAAATAAGGGAGGGATTAATTAATGAGGATCCTTATTGCGGAAGATGATTATGTTAATAGAAGATTCTTGTTTAAGTTTTTTTCACAGTATGGTGATTGCGATATGGTGGTTAATGGTGAGGAGGCGGTTCAAGCGTTTATGTTTTCACTTGAAGAAAGTGATCCATACGGGCTTATATGCCTAGATATAATGATGCCGAAGTTAGATGGGTTAAAAGCCCTGAAAGTGATTACTTCTATTGAAAAAGAGAAGGAAATTAGTGATAATGAAATTTCTAAAAAATTTGTTATAACGGCTTTAGATAATGCAAAGGATGTTCAAAATGCCTTTGAAATGGGATGCGAAGTCTATGTAACTAAGCCAATAAACACAGAAAAACTTATTGAAGTAATGAAAAAATTAAAGCTTGATACGGAGTAATAACATAGTGTTTAGATTTATGTGTAATTTTTTCGGTTTCTAGGAATTTTGATGGATGATTCTACGACTAGAAGTTGCACCACAATGCTTGCCTCAACGACACGCGTTGAACAAGCATTGTGGAACAACCCTCTAGTCAAGAATCATTACCATCAGAATTCCAATGAAACACTGCAAACAATATGTTACTTATTTCTAGTAAAGTGATACACTAAAGCTAACAATTATAAACGTGTATCTGCTTTCTATGGGTTATAACATAAATTTAAGTTACAGGTTATTTATCTATAGACTTTTGGCTAAAGTAATTTTGTATTTCTTTCACAGCCAAATAACAAATATTAATTAAATTGTTTAAGTCTGATTTAAGACTGTTATAGTTATTAGATTTTAATGCATCATTAATTTTAGTAGTTTCTTCATAAATATCAATCAGTCTATAGTTACCCGTAACTCCTTTAACGTTATGAATTATTTTAGAGATATTTGTTATATCATTTTTAGCTATAAATATTTTTAATTCTGCAAGGGCGAAATTAATTTCATTAATTAATTCATTGTATAGATTATGTACGTCTTCTAAATTAAGGCCTAAATCTTTAGTAAAACCAAGTATATCATACCTGCAACTATGATTCATAAAGTATATACCTCCATTCATCCTTTCGGTTGGTTATAGCGTGAGTCTAATTTTAAAGCCATCTTTAAAAATAAAGCATAATAATTTTAATTCTTTGATTCAATATTTATTAATATGTTTGATATTTTATCAATAAAGTTTCGAATATCGATTGGTTTAGTAATATAGTCTGTAAAGCCAAGTCGCATGCCTCTTTCTATATCGCTAGGCATAGCATGAGCACTTATGGCAATAACAGGTATTTCACTAGTATCATTACATATTTTAAGGTTTTTGAAGACCTCATAGCCATCTATTCCGGGTAGATTAATGTCCAACAAAATAAGATCAGGTTTATGAGCTATAGCTAAATCCATGCATAGTTCTCCAGAAGTTGCAGAAAGCATTTTTAGTTTACAAATTTGGCTCAGAACACGTTCCACAAGTCGTAAATTCGCAGGATTATCTTCTACATATAGTATCTTATAAACTTTATCTTCAGAAAAAGAATTATTGTTTTCTATTGATAAACCGCTTTCAGAATTGTGCATAAAATCAGATTCCACATAAGGAAACTCAACCCAAAAGTGACTACCTAAATTTTTTTCACTAACGACATGTATTTCGCCATTCATTAATCCAGCAAGTTGTTTTGCTACTGCGAGTCCAATTCCAGTACCTTCAATCGTATTATTCATCTTATTTAAACGCTGAAATGGTTTGAATATTAACTTTAAGTCAGAACTTGATAAGCCGATACCAGTATCAATTACGTGAAATCTACATTTATCATTAACACAATCTTGATAATAAACAACTTGGCCATGTTTTTTATTATATTTAATCGCATTAGAGAGTAAATTAATCAATATTTGTTTTAATCTTGTATGGTCTGCGGAAACAAATTCATTGGAGTTAGCTTCTGGATAAGTAATGATATCTATTCCATGTTGATCAGCAAAAGGTTTTATTATAGCAAGAGTTTCATCCATTACTGCTTTAATTGGTACTGATTCAATTGATATACTTAATTTTCCAGATTCGATTTTAGCTAAATCTAGTATTTCATTTATTAATTCAAGCAAATGTTTTCCTGCCTTTAGTATCTCGTCAACGCTTTGACTTTGAGAACTAGTCAAAGGTGATTCTGGATCTAATTGTAATATTTGGGAAAAACCTAAAATAGCATTAAGTGGTGTTCTAAGTTCGTGGCTCATGCTAGATAAAAATTCAGATTTAGCTCTACTTGCTTTTTCAGCTTCCTCTTTTGCGGAAATAATAGAACGCGCCATCTTTTTTTGATCTGTAATATCACGGGCTGATATTACCACTTTGCTTGAATCATTCAATTTTGGAGATATGCATGCTTGAAACCATCTTAACCCAGAATTAGATTCAATATTAATGTCAAGATAAGCAGTTTCGTTCAACCGAATTACATGCTGAATTTTCTCGAGGGCGGCTTTAGATGTCTTTTTATCCAAAAGGTCATAAATAGAGCTAAAGTCTCCTTGTTCGTATAATTTATATAAATCTTGATATCTTTTAGACAAAAATGCGGTTATGTATCCATTAGAATTTACTTCTAATATTAAATCATTAATGGAATTAACAAGGCATTTTAAGTCTATTTCCTTTTTTTTAAGTTTAGTTTGAGTTTCTAATAAGTTCTTATTTGCTTCATCTAAGTTTTGTCCTAGTTTAAGCAGTTGAACTGATATATCTGTTAATTCATCTATATTTAATATAGGAGCTTTTGAAATATAATCACCGTCATCAATTCTTTGAATTATATTTTTAATTTCTAATAATGAATTAGAAAAAGTATAACTCATCTTTCGGGCTTTTTTAGAAAGAATAATAAAGAATATAATATAAGATAATATTAATGTTGCGATAATAATCATGCCTATTTGATTTAAATCATTATGTAATTTATTAGAATCAGAATAAATATTTTTCTCTGGAACAATTATGAGTAATTTCCAGTTTGTTCCTGAAATCGTATTCCAAGATGCAACCATAGATTCATCTTTATGCATAAAACTTGTGAAACCGGATAAATCATTATTTATTTTATCTCTTAAAATAAATAAATCCTTAGACTTATATAAATTATAATTATCTTTAGACATAGGATTATCATTGTTGTATGATAATTCTTCTAGATCCAAGTGATTTTTATAATTATCAGTTAGTGTAATAATAGTACCGTTTTTTTCAATTAATAAACCATATCCATTCCAGGGAATATCCAAAGTTAAAATCTGATTTTTTATTGTATCCATAGATACATCAATACCGGCAAAACCTTCTAGAAAATCTTTGTTATAAACTGGACATATTGCAGAGGTTATTAAACCCTTACCACTTGGATCATGGTAAACATTTGTCCACTTTACTTTTTTTTCGGGATTATGTTCATTATGAGCCCCATAATAAAAATTAGAGGAACGTACATCTGCTAGATGACCGTATTTTGAAATAATATTCGTGTAAGGATATGTAACATTCAAAGAATCAAATGAGTTAAAATATATAGAAGTAGAAAGTTGTTGAGTATTTTTTATGTCTATCATGAAATTTTTTAAGGTTAAAATTTTAGCAATTTTATCTTTTTTCAGTTTCATTTCTTTTGTAGACGATATGTTACTATAAAAAATTGATACATTGTCATCCTTAGAATTTTCTTTTGTATAATAAGTCCCATCTTCTGAGTAACTTAGGCTATCGTTATCCTCTTGACTTAATGAAGCTGATGAGGATAAAGCATGTTGAAGTTTATTAGTAAAATATGATGTAGAATTTTCAATGCAAGACAGCTCATGGTTAATCAAATCAGTTTTTTGTTTTGCGATTTGTCCGAGTTCATTTTGTGCCTGTTCTTTGAAATAATCTATCGTTTTTTTCTGTGACAAAAAATCTGAAGTCAAATATATAGATATAAAAATTAATTCAACAACTATTAATGGTATAAAGGCAGTGCGAATATAAGATTGCCAAATCCATTTATAAAGTGAAATATTTTCATGATTTTTTATTTTATTCATAGAACCACCTCATGATTTTGCTTTTGTTTCAGAGAAATAATCAGAGTATACTTTTTATCTTTGAAATTATATCATTGTAATTAAAGGGTTTAGTAATGAAATCCAAAGCACCTTTATCTAATGCTTTTTCATGATATTCTTTTTCGTTTTCAGCAGAAAGCATAATTATAGGCGTATTTTTGTAACTATTTGATAAATTTAAGGAATCAATTATTTCAAGACCATCCATAAAAGGCATTCTAAAGTCAAGTAGAATCAAATCAGGTTCATATACAGAGTATAAATCTAATACCTGCCTAGAATCTGTTAAAGTTTTTATATTGCTATAACCAGATATTTTCAACATTTTTTCTAGAAGTAAAATGTTAGCGTTATTATCATCAACAATAAGAATTTTTGACATTAATTTATTTTTATCCATAATAAAAAAACCTCCCCTAAATTTCCGGAAAAATCATCATAATACCCTAATATTTATAAATAATCAAACCCATCTGATATTAATATAACATATTTCGGGTGGATTTTTAACTAAATATTAACTTTTTTTAAAAGGTATTTTGATAAATTATGTATACAAAATTATAATATGACATGCTGTTGTCTAATTATAATTGCTATAGTGAATTAAGTGATTAAAATTTAGATTAGTGAAAAGGGGAATTAAATGTGAAGTATAAAATTGTGCATTTAAAAGAAAATATAGTCTTGATTTCGAAGAATATAAAGGTGGCACCGAAATGAAAGAATCAGAAATAGATATATATATTTCAATAAATTAGATTAAAGAGGGGATAGAATGGAATTTATAGATGCGAAAACTATTATATCAGGATATTGTGAGAGCAGCACTTGGTTTGGAAATAATTATAACATGAATATTTATAAAGGATGTTGTCATGGCTGTATTTATTGTGATAGTCGTAGTGAATGTTACAGAATAGATAATTTTGACATGGTTAGAGCTAAGAAAGATGCTCTTGCTTTGATAAACAAAGAACTTAGATCAAAGAAGAGAACTGGCGTAATAGGAACAGGGGCCATGAGTGATCCCTATAATCCCTTTGAAAAAGAGTATAAGTTGACAAGAGGTGCACTAGAACTTATAAATGCTCATGGCTTTGGGGTTTCTTTAATTACTAAGAGCGATTTAATTACAAGAGATATAGATATTTTAAAAAAGATATCAAGTCACTCACCAGTTCTTGTAAAGATAACGATAACTACATCTAGTGACGAGCTTTCCAAAAAAATAGAATCTAACGTTTCAGCTTCTTCTAAAAGATTATCTGCAATAAAACAGCTTTCCGAAAATGGAATTTTTACGGGAATTTTACTTATGCCGGTTTTACCGTTTTTGGAGGATAATGAAGAAAACATAGAAGGTATTGTTAAGTTAGCCCATGAAAATGGCGCTAAATTTATATACCCAGCTTTTGGAGTTACTTTAAGACAAAACCAGAGAGATTGGTACTATAAAAAATTAGATGAAAGATTTCCGGGAATTAAACAGAAATATATTGAAGAATTCGGAAATAATTATGAGTGTAGGTCACCAAAGGCAAATGCGTTATGGAAAGTATTTAAAATGGAATGTGATAGATTTGGAATATTGTACAGGATGAATGATATTATTGAGGCATATAGAAAAGGTTATGGTAATAATCAACTTTCATTATTTTAGAAATATAAATAAACAACTTATAGCTTAGACTTATGTCATGACTTACCGAAATAAGCAACATATTGTGTTTCGGTTTCTAGGAATTTTGATGGATTATTCTACGACTAGAAGTTGTACCATCAAAATTCCAATGAAACACAGCAAACAATATGTTGCTTATTTATAGTAAAGTGATACACTCAAAGTTAACAATTATGGATAGCTAATTTAATTATAAGTCTAATTTCCTTTTTAGTTATCTATAAGTTTAAATTCTATGTGTATGTAGTTATAATAAAGTTAGGTGATAGAAATGCAAATAAATAGATTATTTGAGATAGTATACATTTTATTGGATAAAAAAATAGTAACGGCAAAAGAACTTTCAAAGCACTTTGAAGTGTCAGTTAGAACAATTTATAGAGATATTGATATTTTATCAGGTGCAGGAATACCAATATACACAAATAAGGGTAAGGGTGGGGGTATTAGTCTTATTGAAGATTTTGTTCTTAATAAATCAGTGTTATCTGAGAACGAGCAAAAAGAAATATTAATGAGCCTTCAAAGCCTAAGTGCTATGAAATATCTAGAAGTGGAACCTATTTTGAAGAAACTAAGTGCGGTTTTCAATAAGGAAAGCACTAACTGGATTGATGTAGATTTTTCGCAGTGGGGTAGCAATGATACTGAAAAGGAAAAGTTTAAAATTATAAAAGCAGCTATCCTTAATAGTGAGGTTTTAGGCTTTGATTACTTTAGTTCTTATGGAGAAAAGACTTCTCGCATTGCAGAACCACTAAAGTTAGTATTTAAGGGGCAAGGGTGGTATTTATATGCTTATTGTCGTCTTAAGGATGAATTCAGAATATTCAAGCTTAGAAGAATACATACCTTAGTTTTATTAAATGAAAACTTTAAAAGAGAAGTTCCAGCTAATATTTGGGAAGGGGCTGGTAAGTCTTATAACACTGAAATGGTAACTTTAGTGTTAAGAATAGATGAGAAAATGGCATACAGAATTTTTGATGAATTTGAACAAGAAAACATTATTAGAAATAAAGATGGAAGCTATACGACAACTATTACATTTCCATCAGGAGAATGGATTTTTGGATATATAATGTCATATGGGGAGTATGCCGAAGTAATAGAACCTAAGAATATCAGAAAAGAAATAAAAAGAAAATTTGAAGAGTCTATAAAGAAATACTCTTAATATTTATAAAAAGAATAATTCACGTAACAGTAAGTATAGGCATTGTATGTGCTATAATTAAAGATGATACAATTGGTGTTGAAAAAATTATAAGCGAGGCCGATAAGCTTCTATATTATGCAAAGAATCATGGGAGAAATAAAGTATTCTCCTGTGAATTATAAATTTAATTTTTGGAAGGAGATATGAAAAATGCCGTTTATAGGATCAAAAATTAGCATGAAGATATCAGAAGAAAAGGAAGAAATTATAAAAAGAAAATTAGGTGAAGCAATACAATTAATCCCTGGAAAGAGTGAAACATTTTTGATGGTTGGGTTTGAAGATGAATATTCATTATATTTCGCTGGAGAAAAGCTTGAAAAGGGTGCATTCATAGAAGTAAAAATATTTGGAAAAGCAAGTAAAGAGTCATATGCTGACTTAACTGCTGCAATCTGTAACATTTATGAAGAAGAATTAGAAATTCCTCAAAATAAAATATATGTTAAATATGAAGAAGTTCAAGACTGGGGTTGGAACGGAAAAAATTTTTAGTATAAATAAGTAGTATTTATACTAAATAAAAGGGGGAGTTTAATTTGATTATAGGAATTGCTCAAGTAGATATGGCGTGGGAAGATATCATTAGTAATATGACTAAATTTGAAAAACTAATAAAAGAGGCCGCTGAAAATGGTGTAGAGTTAATTTTATTTCCTGAAATGGCTTTGACAGGTTTTACCATGAATATCAACAAGCTCTCATTATCGGAAAGTGATATAGTAAGTTGGATTAGAAAGTTATCTTTGGATAATAACATAAGTATTGGATTTGGATATGCAATAAAGGTAGATGAAAAAGGCAAGAATAAATATACTATTATTTCAAATGAAGGAAATACTTTAGCTAGCTATACTAAAATACATCCATTTTCCCATGGTGGTGAAGATAAAAAATATTATAGTGGCAATAATATAAGCAGTTGTGTAATAAATGAATTTAAAATAACTCCTTTTATTTGTTATGATTTAAGATTTCCAGAAATATTTCAAATAGCATCTAAGGAATCTCATATAATAACCGTAGCAGCAAGTTGGCCCAAAGAAAGAGAAGAACATTGGCTGGCATTATTAAGAGCAAGGGCTATAGAAAATCAATGTTATATTATTGGAATAAATAGAGTGGGGATTGGCGGAGGCTTAGAGTATAATGGAGCATCAATTTTTGTAAACCCTAATGGGGAGATATTAAATGAACTTAGCTCAGAAGAGATGTTAATCATAAGAGATGTTAATATAAATGATATTATAAAGTCCAGACAGGAATTTGATATAAGGAAAGATAGAAGAGAAGCGATATACCAAATTATGAACAAATAAGCTCGAGGGTCTTAATAGTTGTAAAAAATAATGAAATTAGAAAAGCAGTGTAGGATTATGATATAATGTGATAAAAAAATCTTTTATAAATATCATAAAAAGGTAGGTATTTTAATAGATAATTATTATGATTGAGTAATGAAATGGTAGGTAAAATGATGCTAGATGATTTTGAACAAGAAGTTGATGAGAAAAAAATAATATTAAAAAAGAATATAAAGAGCGTAGGAAGTAATTGTGCAAAAATAATCTTGATATTAGCAATATCGACATATGGAATAGCTTTTACAATTACATTTTTTATGAAGATGTTAGATGTGATTTTAAGCTCCATTGCAAACGGTGGAGTAAATAGCAGTTTTATTCCGAAATTTTCGCTAGATACATATAATTTCTTTGCGGGATATCTTCCATGCATATTAGGAGATATTATAGCAATTATTATAGCAGTGAGCACTACAGGAATAAGAATAAAACAACATATATTTACAAAGATAAAAGCATCTAAAAAGTTCATTTTTCTAGGAACTATATCTTGTATAGGAACAGGAATGGTTTCAAGTATATTGTACCTAATATATGCAACAATCCTTAAAGGTGCTGGAATAACTATTCCTCAGCCAGATTTTAGTTTTCCAAAGCAGAATATTTATCTTGTTTTATTTTTGATGTACGTTTGTTTAATAGGACCTATTTTAGAAGAAATTATATTTAGAGGATTTATTCTTAACAGTCTAAAGAGATATGGAAATTTGACGGCAATTATCGTATCTTCAATTCTATTTTCTATGTTTCATCTAAATTTAGTTCAATTTGTTAATCCAATATTAATGGGAATTGTCTTAGCATTTATTGCTATAAAATCGGAATCTATAATTCCGTCCATAATAGCGCATGTATTTAATAATACAATAACTTTTATAATGTCAGGGATAACAATTATGAATTCTCCGCTAGTAGAAGGTGCAATTGAAGGAATCTATCTTTTTGTTGGAGTAATTGCACTTATATTATTTATTTACAATTTTAGAGAAGACTTTATGGAAGTTATAAGAGAAGATACTGCAATACTTAGTACACAAGAGAAAGTAAGAGTTTCTTTTAGTGGAGGTTGGGCTGTAGCATATATTATTTTTTATGTTGCATTCATTGTTATTACTATGATAAGTAAGAATTTAATAAAATAATATTTGTGTAAAGATTTGTAAGAAGGGGAGATAAGTTTAATATATTGACTTATATCCTCCTTTATTTATACACAACTTATGATAATTGGTTATTATATAAATATTCGAAGATTTTATTTGTGAAATATTATATGTAACTAATTACATTAGAGGAATTATAGATTAATGTTAAATTATTTTAGATATATTGACATGATAAAATTGGATGCCTATAATTTAAGCATCGATTTAGAGGGGGATTAATATGGCGAATAAAGTATTATTATCAATAATAGAGAATTTAAATGAAGAACTTATTGGAGTGTTTCATAAATTACATGAAAATCCTGAATTACCTAATGAAGAATTTCAGACTACAAAACTAATAAAAGATTTATTGAAAAGAGTGGACATAGAAGTTCTTGATTTACCATTGGAAACAGGTATTGTGGCACAAATTAAAGGAAATCCAAAGGGTCCAGTTGTTGCTATTAGGTGTGACATAGA
This sequence comes from Clostridium chromiireducens, assembly GCF_002029255.1. Lineage (GTDB taxonomy): Bacteria > Bacillota > Clostridia > Clostridiales > Clostridiaceae > Clostridium > Clostridium chromiireducens. The sequence goes on from NZ_MZGT01000004.1 coordinate 89,694, forward strand.
TGCATTGCCAATTCAAGAGGAGACAGACTTATGCTATAAATCTAAAATAGACGGGATGATGCATGCTTGTGGTCATGATTTCCACATGGCCACAATTTTGGGAGCTGCTTATTTAGTAAAAAGACATCAGTCCTCATTAATTGGAACAGTGAAATTTATATTCCAGCCAGGTGAAGAAAGTGCAGATGGAGCTAAGAAAATTATATCCACAGGGGTTTTAGATGATGTAGATGCAATTTTCGGTATACACAACGTTTCAGATGCAGACGTAGGTGTTATGGGGATAAAAACTGGAGCAATGACTGCTGCTGTTGATAGATTCGAAATCAAAATCACAGGAGTCGGAAGCCATGCAGCTAAGCCTGAGAAAAGTATAGATCCTATAATAATCGCAAGTAATATAGTTACATCATTACAAACAATCATAAGCCGTAATGTGGGACCTACAGAAAAAGCGCTTTTGAGTATAACTCATATTCAAGGCGGAAATACGTGGAATGTTATCCCTGAATCAGCTTATCTTGAAGGAACAGTTAGGACATTAGATGAAAATATACGTGAATTAATATCTAAAAGAATGAATGAAATGGTAACAGGAATAGCACAATCCTTTGGTGGTAGTGCAGAGCTTATATGGCACTTTGGCTCACCGGCAACTAATAATAGTGAAGAGTGGGTAGATTTTAGTACTAAACTTGGAAAGAGATTGGGATACAATGTTAAGCAGGCATCTATGGGATTAGAAGGCGAAGATTTTGCATATTATCAAAAGAATATACCAGGAGCGTTTATTACGGTTGGAACAGGAAAATCTTATGCACATCATCATCCGCAATATAAGGTAGATGAAAATGCGATCTTGAATTGCTCGAAATATTTCGATCAGTTGGCTGAAGGTGCATTGAAAGAAATTATAGATAAAAATTATAAACATAAATAGGAGTTTAGGAAACTAATATTTTGTTTTAGTACTATCAGAAAAGGGATGTAAAAATTATAGCTTAAGAAGAAAGTTTTATATTTTAGAATTATTTCAAGGAAAGGAGTAATATGAATATAAGAATGATAGCACCAATTACTATAGCGTTAGGATTATACATAATTCTTTGCTATTATATAGGAGCAAAAGGTAAAAAAGCGCTTGTGCATATGAATGTGAAATTCAGACAAAAAAAGTATTTCATAGGGTACTGGGTAATATATTGGACCATGGGATTGTCATTTTTTATAAGTAATATATTGAGAGGGGCTATCACCACCGAAAATTGGATTACATCAACAATTACACTAGTTGGATTTATTTATATTGGAATTTTTTTATATTCAATATTGATATTTTTTATTATAGATATTTTGAGATTTATTTTAAGAAGAATCAACTTTAATCAACTAGTAAAAGAACGGTTGAAGAAAATATATTTTGGTGGAGTATCTGTATTCTTATCAATATTTATATTAGTTGCATTTGGATTTTTAAACGCTCAGCGTAAAGTCATAACAAACTATGAAGTTAATGTAAATAAAGATGCAAAAGGAATTACTTCATTAAACGTAGTTATGGTTTCAGATGTTCATATGGGAGTTGCATTAAAAGAAAATGGTGTTACTAAAATGGTGAATTCAATAAATGAATTAAATCCAGACATAGTTTTATTTTGTGGAGATATATTTGATGAGAATACGCCTAGAAGTTTAAAGGAATATTCTAGAGAAGAGTTTAAGAATATAAAGTCAAAGTATGGAGTGTATGATATTACAGGAAATCACGAATATGGTGCGGGCGACTTATCAGAGACTATTTCATATTTTCAAGATGCGAATATTAAATTTTTACAAGATGAAGCAATTAAGGTAGAAAATAGTTTTTATATCGTTGGAAGAAATGATCCAGCGCAGATAAGATCTACGGGAGAAAAGGTAAAGCCATTAGATGAAATTTTGAAAGACGTTGATAAATCACTTCCGATAATAGTTTTGAATCATAGACCAGAAGACTTAGAAGAAGCTGAGATTGAAGGCGTGGATTTACAACTTTCAGGGCATACACATAGAGGACAAGTTTTTCCGGGTAATCTCATAACAGAACAAATATATGAGAAAGATTATGGATATTTAAATAAAGGTAATTTCAACTTAATTGTAAGTTCAGGATATGGAACATGGGGGCCACCAATAAGAGTTGGAACTGAAAGTGAAATAGTAAATATAAAAGTTAAGTTTAATTGATAGAATTTAGAAAGCAGTTGTAATTGTTAGAAGAAGAGAAATAACAAACTGATTAATTGTAAAAAAGAGGAGAGCAGGTAAATTTTAAAAATATATTCCCTAATAATCAGATAACATTATACAAAATTTATTCGTTACACATATGATAATGACATTAATTATAGAGGCAAGGAGGGGAAATGAGGATAATGGAGTACAGATTGTTTAAATTGCTAGCTGATTATATACCACAACCTATATGGGTAAAAGATATTGACTTAAGATTTATATATATTAATAAAGAGTATAAATCCATACATAAAGATATACATAAAGAATTTATTGGATATAATGATGAAGAAATATTCGATGGAGTAGAGCATGAAGAATGTCATAAATATTGCAAAATTGTTTTAAACACGTTAGAACCTTTAACAGAAGAAGGATATCTTGGTGGTATACGTAGAAAAATTACTATTGTTCCATTGATTGATAATGGAAATGTAATTGCTCTAGCTGGTATATATGCAAATCTTGATATTATAAGAGAAAAGGATAAGATTATTGAAGAACAGGAAAACTTATTAAAAGTAGTAATGGATACTTTACCAGGAATGGTTTTTTATAAGGATAAATACGGAAGATATGTTTACGTAAATAAAGAGTTTAATAGATTCTATAATAGAGATGGACTAGGTGAATTAATAGGAAAAACAAATAGCGATATACATCCTTCAGAAGAATTAGTACAAAAGTACACAAGGGAAGATAATCACGTTATACAAAACAAAGAAAGTATACGTGCGCAGACAGTAATTAGGACAAATGAAGGAAGTGAGCTGCATACAGAAGCTATAAAGGTTCCTGTAATTGACAAGAATAATGAGGTTGTTGGAATAGTTGGATTAATTCTTGATACTACTGAAAAAAAAGAAGCAGAAGAAAAATTAAAGAGGTTAAGTTTCACAGATTCTTTAACGGGTTTGTATAATAGAGCCTATTTTGAAGAGAAAGCGCAAGAATTTTTGTCAGAGAAATATCTTCCAGTAGGAGTTATAATGGGAGATGCAAATGGATTAAAATTAGTAAATGATACTTTGGGGCATAGTCAAGGAGATGAATTATTAAAGCTTATAGCAAATGTTCTTAGAGATGTATGTGATGAAGAACAATTGATATTTAGAACCGGTGGCGATGAATTTGTAATTTTAGCACCAAATGCTACTGAATATGAATGTGAATCTATTATAAAGAGAATATTTAAGCAATGTAAAACTTATAAGCATGATTTAATAGATGTTAGCATAGCTTTAGGGGCATCTGTAACTAATAGCTTAAAGAAAAGTGTATATGATGCGCTAAAGGAAGCTGATGATAAGGTATATCGCCAAAAGTTATTGCAAAAGAATAGTCTTAGCAGTTCGATAATGTACTCCCTACAGGTGGGACTCCAAACTAAGAGTATAGAAACAGAAGAACATACTGAGAGAGTACTATGCAATTCTTTAATAATTGGACAAAGATTATCCCTCCCGATGTCTGTGATGGATGAATTGACCATAGTGGCTAAGCTTCATGATATAGGTAAAATAGCAATAAGTGAAGAGATATTACTTAAGTCTGGAAAGCTAAAAGAAGAGGAATTTGAAATAGTTAAAACTCATGCTGAGAAGGGATATAGGATAATAAAAGCGTCTAATCAATTAGATAATGTAGCAAAAGGGGTTTTGGCCCATCATGAAAGATGGGATGGAACTGGCTATCCGCTTAAACTAAGGGGAGAGGGAATACCACTGATAGCTAGAATTGTTAGTATAGCAGATTCCTACGATTCTATGAGAAATAATAGTGTGTACAAGAAAACATTGAGTAAAGAAGATGCAATCAACGAATTAAAAAAGTGCGCTGGAAAACAATTTGATCCGCATATAGTCAAAGTATTTATAGATTATCTTGAAGAATCCGAAACATAAAAATACTTGTATTGTGACGACTTTAAAGTTACTACTAAGCAACCGAAAGGGAATATATGTGTTTGCTTCGGTTCTTAAAAGATTTTATTGGGTAGTTCTAAGACTATAAGTTGCACCCAAAGAGCTTGCTTCAAAGACTACGCTTTTGAGCAAGTACATTTTGAACAACTTATAATCTAAGAACTACGACCAGTAAAATCTTCTTATGAACACTGTGCAAAAACATATATTCCCTTTCTTTGTGTAGTAGTAGAATTAAAATAAGAATTAATGCAAGTATTTTTTATTTCTTGAGCTAGCAACATCTTAAATTAAGTATATTTTCGAGCTTTAATACAGTATACATGTAATCTTTAATTCGGTTATTCATTGCTTCGCCTTAAGTTTTCTACAATATTTTTATATGAAGAAAATCTTTATTTAAAGTATCCTTGACAAAATGAATTCGTGGTATATAATTATATCATAAAGACACCCCCTGGGAGGGGGAGGAGGAAAAGCATGAGTGAAGAAAGAAAAAAAGCATTACAATCATTAAAAACAGCAAAAGGTCAGATAGAAGGTATAATAAAAATGATTGAAGATGATAGATATTGTATAGATATTGCAAATCAGTTATTAGCCGTACAATCTTTAATAAAGAAAGCTGATTTAATTATTTTGCAAGGGCACTTACGTCATTGTGTAAAAGAGGCTTGTCTTAATAATAATCCGGATGAAAAAATTGAAGAGTTAAACAAAGTCTTAGAGAAATTACTTTCTAAATAATAATTTTGAAAAGTTTAGCGGAAATAATATTCAGATTACATATTTTAGAAGAAACGTAAAGAGGTGAAGGCGAAAGTATGAAGAAAAAGGCAATTAGAATAGAAGGAATGACATGTTCTGCATGCTCAAATAGAGTTGAAAGATTTGTAAAAAAATTAGATGGAATAAATAGTGCTAATGTTAATTTTGCTACAGAGACTTTAAATGTAGAGTTTGATGAAAGTAAATTAAGTAATGAAACTATAGAAGCTACTGTTGTAAAAGCAGGATATGGGGTAAGGAAGAATATAAAGACTTACACTTTTAAGGTTGAAGGAATGACATGTTCTGCATGTTCGAGCAGGGTTGAGAGAGTTACTAAAAAGCTAAATGGAGTTCAAAGTTCAATTGTTAACTTAGCTACTGAAAAACTTACTATTAGTATAGATGAGGATCAAATTGGTTATGCCGAAATAAAAGCTGCTGTAGATAAAGCAGGATATAAGCTAGTAAAAGAGGAGGAAATTGTTGAAGAGATAAGAGTAGATGAAAGCCAATTACTATTAACAAGATTTATTGTATCTTTAGTTTTTTCGGTACCGCTTTTAGTAGTAACTATGGGACATATGTTAGGCATGCCACTTCCACATATAATTGATTCAATGATGAATCCTTTGAATTTCGCGACGTTTCAATTAATTTTAACAGCTCCTGTAATGATAGTTGGGTATAAATTTTACTATATCGGAATAAAAAATCTACTTAAATTAAGTCCAAATATGGATTCATTAATTGCTATAGGAACTTCAGCTGCATTTATATATGGGATATTTGGTATTTATAAGATACAAATGGGCGAAACTAATTACGCAATGCACTTATATTTTGAATCTGCAGCAGTTATATTAACATTAATAACACTTGGAAAGTACTTGGAGGCAATTTCGAAGGGAAGAACTTCTCAGGCAATCAAAGCATTAATGGGATTAGCACCGAAGACAGCAACAATCATTAGAAATGATATCGAAATGACTATGCCTATAGAAGAAGTAATAGTTGGAGATATAATACTAGTTAAACCAGGAGAAAAGCTTCCTGTAGACGGAGAGATTATTGAAGGAAATACATCAGTTGATGAATCGATGCTTACAGGAGAAAGTATTCCAGTTGAGAAGAGAATAGGAAGCAGTGTAATAGGAGCAAGTATTAATAAAACTGGTTTTATTAAATATAAAGCAACTAAAGTTGGAAAAGACACTGCACTTGCTCAAATAGTTAAACTAGTAGAAGAGGCTCAAGGATCAAAAGCTCCAATAGCAAAACTTGCTGATGTTATATCAGCATACTTTGTACCAACAGTAATTGGTTTAGCATTAATTTCTTCTATAGCTTGGATGCTTGCAGGAGAAACAACTATATTTTCTTTAACAATATTTATTGCAGTACTTGTAATTGCCTGCCCTTGTGCATTAGGCCTTGCAACACCAACAGCAATAATGGTTGGAACAGGTAAGGGTGCTGAGAATGGTGTATTAATTAAAGGTGGAGAAGCTTTAGAGACAACTCATAGAATACAAACCATTGTATTTGATAAGACAGGCACAATAACAGAAGGAAAACCTGTAGTTACAGATATAATAACAAATGGGATGTCAGAAGATGAAATCTTGACTTTAGCTGCAAGTAGTGAAAAAGGATCAGAACATCCACTGGGAGAAGCAATAGTTAAGGGCGCACAAGACAAAGGGCTAGAGCTTAAGGAAATTGAAGAATTTAATGCAATTCCTGGACACGGAATAGAAGTTAAAATAGAAGGAAAGCATATTTTACTTGGAAATAAAAAGTTAATGTTAGATAAAGACATAAACCTTGACGTTCTAGCTCAATATAGTGATAAGTTGGCCAGTGAAGGAAAAACCCCTATGTATATAGCCATTGATGGAATTTTAAGGGGAATAGTTGCTGTTGCAGATACAGTTAAACCAAGTAGTAAAAAAGCAATAGAGGCTCTCCATAATATGGGGATAAAGGTAGCTATGATTACTGGGGATAATAAGAAAACAGCTGATGCTATTGCAGCTCAAGTTGGAATTGATATAATTTTAGCAGAAGTATTGCCAGAAGATAAGGCTAATGAAGTTAAAAAACTTCAAGTAAAAAACGAAAAAGTTGCAATGGTTGGAGATGGGATAAACGATGCACCAGCATTAGCACAAGCAGATGTGGGAATAGCAATTGGATCAGGAACTGATGTTGCAATCGAATCTGCGGATATAGTTCTTATGAAAAGCGATTTAATGGATGTTATAACTGCAATTAAATTAAGTAAGGCAACTATTAAAAATATAAAACAAAACTTATTCTGGGCATTTGGATATAATGTACTGGGAATTCCAGTCGCTATGGGAATACTCCATATCTTCGGAGGACCATTATTGAACCCTATGATAGCAGCTGCAGCAATGAGTTTGAGTTCAGTATCAGTACTTACAAATGCACTAAGGCTTAGAAAATTTAACGCAGCTAATAATTAACAATGAAAATAAGGAAAATTGTTTGAACTATAAAAGGCAATAGAAAAACTCAGAGATTCTAAATTTGAATTGTTAATAGTTATTTTTATTAATAAACAGGAGGTAGAAGTATGAAAAAGAAAATATTAATAGAGGGAATGAGTTGTCAACATTGTGTAGGGCATGTAAAGGAAGCACTAGAAAATTTAGATAAGGTAACTTCAGTGGAAGTTAGTTTAGAAAATAACTGGGCAATAGTTGAAACTGAAAATAGTAATGAAGAATTAAAAGAAGCAATCGAAGAAGAAGGCTACGACGTAACTAACATCGAAGAATAATTAAGGTATTGCGAATAACCCGAAGTATAAAAATACTTGCAGTATGAGGAAAACTTAAGTTTACTGCCAAACAATCGAACGGGAATATATGTGTTTACTCCGGTTCCTAGAAGATTTTGCTGGGTTATTGTAAGATTATAAGTTGCACCAAATGTGCTTGCTTCAAAGACTACGCTTTTGAACAAGCACATTTGGAACAACTTATAATCTAGAATAACAGCCAGCAAAATCTTCTTATGAACACTCCGTAAAAACATTTATTCCCGTTCTTTGTTTAGTAGTAAGTTTAAAATACAGCATACTTAAGCAAGTATTTTTATATTTTGACCGTTAGCAAGAGCGGTATCTTTTTTGAAAGGTATTTGCCATAGCATATATATCCTTTACAATACAAAAAAATATATAACATTTAGGTAAGCATATGTGAAATACTTAAAGTAACAGCAAAACAAAGAAAGAGAATACATATATGTATTCTCTTTCGGTTGTTCATCGCTTCACTTTATCTTAGTAAATGTTCTATTTTGTTAAAGGCGTAATCTAGTGTGCTTTCAAGGTTTGCGTTGTTTTTACCTGCACCTTGAGCTTGGAATGGACTTCCGCCACCTTTACCGTCAATTAGAGATATAGCATCTTTTAAAAGATCGTTCATTTTCACTTCTTTAATATCTTTAGAACAAGCAAATAATAGATTTACTTTATCATCAGATTTCACTGCCATTAGAGCTATTGTGTTTTCAGTTTCAATAAGCTTAGCAGTAAGGTTATTTACATACTTCAGGTTTTCGCCATCAAATATCTGTTTAATTACTTTAATATCATTTATTTTAGCAGCATTTTCGAGGATTTCTTTAACTTGATATTTAGCTAATAAAATATTAAGACTTTTATTTGCTTCGTTAGCTTCATAAAGACTTTGATTTAAGTTCTTTATTCCGTTAACAGCTTCATTTTCATTGCAGCTTAAATATCTGCATATTGAGTTTTGAAATTCATCTTTCTTAAAAGAATCGGAAATAGCACGTTCGCCAGCTAAAAATTCTATTCTTGTTCCTTCTTTGTGCTTTACGAATTTTTTAATTTTAATAAGTCTCAAATCCAAAGTTGATGAAGGATGAAGCCCACAACAAGCATTTACATCGAAATCACCAATTTTAACAACTCTAATGTCTTCATCAGTGTTTGGAAGAGCACGTCTAAGAGTTAATTTTTTTAATTCAGCTTTTGTTGGAACAAAAGATTGAACGGTTAGTGCCTCACCAATGGTTTTATTAGCAAGTCTTTCAGCTTCTCTTACTTGATCCTCAGTTAACACTCCATAGATATCAACTGTACTTATGTCAGAACCTAAGTGTATTGCAAAAGTATTAGCATTAAAAAGGTTGAAGAAAGCGCCAGATAAAACGTGTTGACCTAAATGTTGATGCATTCCATCACGTCTTCTATCCCAATCAATTGAGCATTTTACTTTATGTATCTTAATAGGTTTCTTTTCAACAACGTGATAAACAATTTCATCTTTTTCATAGATATCAATAATTTGTTGATCATCTAAAGTTCCAAGGTCGCAATTTTGTCCACCACCGCCTGGGAAAAAAGCAGTTTTGTCTAATATAACGTGAGATCTACCATCTATTTCTTTTATATCAACAATTTCAGCTGTGAATTCCTTAAGGTATTGATTATCGTAATAAATTTTTTCCATATGTGAATTAGCCTCCTAAAATATATTTGTATCTAAGGCTCAGTGAATATATAGCATTAATTGAAGTTCGCAGTATCTGAGTCTAAGAATAATTCAATACTAGTATTATAACAGATAGAACCTCGATGTGGATAAAAGATTATTATTCGACAAATACTAACATTGATTATTTTGTAGAATGAGGTGATTATACAATGAATTCAATATTTTATATTATATTCAACTTAATATTTTATTCTTTCATAGGTTGGATAATAGAAGAAGTATACTGTTATACAACTACAAAGGAATTTCAAAAAGATGGGTTTTTAATAGGTCCATTTAAACCTATGTATGGAATAGGTTTTACTCTTTTAATTCTATGTAAAGAAATATTAATAATTGATGGAATTCCATTAATACTGCTATGTTTTTTAATTCCAACAACAGTTGAATACATAAGTGGTTATGTACTTAAGTATACTTTCAATAAAGTTTATTGGGATTATTCGAATTTTAGATACAATATACATGGATTTGTTACTCTTAAATTCTCAACTTATTGGATGATTCTAAGCTTGGTAGGTCTACATTATTTACAACCTATCGTATATAGTCTATACATACAAGAACAGGATTTTTTTAATATATTAGTAATTGCAGGGGTTATTATTTTAATAATAGATTGCTATTTTACTATAAAAAGATTAGCGTATGAAAAATTTAAAGTAGTTTAGCATAATTGCCTTAGTGGTATAGCACATAAGGTAATGTGAGATTATAAATAATAATATTTAGAGAATATTTATATGTGCAAAAAATGCATATATTGAAATATATGCATTTTTATATTGAATGTATAATAATTTAAAGAAAACTATACACTATCTTATTTTAAATTATATAAAGCCGCTAACTTATCAAAAGCTTGTAATGATTTTTCGATCTTTTCGTATGAAGTACAGTAAGCCAATCGTACATGCCCTGGGCATCCAAAAGTGGAGCCAGGTACAAGTAATAAATTAAATTGCTTTGCATCTTCACAGAATTTTTTATCATCTTCAATAGGTGATTTAGGGAAAAGATAAAAAGCTCCTTGGGGTTTGAAACATGTGAAACCTAAGCTTACTAAATGGTTGTATAAAAGATCGCGGTTTTTCTTATATATATTAACATCAACTTCAGAACCTATAGTTTTTGCAATAACTCTTTGAAATAAAGAAGGTGCATTTACAAAGCCTAAAACACGATTTGAAATATTTAGTGCTGCCATCATTTCATCAAAATCATTCATTAATGAATTTGTAACTACATATCCAATACGTTCCCCAGGTAAAGATAATGATTTACTGTATGAGTAAGCTATAAAGCTATTATTATAGTATTTTAATATGCAAGGTACTTCAACATCATCATAAACTATTTCTCTATAAGGTTCATCAGATATTAAGTAAATACTTGTATTTAATTCTTTTTCCTTTACATTAAGTACATGAGTCAAGCCTCTAAGTACTTCCTTTGAGTAAATAGCTCCTGTAGGATTATTTGGAGTATTTATTAATATAGCCTTTGTCTTTGATGTGATAGCATTAGCTAAAGCCTCCAAATCAGGCTCAAAGTTTTCAGTATTAGTAGGAACAGTTGTAAGTATTCCGTGAAAAGTTTCAACATAATTTTTATATTCCCCAAAGTATGGTGAGAAGGTAATAATCTCATCACCAGGATTTAAAATTGACTCAAAAATTATATTTAATCCACCAGCAGCCCCGCAAGTCATAACAAGATTTTTTCCAGTAAGAGATAAATCATATTTTTTGTTTAAGAAAGTGCTTATGGTATCTCTGACATCTTCATAACCAGAGTTATGCATATAGCCATGAACAAAGTTTGGTGATTCTTCATTTAGAATATCGATTATAACTTCTTTAATATTTTCAGGAGGTTCAACATTCGGATTACCTATGCTGAAATCAAAAACATTTTCTTCTCCATGAATTTTTGATAATCTCTTACCTTCTTCAAACATGGCTCTTATGGTAGTACTATTTGAGATAAGAGATTTAAGTCTATTTGATATCATATTTAAGCCCCCAATACATAATTTTAATAGTATAATTTTATCATATTTTAAAAAGTAATGGGCAATTCTTGTAAAAAAATTATGATTAATTGAAAATCAAGTTATAATACCTATTTGAGATTTGATTTTTTATTTTGATGAATTATTGTAAGAAATAACAAACTTTTGCTGTAACAAGAGTATGATGACTAAATGGCGTATTTAACTGCATTTCATCAAAAGATTGTAAACTAGAATTTTCATTATTATGGTTGAAAAAGAAAAATATACATGATATTCTATTAAAGAATATATATAAATATATACTTTTTTGAATTTTATTGTAAATAAAAAGGGCTTTTTATGAATTATGCCATATGAGTATATTTATATTTCTATAAACAACATTTCTTAAAATCTTTTCTAGCTAAAATCCAGAGATTAAATAATTATAAATTAATAGTGAGATTATTGATTCATGATAAATCAACTGAATTGAAGTCTACTATGATGACCAATGATAAAATAGAAAAAAGCTTTAAATAAATTGAATTAAAGAAAAAGGAGAGCATAAATTATGAATAAAAATAATAAGATAAGTTTTTTACATTCTACTGCAACAAGAATTTTTTCGGTTTATATTGTAATGATATTAATGGGGATTGGTATTGGGATAGGATTAAAAACAAGCTTAATGCTAACGATTATATCTGTAGCTGTAGTCGTTGTAATAGGCGGAACATTAATTTTTACAACAATAGGATTCATAATAGCACCACTGCATAAAATAAGGCATTTGGCTGAGAGAATGAGTAAATTAGATATATCAACCAATATTACTATTTCTAGAAAAGACGAATTTGCATATATTGGACTAGCTTTAAATAAGGCTCAAGATAATTTAAGAGAAATGATTCAGTTATGTGCAGATAATGCGACTAACGTGTCTGCATTAAGTGAAGAGGCATCTGCTACAGTTCAAGAAATATCAGCAAGCCTTGAGCATATTAATTTAGAATTTGAAAGGATTGATTCTAGCACTCAGGAAAATAGTAGCAATGTTGAAGAAATATATGCATCAATTCAACAGGTGACTGCCAATATGGAAGTGTTAGCATCAAAGGCTGAAACGGGGAATGAAAATTCAAATAATATAAAAGAAAGAGCTAAGAATATAGAAGAAAATAGTCAGAAGGCAATTGAAAATACAAGGATCGTATACCACAATAAAGAAGAATACATAAAGAAAGCAATTGAAGAATCAAAAGTAGTTGAAGAAATAAAGGTGATGGCAGATTCAATAGCAAGTATTTCAGAACAGACAAATCTTCTAGCATTAAATGCAGCAATTGAGGCGGCAAGAGCAGGAGAATCAGGAAAAGGGTTCGCGGTAGTCGCAGAGGAAGTAAGAAAGCTTGCAGAAGAATCATCTTCATCAGTAGTTACAATTCAGAATACAATAGAAAGAGTAGAAAAGGCATTTAGAAATCTTTCTGAGAATAGCAAGGAAATGCTAACATTTATTAAAACGAATGTTAAAGATGATTTGGAAGGGTATGGAGGTGTTGCAGTCCAATATACTGAAGATGGGGAGTTTATAAGCCAAATGTCAAAGCAAATTGCCGAAATGTCTGAACATGTAAATGCATCAATCGAACAAGTAAGTGCGGCTATATCAAACACAGCTAAGAATTCAGAAACAGTTTCAAGCAGCACTCACAGCATACAACAAGGCATAGATGATACGTCTATAGCTATGAAACAAGTAGTAGAAACAATATCAAGAGAAGCTATAAAGGCTGAAGAATTAAGTAGCATCATTTCAAAATTCAAATTATAGTATAGAGATCCAATACATAACTTGCCGAAATAAGTAACATATTGTGTTGCATCGAAAAAAGAACTGAATGTATTTCTTCAATAAAAGTTGTTCCGTTTGTGCTAGTCCTTAGCTTGCCTAAGGAACAAGCATAGATGGTGCAAATTTTATTGGTAGAAATCCTCAGTTCTTTTTTCTAGCAACCGAGTAACAGAGTAACTTCTCTTTCGGCTGGTATACGTATATTTTAGAACAAGATTTAGTTTATATTTAAATCTCCGCTTAAGGTGTTTATATTGATAAGTGAGCTTTCATCACCAGCTGAAAGGCTGCTACTATGTGAATTTAGATCTCCAGAAACTGTTTCGTAATTAACTTTATAACCTGAATTCTTTGGGAGTAACAAATTTACGGAGCCTGATTGAGTACTTAGTGATACATTATTTAGAGAATCCACGAACCTTAAATCAATATCTCCAGAGGAAGTAGAACCATTTAAAATTCCAAGTGTACCTTCGCCGTGTATATCTCCGGAAGATGAAGTTAATTTTGTTTCTGCTAAAGCTGTCATACCATTAAAATTAATACTTCCACTAGAGTTATTTAGGCTTAAATAATTTAAGTTGGAATTTACAGTATTTATTTCACCACTAGCTGTAGTAAGGTTTAAAGTATCGATCGATAAGTTAGAAACATCTATATCTCCACTGCTTGTAATAATTTTTAAAGTTGATTTATCCTTAAGTTTGTTAGGAATACTTACTGAAATACTAGCATTGCTTGGGGTATCGTATCTCGTGCCTAAGGTTATTTTATTTTCGCTTTCTGTTTGAGATAAATCACTAGATATAGTGTTATAGCTTTTTATTTGAACTTTTAAGCTGTCACCATCATAACTTATTACCTTGATATCTTGAGAATTTAAGTTGAAATTAATCTCGTTAATATTATCATTGATTGTGTAATCTTTTGAAACATAAGAAGCATTAAAATCAAAGTTAAAGCCTGATAAATTTATATCATATTTAAAAGAATTAGGATTTACATGAAGTTCATCAGCATAATCAGAAAGTTTATATCCACTTTGGACCAAAACAATGCATCCTGAGGTATAAAAAGTAATGGATAAAATAAATAATACAAGTATAAATATCTTCATATTAGTAGAAATAAACTTTTTTTTCATTAAAGTGCACCTCCTTTTCCTTTGATTACATTATAGATTTTAATAAATATTTGTATAAAAAATTTACCAAGATAATAAAATAAAAGTGCTAGAAGCATTGATAGACAAATTGAGCCTAACGAGAAGAGAACTATAACAGGATATGGAAAATTAGCAACAAAAGCGGGTACATTAGGCAACCCAATAAAGCTTGTAAAGGTTCCACCTACTAATACACCAATGCTGGCGATAAAAATACTTATAGCTGCTCCCAAAATTCCAATAACAAAACCAATGGCTCCAGTTATAACTGGGAAGAAAATTATTAAAGTTAGAAATGCAATACAAAACTTTAATAGTGCATTTACATTGGATTGTGGTGATCTATTATTAAAAACATTATTAGTAAAATTATTTGATGAGCTATTGGAATTATTTTTGCTATTATAATCATAGTTTGAGTTATTGCAATTATTATAACTCAAATCATTGTCAACACTAAAATTCTTATCTGCCTTATATGAAGCAGCAGATTGAGAATTGAATTCTTTATTATCAGATGATATAGTAGAACTATGAAGTCTATAAAAATCGTCATCTAAATTAGCATTTTCATGAGAATCATTTATATTTAAGTCTTTTAGTTCAACATTATTTTTCAAATCATTTTCATTATTATTAGCGTTATTATTGAAATTATCGCTTGTAATATTATTATTAACAGTTATAGAATTATAAGAAGTTTCAGTGGTTGCTTGATTAGTGTAATCATTAATAGAGCATTCTAAATTAGAATATATATTTAAATTATCATTTCTATATTTATTGACAATAGAATTAGGGTCACCTAATTCATGTACTATTTCTTCTTCAGTTTTTCTAGCAGCTAGTCCAAGCGTAAAATTATGATCATAATAGGATATAATTTCCTGTAATTTTATTTCAGGAATTTCTTTTAGTCCATCCATTAGTATGTTAAAAAATTCATTTTGCGTCATTAAATAAACCTCCTTTATTAAAATCTTTTTCTTGATTAAAAGTATATGATAGGAATGAATAGACTACAATACAGTACACCATTGTTTAATGTTTTATTAAGGTATTATATTAGAAGTTAACAAACTATTAAGGAATTATTAAGGTTTAATAAAAAGATTTACACAAAAGTTTAAAATTAGTTTCAATAATACTAAAATCTGTGAATAAGATTGTGGACAAACTGTATAAATATTAGAGAAAAATATGTGGTAAAGCCTGTAAAATAAAGGGTTTGTTTATAGTGTTGATAAGCCTATGTTATCTGTGGATAAGTCGAGTGGAAAAAAATAAGACAAATGGTAAGTTATTTAAATAATTATTGAATTCCAATAGTATCATAAAGTAAATAATTATGTTATTTAAACTCATTTAATAGCAAAATTACACAAAATTTCTATTGAGAATGTTGAAAAATAGGCTTATTTAGCTATATCGAGAGGATTTTGCAGAAAAGTTTTACTAGCATTTTTGCCTTAAAAGAATTTATAATATATTGTTATAAACAATATACACAATTCTGTGGATAAAAAGTGTGGATAATGTGGACAAACAGTAAATATAAATTTAACTTTAAGGAAAATGATAAAATAGTATAATAATAGTATAGAATTAAAAGAATATAGTCTATAGTAGAGAGACTTTAGGATACTATTCTTACTAGGATACACTAATACATTTTTATAGGATGCTTAAATGCAAGATAAGTTATCTGCCATGGCCTATAAAACGTTATTAAAAATAGGATTACTTTAAGGTTAATGAATATGGTGAATACATATAAGATTATGTTTTGCTGATAAAGAGATTTTATGAGAGAGATATGAGTTACTGTAAAAATATTAAATTTAAATTATATAAGAGTGTATGATTTAAAATTATTATAAGTTGAATTGTAATTATTAAGTTTAATGATTATGGGGAGGGGATAGGATCTATGACAAGTAAAGAAGCTAAGTTTGTTCCGCAAATAAAAGGTACACTTAGAAATCATGTGATTGAAGTTCCAACGGTTATAAGAAATTGTGGTGGAATTAAGATTTTTGGAAAGAGAATAAAATCATTGTTATTTAGTACTGATGTTGCATTAATAAGGAATAGTAACGCTGATGCTATTATTGCGGTTTATCCATTTACACCACAGCCAGTGATTACACAAGCACTTGTGATGGCAGCAGATGTTCCTGTATTTTGTGGTGTAGGGGGAGGAATAACTCAAGGGAAGAGAGTAGTGAATTTAGCAATGGATGCAGAATTTAAGGGGGCCATGGGGGTAGTTGTAAATGCTCCAACAAGTAATGAAGTAGTAAGAAAAATTAGGGCCACCATAGATATACCGGTAATAGTAACTGTTATTTCGGAAGATGAAGATATTTCTAAGAGAATTGAAGCCGGTGCGACTATTTTGAATGTTTCTGGTGGCAAAAAAACAGCTGAAATAGTTCGAAACATCAGAAAAATTTTTCCAGAGTTTCCGATAATAGCGACTGGAGGACCAACTGATGAATCAATTATTGAAACTATTCAGGCTGGGGCTAATGCTATAACATTTACTCCACCATCTTCAGCAAGCATTATGTGCAATCTTATGGATAATTATAGAAAAGAATAGAAAATATAATCCTACACTTGATGTATGAATAATAAAAAAAATGTTGATTTAAGTAAAATTTATGGTATCATATTTGTAACAGTTTAATAATATGATATTATAGTCATTAGAAGTCTAAAGAACCTATGGGTAGATAAGAAGTCTACTATTTAGATAGAATATAAATATAATATGACCTGGGGTAGAGGTGCTTTAATAAAGAGTAGGTATAAGTAGTTGGCAAACGATGATTTATGCTGAAAGGTATTACGGCCGAAGGAATAACTTATTATGCGGTAATTTATTTCTGGGGATTCATAAAATATGTGAATAACTGTCACGAAAGTGTTGAGCTACAAGGTGCATTTTAATTAACAATTTAAAATAATAATTTTGATTGTTCTATATTTGGAAAAATATTTAATAATTTAATTTTATAAATTGATAATTAATGAAATTAATATGCATACAAATTTAGCGTAATCTACCACTCGTCACAGACATATTCTGTGGCGTTTGTTTTTTGGGCAAAAATCATAATAAAACCAAAGAAGTAGGTAATTTCTTTTCGTGGAAAACATAAAAACTATCGTATAGATTTTTTTTATAATATTATTAAAGGGAGCTTAATGGCTTTCGATAACTGTTGCTTTTTAATCGCAGGATGAATAGAGGATACATGCCTTTATTATCACGGCTAGATTATTTAAAGATAAATAACTTGATAATAAGTATAATTAATTTGGGGGTTAGGCAAATGAAATTGTTTGGAACAATGAAAGAACAGGACAATCAATTAGTAATTGGGGGAGTTAGTTCTAAAGATTTAGTAAAAGAATATGGAAGTCCTTTATATGTATTCGATGAAGATTTGATAAGAGAATATTGTAGAGATTATAGAAATCATTTTAAATGCGAAGAAAACAATAATAGAGTAGCGTTTGCCGGAAAGGCATTTTTGACACTGCAAATGTGCAAGTTGCTAAAAGAAGAAAAAATGCATTTAGATGTTGTTTCAGGAGGAGAGTTATACACAGCTCATAAAGCAGGATTTCCACTTGAAAAAGTAATGTTTCACGGAAATAATAAGACATTAGATGAAATTCAGTTAGGTGTTAAATTAGGTGTAGGTAATTTTGTAGTAGATAATTGCTATGAAATGGAAATGCTAAATAATATAGCTAAGGAATATAATAAAGTACAGGATATTTATTTAAGAATAACTCCAGGAATTGAGGCTCATACTCATGAGTATATAAAAACTGGACAAATAGATTCCAAATTTGGATTTGCACCAGTAGGTACAGTTATAGAAGATGCTATTAAGAAGGCTATAAGTCTGGAAAGTATAAATCTTGCAGGAATACATTGTCATATAGGTTCCCAAATCTTTGATTTAGAACCATATGCAGATGCTGTGGAAATAATGCTAGAGCTTGTAAGAAACACCAAAGACAACCTTGGTTACTTAATAAAAGAAGTAGATTTTGGAGGCGGTTTTGGTGTATACTATACTAAGGATGATGAACCTAAGACTACTGAGGAATATTGCAAAACGATAATTAATAAAGTTGATGAAGTTTGTGCTAGAACTGGTCAAGAAAGACCAATTCTTACAATAGAACCTGGAAGAAGTATCGTAGCTAATGCAGGACTTACATTATATACTGTGGGATCAATCAAAGAGATTCCAGGTATTAGAACGTATGTATCAGTAGATGGAGGAATGACAGATAATATACGACCAGCCCTATATAATGCAGAGTATGAATGTATTCTTGCTAATAAGGTTTCTGAGGTTTCAGAAGAAACTGTGACCATATCAGGGAAGTGCTGTGAATCAGGAGATATATTATTAGAAAATGTTAAACTTCCACAAGTTGAAAGCGGCGATATTTTAGCAATAATGACTACGGGTGCCTATGGATATTCAATGTCAAGCAATTACAATAAGATACCGAAGCCATCAGTAGTAATGGTTAAGGATAATGAAGCAAGGCTAATTTGCAAGAGAGAATCCTATGAAGATCTATTAAAAAATGATATAGAGTAAATAAGTCTTTTACAAACTTATTTTTAAAAGGTTCCACATTGAATTATTATTCAATGTTGGTTTAAGGCATACTTTTAATGAATGCGCTTTTATTGATATTCTTTCCCAAGATTATAAATAGATAGAAGAGATATGCACTAATTTTTTGGATTAGTGCATATTTTTATTACAAAGTTATTTAAGAAAACTGAGTCTTGACACTAAAGTGTTTTTTTAATAAGGCAAAGTAAGACAAAGTAAAAATAAATATTAATGATAGTAAATCGTATAAAAGTTAACAACTTATAAATATTTTATTGAGAAAATTATGGTATACTAAAATGGTGTTGAAAAATAAAGCATAAAAATTACTAATAACACAGATAAGGTGAAATATTAATCATAGGAAAGTATATAATTATTATTAATTATATGATATGGAGGCAATACTGTGGCAGAAAATAATGAAGATGAAGATTTGAAGCGCAAAAAACTTAGAAAAAAGTCAATAATAAAGGAATGGATAATCGATATAGCTGTTATTGCTTGTATAGGATTTTTAGTTTATCGTTTTGTAGGTTATGGTGTTTGGATTACAAGTGGATCCATGATACCAACATTGGAAGTTAAAGATAGGCTTATTGTAACTAGGGTTTATAGTCCAGAGAGTTTAAAAGAAGGAGATATAGTATTATTTAAAAATGATGAATTTAAAGGAGATATATTAATAAAAAGATTAATAGGACTTCCAGGTGATAAGATAGAAATCAAAGAAGGTGTTGTTTTTAGAAATGGCGAAAGGCTTCAAGAAGACTATGTAATAAATAATAATATATCTAATGGAGTTTTTGAGGTGCCAAAGAACAAGTACTTTTTTCTAGGTGATAATAGAGCACACTCTGATGATTCAAGATATTGGAATAATCCGTATGTAGATGAATCATATATAGTAGGAAAGGCTAGAATAAAATATTATCCAATAAAAGACTTTGAGATCTATAAATAATATATTAGTTATAAAATTTAAAATAAAATCGTAAATAATATTAACCTAATATGTAATTTTAGATAAAGCAATCTTGATAAAAGGGAGAGTATTGATGAAAGAAAATGATAATGCAATGGATTCAAATGATACTAGTAATAGTTATGATGATGTTGCTAGTACAACAGATGTTGATAAGTCCGAAGATAACAATAAGAATGATAGTCCATTGGAAAAAGGGTTCCTGGTATTTTTTACAGCAAAAGGCGGTTTCTTTAGAGAATGGGTAATTCCAATAATAGCAGCCATAGGAATAGCATTATTAATAAATAAGTTTTTAGTTTATAATGTTTATATACCTAGTGAATCAATGGTACCGACTCTAAATGTTGGTGATAAGTTAATGGTAACTAGAGTTTACGATACGAGTAAAATCCAAAGAGGAGATATCATTGTATTTTATTCGGAAGAGCTCGATGAGATACTTATAAAAAGAGCAATAGGACTTCCAGGAGATCATATTGTAATACATAATGGTATAGTTAATATAAATGGGGAGGATATTAAAGAAGATTATGTAAAAAATAATGAAAAGCTCAATAAGGTACTCGAATTTGACGTACCTGAAAATAAATTTTTCTTTTTAGGTGATAATAGGAGTCGTTCAAATGATGCTAGAAGATGGATTAATCCATATATAGATG
Organism: Clostridium chromiireducens; assembly: GCF_002029255.1. GTDB lineage: Bacteria > Bacillota > Clostridia > Clostridiales > Clostridiaceae > Clostridium > Clostridium chromiireducens. The sequence goes on from NZ_MZGT01000004.1 coordinate 110,544, forward strand.
CATCTAACATCCAAGGGAAAGCTAGAATTAAATTTTATCCATTTAAAGATTTTGGAAGGTTAACTTAATAGATATTTCTAGGAGTCTTAATATAATTTATTTAGGTGCTTAATTAAGGAAACTCGGTTCACATTCCCTAAGCTTGGAATTAATTTATAAAGTGAAAAGAGGATGTTAAATGGATGAAAAGTATATAATAGATAGAGTAGAGGGTAATTATGCAATAGTCGAAAAAGAAAATGGAGATATGCATAAAATATCTCTAAGCAGCATTAAAGGCGGCTTTAAAGAAGGAGATATTTTAATTAATAAAAATGAATATTTTGAAGTAGATGAAAATTTCACATTAACTCGAAAAAAGCAGATAGATGAAAGTATGAAAGATATGTGGGAAGAGTGATCTAATCTATGAATATTATTAATAACAAAGAATATTAAATGAAAATTAAGGGAAGGTGATTAGATGCAGAATAATAATAACGGAAATAACAAAAAGAATAATAAAAATAAGAATTCTATTACTGTAGCAATTACTTATTTTCTAATAGCTTTTGCATTTTTAATGGCATTCAATTATGCCAGGGATACAGCTACGACAAAGGAAATCAATTATAATGAGTTCATAAAATTATTAGATGAAAAACAAATTTCAAAAGTCACCATAACTAGTGATAATTTATTAATAACGCCAAGTGAAAATAACACTGAATATAAAGGAAAGACTTTATACACAGCAAATGTAAATGATGAGACGTTAATAACAAAGTTAAATGCGGCTGGAGTAGATTTTACAGGAAAAAATCCTAAAGAAACTCCTATCATGAATTTTGTGCTTACTTGGATACTGCCTATGGTACTTATTTTCTTCATGTGGAGATTCCTATTTTCTAAAATGGGAGGCGGCGGAGGCGGTGTCATGGGCATCGGTAAGAATAACGCCAAAGTTTATATGGAAAGTGAGATAAAAGTAACATTTGATGACGTTGCAGGTCAAGAAGAAGCTAAGGAATCTTTAAAAGAAGTAATAGATTTCTTAAATGGCCCTGGTAAATACACAGAGATTGGTGCTAAATTACCTAAAGGTGTTTTACTTGTAGGACCTCCAGGAACAGGAAAAACGTTAATCGCGAAGGCTGTAGCAGGAGAAGCTAAAGTGCCATTCTTCTCACTCTCAGGTTCAAGCTTTGTTGAAATGTTTGTTGGAGTTGGAGCTTCAAGGGTAAGAGAATTATTTAAAGATGCAGTTGCAAAGTCGCCATGTATTATATTTATAGATGAAATTGATGCAATTGGTAAAAGCAGAGATAATCAAATGCAAAGTAATGATGAAAGAGAACAAACTTTAAATCAATTACTTTCTGAAATGGATGGATTTGATTCATCTAAAGGTATAGTTATACTTGGAGCTACAAATAGACCAGAGATACTTGATAAAGCATTACTTAGACCAGGTAGATTTGACAGAAGAGTTATAGTTGATAGACCAGACTTTAAGGGAAGAGAAGCTATACTTCATGTCCATGCTAAAAACGTAATGTTAGGTCCTGATGTAGACTTATCTGAGATAGCTAAAAGCACTCCAGGTGCTGTTGGAGCTGACCTTGCAAATATTATTAATGAAGGTGCTTTAAGAGCCGTAAGAAGAAGAAGAAAAACTGTTCTTCAAGAAGATTTAAGAGAAGCTGTTGAGGTAATAATTGCTGGAAAAGAAAAGAAAGATAGAATCTTATCACCAAAGGAAAGAGAAGTTGTTGCTTTCCATGAAGTAGGTCATGCACTTGTGGCTGCTTTACTTAAAGGTGCAGATCCAGTACATAAAATAACAATAGTTCCTAGAACTATGGGAGCATTAGGTTATACTATGCAGCTGCCAGAGGAAGAAAAATACTTAACCTCTAGAGAGGATATGATAAATCAAATAACTGTAATGTTAGGTGGTAGATCAGCTGAAGAAGAAGTATTTGATTTAGTTTCCACAGGAGCTTCAAATGATATAGAGAGAGCTACTGGGCAAGCTAGAAGTATGGTTTCAGTCTACGGTATGAGTGAAAGATTTGACATGATGGCTTTAGAATCAATACAAAATAGATATTTAGATGGTAGAGCTGTTAGAAACTGTAGTGAAGAAACATCAACTCTTTTAGATGAGGAAACATTAAGAATCATAAAAACTGCTCATCAGAATGCAAGAAAAATCTTGAGAGAAAATAGAGACTTATTAGATAAGATTTCAGAAGTTCTTTTAGAAAAAGAAACAATCTTTGGAGAAGAATTCCTTGACATGATATATGAAAAATATCCAGAGATGAAAGAAGAAAGAGAAAAAGAAAAGTCAGAGAATGAAAAGAAAGTAAAAGAACTAGCGGAAAGAAGAGCTAAGAAAAATTCTTTAGATGTTGTTATAGATGATAAAGCTGGTACAAAGTCAGAAATTTCAGTTGATGTAGTAAATAAAAAAGATGAGACCGCATCTGAGAATAAAATTGCATCTGGTGGGCAAACTGAAGATATGAGTAAAATAGATGAGGATTCTAATAAAAAGAATGAGAATCAGGTTAAAGCTGAGGATAAAAGTGAAACTAAATACCAAAGCAATATGGCTGATACCGAATCTAATAATAATCTATAAACAAAGATTTATAAATAATAATATTCCATAAAATTGTATATTATTATAAGTTAAGATATATTATTAAAGAAATGCACAATGGGGATATAGGCTAAAGAAAGTTTTAGCTATACATTGTGCATTTTATAATTCTTAGGATATAATTAGTTAATACTTTGTCAAGGGAAGGGAGAACGCGTCTTGTACCTTTTTACTCAATCAATATTCCTTAAGATGGTGAATAGATGAAAAAGCTCTTATAAATAAATGAATTTATAAGAGGATTATAATAGACTATCTAGGAAAAATCATTAAGGTGAATAAGTTATATAAAAACAATAAATGAGTCTCTTGATTTGATGTTTTATTACTGGCAAGAGGACTCATGTTAACTATATTTGGAGGTCGTAATTATGGGTAATCAAATAGATTTTTTAAGAGAAGAAGAAAAACTAAAAGAAATCTTAGAAATATTAAATAATGAAATTTTAAAGTACTTAGAGAAAAGAAAGAATGTTACAAACTATATTCTTGATGCAAGAAAAAAGTATGTAGAAGAGTATAAAGATGATGAAGATCAAATCATCGACTACTTTGATCATGAAAATTACGTTAAAGAAGAAGCTTATAGAACGATTGATAAGAGACTTATGGAATTTACAAAGCTTAAAGAAATACCTTACTTTGGAAAGGTTACATTTAAAGAAGATGATAATATTCCAGAGGATATATATATAGGTAGATATGGACTAACTGTAGAGGACAGTTTTGAGCCTCTAATTGTAGATTGGAGAGCACCAATTGCATCACTTTTTTATAAAGGAACTCTTGGAAAAGCAAGCTTTAATCCACCATCAGGTGAAATAGAGGTTGATATATTATCAAGAAAGCAGCTTATCATAAAAAGAAGTCAGTTAAAAGGCATATTTGACTCAGCAATAGATGTTAAAGATGAAATACTGCAAATGGTTTTAACTGAAAATTCATCAGATAAGCTAAAAGACATAGTCATGACCATACAAAAAGAACAGGATGAGATAATAAGAGAAGATAGAAATAAAATAATTGTTGTAAATGGAGTTGCGGGATCAGGAAAAACTACGATTGCGCTTCATAGAATTTCTTATCTACTTTATAACTTCAGAAAACAATTTGGAGACAAAGTATTAATTTTTGGACCTAACGATATTTTTATGGATTATATAGCTCAAGTGCTTCCTTCACTTGGCGAAAGCAATATAAAACAAACTACTTTTGAAAATTTTGCAATCAAGCAAATAGGGTTAAGATACGAAAAATTTAAAAGTTTGGGAAGTTATATTGAAGATGCCATGAATGAAAATGAAGACGCTTTGGCAGAATATAAGTATAAGAGTTCTAGGGAATTTGTTGAACTATTAAATTCCAATATAGAAAAGTTAGATAGGGAATACTTTAAAATACAAGCAATTAAATTTAATAATGAGGAAATTGTTTCAGTCAAAGAGGTAGAAGAATTATTTAATAAATATTATAAAGATATGCCTCTATTTAGAAGAAGTGAAAAGATTAAGAGAGTATTGACCTCTAAAATTAAGGATAAAAGAGATGAAGAATTATATAAAATAAATGCTGAGTTTAAAGAAAAAATAAATAGTTTATCAGCAGAAGATTTAGAAATAGAAAAAACTCATTTAGAATATTTAAGAAAAATGGAAATAAGAAAAATTATAAGAGCTGTTATGAACTCTCGTGATGAATTAGATTCTTGGGTTAAAGTTAAACCAATTATAGATATTTATAAAAAGATTATTAATCCAAATGCGTTTTCAGAAAATGCTGAAAAAGTTAATGAGATTACTGAAGGAATTAATAAAAATTATGAAGATGATTTAGGATACATGGATTTAGCAGGAATTCTTTATTTGATGGTTAAATTAACAGGATTAAAATCAAAAGAAGAGATAAAGCATATTGTAATTGATGAAGCACAAGACTATAGCTTTATGCAATTTGAAATAATCAAAGAAATAACTGGATGCAATAGCTATACAATAGTTGGAGACTCAAATCAAAGATTAATTGAAACTAACGAAGAACCAGCAATGCTTCACTTAGATCAAGTATTCAAAGATTCTAACGTTGAAATTAAGAAGTATGAATTAAACAAGAGTTATAGATCAACTCAAGAGATAATGCAGTATTCAAATAAATTCTTAGACAAAGATAGAATAGTTCCTTTAGTCAGAAAAGGTGAGCCTGTTATTGAGGAAGAAGTTTCAAACAATGAAGAACTTATAGATACGCTTATTTCTATAATTGAGGATTATGAGGAAGATGGTTATGAAAATGTCGCTGTAATATTTAAAGGGAAGAAAGAGCTTAGTGAATTTGCGCCTCTTATTAAGGAAAAAATCAACATACAAAACTTAGATAATGACGATATACTTTATAAGGGCGGAAAAGTGCTTATGCCAGCATATTTAGCTAAGGGATTAGAGTTTGACGGAGTAATAATAGTTGAAAATGAGCGGATTCAGCCTTTAGTTAAATATATTATGTGCACTAGAGCATTACACCGATTATCTGTAGTAAAATGCTTATAGAAATCAATGAATATTAGGTTTAAGATATAACTTATCGAAAGTGAGTAGACTCTGTTATTTCGGTTGCTGTAGAATAATGCTGAATATTTTATCGGGATTTATGCAAAATGAAAAAATATTCAGCATAAATATAAGTATATCGCAATAAATTAATATATAAATAAAAAATATTGAGATATACTAATTTATACATAGAAATATAGCAATTAATACATTTATGATTATCATTGATCATAAATGTTGTAAATAAGCCACAGTTTTTAATTTTATCATATAAAAACTTATCATGTAGGGTGTGAGTGTAATATAGGAAAATATACTTAGAGTACAAAAAATTTAATATTAATTCATAAAAGTTAAAAAAAATACTATATTTCTATTGAGTAAATATAAAATAATGTGTATAATTATGCTATCGACATTGAGGGAATCAAGTGAAACTTGATTCGGGTGGGGTTTGATCCCCATCTGAATCCTAGTTGAACTCATCCAGGAGCGTGCAGCCGTTATCTCCCACTTAAAGAAGTGGGAGTGTTACGGATGCTAGCTATCGGATAAATTTAAATGAAAAAAATTGGAGGTATATATAAATGAAAGCTGGAATAGTAAAAAAAATAATGGCATTTGCAGCAGCAACAACTATAGCAATAAGTATGGTTGGATGTGGAAGTGGTGCTGCTGATAAAAAACAAAATTCATTAGAAGCAATTAAAGCAAAAGGGAAACTTGTGATTGGAACAAGTGCTGATTATCCACCATATGAATTCCATAAAGAAATAGATGGAAAAGATCAAATAGTTGGATTTGATATTGAAATTGCAAAACAATTTGCAAAAGATTTAGGGGTAGAACTTGAAATAAAGGACATGGCTTTTGATGGGTTACTTGTAGCGCTTCAATCAGACAAGATAGACATGGTATTCTCAGGTATGACTCCAACAGATGAAAGAAAACAAAATGCAGATTTCTCAGATCTATACTATACTGCAACACATAGATTTGTACTTAGATCAGGAGACGAAGCTTCAATAACTAAAATGGAAGATTTAAAAGGAAAGAAAATTGGAGTTCAAAAGGGTTCAATTCAAGAACGTATAGCTCAAGAAAACTTTGATAAAGACAGCATTAAGTCATTAGATAAAGTTACTGATTTAATATTAGATCTAAAGAACAATAAAGTAGATGCTGTTTTAATTGAATTACCAGTAGCTGAAATAAATGTTCAAAAGAATGAAGGTATTGCAATCGCAAAGAATTTAGAAGTTAAAGATCCAGACGGCGGAACAGCAATAGCTATGAAAAAGAATTCACCAGAATTATTAGCAGAAGTTAATAAGACAATCAAGAAATTAAAGGATGAAGATAAAATTAAACAACTTGTAACAGATGCAAATAAGTTAGTAGATTAGTATTATTAAATATAAAGTAATATGATAAAAAATAACGAGTTAAAGATGTGACGTATATTTTGTGTTAGACAATGAGATATGTTTTATGTATGGTACTGCTGTGCGACATAAAGATAAGGTATGATGCAAAATATACTAACATAATAACTTGTTATTTTTTTGAGTAAACATTAAAGCAGTAAATACTTATAATTGGAAATTAACAACAGTTGATAAAAATTAGTTCATAACGTATAATTAAAAATTGGTATAATCGCTATTAGCAAAATTATTGATAAAGAATTTAGGATTAGGAGGGAAAATATTGAATTTTTCATTTTTGGGAAAATACTCTGAATATTATTTAAAGGGTGCAGAGATAACAATCGTATTAGCATTTTTTGCAGTGTTATTTGGGACAATTTTGGGGCTTGGATTAACACTTTTAAGACGTTCAAAAATTAAGCCAATTAGTTATATAGCAACAGCTTATGTAGAATTTGTAAGAGGTACTCCGCTTCTGGTTCAAATATATATAATATATATAGGTTTGCCTAAGTTAATTGGTATAGACATGCCTGACATGACTGTAGGTGCAGTGGCCTTATCATTAAATTCAGCAGCCTATATATCTGAGATAATAAGAGCCGGTATTGAAGCAGTTGATAAGGGTCAAATGGAAGCTGCTAGAAGTCTAGGAATGAATCAAAGTTTAGCAATGTTTCATGTTGTAATACCTCAAGCATTTAAGAATATCTTACCTGCCCTTGGTAATGAGTTTATTTCAGTTATAAAAGAATCTTCAATGGTTTCTGTAATTGGAGTTGCAGAGCTTATGTATAATGCCGGCATAGTAAGAGGAAATACAGCTTTAGGTTTAGAACCAGTAATAGTTGCGGCAGTAATTTACTTTATTTTAACTTTCACTTTGACAAGAGGATTGGGTTATGTTGAGAGGAGGCTTAAAGCAAGTGATATACGTTAAAGATTTACATAAAAGTTTCGGAAAGAATGAAGTTTTAAGAGGAATAGATGAGCATTTAAAGAAAGGTGAAGTTGTTGTTGTAATTGGACCATCTGGTTCAGGAAAGAGTACATTTCTAAGATGCCTTAATTTATTAGAAACTCCTACATCAGGACAAATTACTTTTGAAGGTAAAGATATAACATCAAAAGCAACTAATATAGATAAAATGAGAGAAAAAATGGGGATGGTATTCCAACATTTTAATTTATTTCCTCATAAAACTGTATGTGAAAATATATGCTTAGCTCCTATGAAAGTAAAAGGAATGTCAAAAGATGAAGCTAAGAAGATTACAGTATCTTTATTAGAAAAAGTAGGATTAGTAGATAAAATAGATGCTTATCCAGCTTCGTTATCAGGTGGACAAAAGCAAAGAATTGCGATAGCTAGAGCATTAGCTATGCAGCCAGATGTTATGTTATTTGATGAGCCAACATCGGCATTAGACCCTGAAATGGTTGGAGAAGTTTTAACTGTTATGAAAGATCTTGCAAAAGAAGGAATGACGATGGTCGTTGTAACTCACGAAATGGGCTTTGCAAGAGAAGTTGGAGATAGAATACTATTTATGGATGGTGGAAAAATCGTAGAACAAGGAACACCAGACGAAGTATTCAAAAATCCAAAAAACCCACGTACAATAGACTTTTTATCTAAGGTTCTATAGATACTTTAGAATTATTCATATATCAACCGAAATTGGATACATGTTTATTCCATAGGACTAGTGAAAATTTCGATGGAAAACACTAAATGGCAGGATGCACCCGCTTCTGCTTGCTCCTGATTTTATCAGGACAAGCAAAAAACGGAACAACCTGCCATTAAGTGTTTTTTCAGCTTATTTTCACATGCCTATTCTATTTCGGTTGTTTATCACTTCACTTTAAGTGTAATGCTTATCTACAGTAATTACGCAGTTATAGGATGGATGATATTTTTTTACGCCATCAGATATTAACTTTGCAAGTTCATCATCTGATATAGGGGATACCTTTGATGGTTCTATAACCACATCAAAAATTAAATTTTTAACCTCACCTTCACCTACTACTCTAAAGTCATGTATTGAATCGATGTAATCATATTTCTTTATTATAGATAGAATTTCGTCGTAGGCTGATTTAACTTCGCCTTCAATAACGCATATAGGATCAATATGTATTACTAAATAGATTCTAAGGGCTTTTGAAATTTCTCTTTCTGCTTTATCTATAATTTCATGAATAGCTACAACGCTGATATCACTTGGTATTTCAGCATGAATTGACGCCATGCATTTACCTGGGCCATAATTGTGAATAATTAGATCATGCGTACCAAGTATGTTATCATAAGAGGTTACCATTTCTGTAATAGAATTAACGAGTTCATCATCTGGTGCCTCACCTAAAAGAGGGTTTATAGTATCTCTGACTAGATTAAAACCAGAGTAAACTATAAATAGTGCTACAATCATTCCGATATAAGCGTCAATTGGAAAGGTAGTGAATTTAGCTGCTAAAAATGATATCACAACACAAGTGGAAGTAAATACATCACCTAAGGCATCTGTAGATGATGCTTTTAATGCAGCAGAATTAATTTTTTCACCCATAAACTTATTGAACCTTGAAAGCCAAACTTTAAAAAAGATTGATACAAAAAGTAATAAAAAAGGAACCAGTTCAAAAGTAACAGGAGTTGGATTTACAATTCTTTCGAAGGATGATTTAATAAATTGAATTCCAACTAACATTACCATGAAAGCGACAATTAGAGCAGAAAGATACTCAATTCTTCCATGACCGAAGGGATGCTCTCTATCTGCTGGTTTATTTGAAAGTTTAAAACCTAAAATAGTAATTAAAGAAGAGGCGGCATCAGAAAGGTTATTAAAAGCATCAGCCATAATAGCTATACTTGAAACAATCATTCCAACAGAAAGTTTTATAATAAATAAAATTACATTTAGTAATATTCCAACTATTCCTCCAATTACACCATAGGCATTTCTAACTTTATCATCTTTAACGTTAGAATTATCCTTTATAAATCTGTGAACAATAAAATTAAAAAACATTTAAGACACTCCAATCTTCTATATCAATAATTACCAAAAAGGAATATAATCATTATATTAAGGCATATTAGAAAAAATAACAAGTTACGTGAATCTATTTTATGCTGTACTATATTTCTATATTCATTTAATATTTTAATTTTGATGAAGTATGTATATTTATTATATATAAATGCATATTTAATAATTTTGATATTGTAATTATATGTTGAAAAAACTTTAGAGTAGGAGCATTTTTTTATGTAATAGAGTATTTCTGGAGTTTATTAATATATATTTTATTCATTTTATGTATATTCTAAGTTTATAGTCTTAGCTGACTGTGTTATAATTATATAGAAAATATTCAAGGGGGCAGTTTTATGAAGGATATTATATTTACTGGTGCGGCAGTCGCAATTGTTACACCTTTTACAGAAGATGGAATAAATTTCTCTGAATTAAAAAAGTTAATTGACTTTAATATAGAGAATGGAAGTGATGCAATCGTAATTGCAGGAACTACAGGTGAATCTTCAACTATGACTGATGAAGAGCATAAGGAAGTTATTAAATTTACAGTTGAGTATGTAAATAAAAGAGTTCCTGTTATTGCAGGTACAGGTTCTAATGATACTATTTATGCAGTAGAATTATCAAAGTATGCTGAGAATGTTGGTGCTGATGCACTTTTACTAGTTACACCATACTATAACAAAGCTACTCAGAGTGGTTTAATCAAACACTATAATTATATTGCAGACAGAGTTAATATTCCGATTATTTTATATAATGTACCATCAAGAACAGGAGTTAATATATCACCTGAAACATATGCTGAATTAGCTAAGCATCCGCGCATAGTTGCTACAAAAGAAGCAAGTGGAGATCTTTCAGCTATTGCAAAAATAAAAGCTCTTTGCGGCGATGAACTTAATATTTATTCAGGAAATGATGACCAAATACTTCCTATATTATCTCTTGGAGGAAAAGGTGTTATTTCAGTTTTATCAAATATTATGCCTAAGGAAGCTCATGATATTTGTAGCTTATATGTTGAAGGTAAAGTTGAAGAAAGCTGTGAACTTCAAACAAAATACTTAGATCTTATTAACACATTATTTATAGAAGTGAATCCAATTCCAGTAAAAACAGCGTTGGGGCTTATGGGATATAATGTTGGACCGCTTAGAATGCCATTATTCCCTATGGAAGGTAAGAATTTAGAAATATTAAAAGAACAACTTTCTAAAAATGAGCTTATATAGATTTATTGCATAGATAAATAAGTTGAAAATTATGTTTTAGAACAATAGAATTAATATTTATTAAAAAAGGACGCTTTGATGTTATAAAATTAAGCGTTCTTTTTTGAACTAAAATATTTTGTATATTGTATCTGAACTAAAATTTAGATGTATTCACACTTTAAAATAAGAACGAATAAAATATTTCTTTAAAAATATAAAAAGTTTTAGAAAAACTATGTAAATATTAAATTTAAATCATATATCCTATATAGAATATTAATTTGTATGGGAGTGTGTTGAAAAATGAAAGAAAGAAAAATTGTTAAATTAAGAGTTGATATGTATGAAGATACTAAATCTAAAATAATAGATAAAATGAATGAAAGGGATCTTATTCACTATATTTGGATTAGGCTTATTGCTTTAGCTGGAAAGGTAAATTTAAAAGGGGAGTTATTTTTATCTAGAAATATTCCATATACACTAGAGACTTTAGCTATAGAATTTAATAGAGAGGCTATACAAGTAAAATTAGTTTTAGAAGTATTAATAGACTTAGAAATGCTTGAATTTACTGAAGATAATATTTATAAAGTAAAAAACTTTGCAAAACATCAAAATATTAAAGTAAATGAGAAAGTTAAAGAAAAAGATATTGTGGAAAAAGAAAAGGGCTCTGATGAGAATGAAGAGAATCTTAAAGAAAATCTAATGATCATTGATTCAAAGACTAGTAAGTATAAAAGTATTGATGAAATTATTAAGAATAAAACTTCTGAAATCGAAGAAAAGAATATAGTAATTTCTAGAGAAGCAATAAATAATGACGATGATGAGAATAATAGTAATAACTTTAATGAATATAGAGAAAATCCTGTTGGCATAAATTCTGAGTTTATAGTTACAAATAGTATGCTGAATGAAGCACACATAAATAATGATAATATGATAAGAACTGAGAAAATCAGTGATAATGAAATTATAAACATTAACATGAATACTCTAAATAATAAAAACATCAATGAAAATAATGTACATTCAAGCATTCCAACATCCTTACAAAAGAGAAAGAAGAAGAATAAAAGCAGAGGAAAATCTAAGGATAAAGGTAATGTCAATGAGATTAATTTCAATCAAGATGAGGAAGAAATAGTGGAATTTCATTCAGGAGATATACCTTTAGGTGAAGGCGAAAAGGTAGTTATGGCATTTAGTATGTAATCATTAGCTTAATTAAAATAATATAAAATTTTCTAGAGAAGCAAACATAGAAAGTATGCATTATTTTCTAAAAAGGTATATAATATTAAAAGTGAATTCAATATTGTTTAATATTTTATATGAAAAATTTAATTTATGTAGGGAGAGATAATAACTATATGAATAACGCGCAAGAATTATTAGATTTTATAAATAAGGGTAAGACTGCTTTTCAAAGTACTTATGAAATTAAAGATATCTTAGATAAGCAAGGTTATACAGAGATTAAAGAAGAAGATAAATGGGAGTTAAAGAAGGGTGGAAAACACTATATTATAAAAAACGACTCTGCATTAATTGCCTTTGAAATAGGAAATGGTGATATTGAAAAAGATGGATTCAGATTAATAGGAGCACATACTGACTCGCCTGGATTTAGAATAAAGCCAAATCCAGAAATGAAGGTTGAAGGACATTACGTTAAGTTAAATACTGAGGTCTATGGTGGTCCAATACTAAGTACTTGGTTTGACAGACCTTTAAGCATAGCGGGAAGAGTAACCTTAAAGGGGGAAAATCCATTCAATCCAAAGGTCGAATTATTAGATGTAAACAAGCCAATTTTAATTATTCCTAATTTAGCAATACATATGAATAGAAGCGTAAATGAGGGATATGAATATAATAAGCAAAAAGACACCTTACCAATGCTTGCATTAGTTGAAGATAAGTTAGAAAAGGATAATTATTTAATTAACTTAATAGCAGAAACTTTAAAGGTAGATTCGAGCGATATATTAGACTTTGATTTATTTTTGTACGAGTATGCAGAAGGTATGCTAATTGGTCTAAATGATGAATTTATATCATGCGGAAGACTGGATGACTTATGGATGGTATTTGCAGGATTAAAAGCTTTAATAAGCAGCAATCAAATTAAAGCAACTAAAGTGTTAGTAGCTTTAGATAACGAGGAAATAGGAAGTTTAACATCTCAAGGTGCCAATTCATCAATTTTAGAAAATATTTTAGAGAGAATAACTTTAGGCCTTGAAAAAGATAGAGAAGATTTTAAAAGAGCATTAAGTAATTCAATAATGATTTCAGCAGATTTAGCCCATGCAATACACCCAAATTATACAGAAAAATGTGATCCTACAAATAAACCGATGTTAGGAATGGGTCCTGTTCTTAAAATAGCAGCAGGAGGAAGTTATTCAACAGATAGTTATGCAAGTGCAGTCTTTAAAGGAATCTGTGAAAAAGCTGAAGTTCCATGTCAAGTGTTTGTAAATAGATCTGATTTAAGGGGAGGAACAACTATTGGTCCTATTACAGCATCAAAGTTGAATATACCAGTAATAGATATGGGTGCCCCATTATTAAGTATGCATTCAATAAGAGAATTAGCGACTGTAAAGGATAATGAATATACAATTAAAGCATTTACTGAATTCTTTAACTAAATCTATTCTTGAATTTGAATAATAACTTACCGAAAGAGAATATACTCTGTTACTCGATTGCCAGAAAATATAACTACGGATTTCTAACAGTACAAAAGTTGCACTATTCCTGCTTGTTCCTTAGGCAAGCTAATAACAAGCAGGAATGGAACAACTCTTACTGAAGAAATACTTGTAGTTTTATTTTAAATGCAACACTGCGTAAAAGAGTATATTCTCTTTCTGATTAAATATATATCAAAATATGAATATTATTTAAAACTAGTAATGATAGTTGAAATTTAGTAAGACATGGATTTACCTTTTTATTTTAGGTTTTATAAAATTGTTAAGTTTCTTGAAATTGTCTGTATGGTATTCGAACAACTCAAATATAAAAATATTGCTAGAATATACATCACTTGAAGTTTACTGCTAATCTAGAAAGAGACTATATGTTTTTGCGCAGTGTTCATTAGAAGATTTGGCTGGTTGTGATTCTTAGAATCACCCAGCAAAATATTCAAAGAACCGAAGCAAACACATATAGTCTCTTTCGGTTATCTATCAGTAAACTTAAAGTATTATAAGATAGCAAGTATTTTTATATTAATAGAATAGTTTTTAAAGTTTTGGTAAAAATATCTCTATTGAGCAATTGTTTTTTATGTTGTATGGAGAAGGGAGTTTTTTACTTGAAAGGAAATAATTCTTATGGAGTAAGAAAGAATGTTTTAAAAGAGCTTGCAGAGGGATTTTCTTGCATCCATGATAACTTTAAGTATTTTAGTAAGTTATCTAAAGATGGTTACAAAGTACTTGGAGCGTCTGAATGGCTTCTTGATAATATATATTTAATTGAAAAAGAGTATAAAGCAATAAAAGTTGAGATGCCTATAGATTATTTTAAAGGACTATCTTCTGTAGGTGAAAGTAATTATAATAGATTCGATAATGAAAGAAATGATGATGAAGAGCAGGTTCCGCGTATATTTGCGATAGCTAAGGATTATATAAATGATAAGAATACAATAAATTGCGATAAGTTGATATCTTATATAAACGGGCTTCAGGGAAATGAGTTAAATTCAGATAATAAGGAAGCCGCGTTTACTATGGGCGAATTATGGGCATTTCCGTTAATGCTTAAAATATCAATCATAATAAATTTATCTAAATATACAGAAGAACTCGTTAGTATTCAAAAAGAAATCATAAAAGGAAAAGATGTAGCTGAAAATATTATAGATGCTATTAATAATAATGAATATGACAATGTAATTGACGATATAGTTGCTGAATGTGGAAATGTTAGTGATTTGTTTTTGAGGGAGTTCTTTAGTGTTTTAAGAGACAATTCAATAGATGATGAAAGAGTAAATAATCTAATAGAGACGAAATGGAAAATAGATTTAGATAATAATAAAATCAAAAGTGATTTAAGGGAAGAAGTCCTAGAACGGAATATAGGAGATTATATAACTTCAATAAGAAAAATTGAGGGAATAAGCTGGCGTAAATTTTTTGAAAGCACATCTTTAGTTGAACAGATATTAAAAAAGGATCCTGAGGATGTATATAATAGTATGGATTTTGCAACTAAGGATTATTATAGGCATAAACTTGAGGAGTTGGCTAAGACCAGTGGAATTAACGAAATTGGCCTAGCAAACAATATTCTGAGCATTGCACAAAACTGTAAAAATAATAAGGAAGAAAGATTTAAGTGTCATATAGGATATTACCTAATAGATAATGGTATAAATAAGTTAAAAGAATACGGTGTAAATATAAAATCTACAATCTCTGAAAATACATATGTAGCCTTAAATATATTTGGAACACTATTGTTAAGTTTTCTTATTTTGTTTGTTGGAAGTTTATTAGGCGTGCGATATACTAGAGCTCAATACATAATTTCATTCTTAGTTATGCTAATTCCTATAAACGAAATTATAATAGGTTTGACTAACTATACCGTAAGTAAAGTTGTGGATATTAAAGTGGTTCCTAAATTAAATTTTAGTCAGGGGCTTCCTAGTAAGCAAAAAACAGTAGTTGTAATTCCAGCCATAGTGAATTCTAAAGAAAAAGTAAAAGATCTTATGAAGAAACTAGAAGTGGCCTACTGTGGAAATAAAGATAGAAATTTATATTTTGCATTGCTAAGTGATTTTTGTGATAGTAAGTATGAAACCGAAAAAGGTGATGCTGAAATAATTCGATGTGGAATTGAATGTGCTAGGGCATTAAATGAAAAGTACTCAAAGGATTTTACAAATGAAGTCAATAGCAGCACAGATGGTGAAAGTTCTAATAGATTTTTCTTTTTCAGTAGAAAAAGACTTTATAATAAAAAGCAAAACATATTTATGGCTAAAGAGAGAAAACGTGGAAAGCTCATGGAATTCATGGCTCTTATTAGAAATAGTAATGATCATACATATAATGTATTCAGTTCAGATTTTAAAGTACTTAATGATGTTAAATATCTGGTAACTTTAGATGAAGATACCTTTATGCCTAAAGAAAGTGTATTTAAGCTTGTAGGTGCTATGAGTCATGTACTCAATACTCCTTATATTAAAGGAAGCAGAGTTACTAGAGGTTATGGAGTAATGCAGCCTAAAGTAAGCATAAGCCTGGAAGCTAAAAATCAAACCTTCTTTTCGAGAATTTTTGGCGGTGAAGGAGGAGTTGACGGTTATTCAGTAGCTTACTCAGATACTTATCAAGATTTATTTGGAGAAGGAACATTTACTGGTAAAGGAATAGTTAGCATAGATGAGTTTTATAAAGTTTTACATACTTCAATAGAAGATGATAAAATATTAAGCCATGACCTTCTTGAGGGTGGTCTTGCAAGGTGCGGTTTACTAACTGATGTGGAATTTATTGATGGATATCCAGGATTTTACGAGTCAAGCTGCAAAAGACTACATAGATGGGTTAGGGGAGATTGGCAGTTAATTGGGTGGCTATTTAGTAATAAATTAAGTTCGCTATACAAGTGGAAGATATTTGATAATTTAAGAAGAAGTTTATTAGCACCTAATATACTTTTAGCACTCATTTTATCATTGACCATTTTAACTGGAAGAAATCAAATTGCACTTCTTGCATTTTTAGCTCTAGTAATTCCATTAGTATTTACGGTTACAGATTTTGTTGTAACACCTAAAAATAGATTAATGGGAACATTTAAGAATTTTGAACAAATAGTATTGATAATAAGTTTTATACCTTATCAAGCTTTTTTAATGCTTGATGCTATAGCTATCACTTTATTTAGAGTAATTTTTTCTAAAAGAAATCTTTTGGAATGGCAATCAGCTGAATCAGTAGAAAAGAACTCTAAAAATGACTTTAGGGCTTATCTAAAAAGAATGTGGATTTCTCCAATAATGGGGATTCTAGTACTTTTTTTGTCTTTTTATAGCAATATTGGGGTTATCACTTATAATTTAGTAGTGGCCGCACTTTGGATAGTAAGTCCTTATATGGCTTACTGTATAAGTATAAAGCTTCCAGAAGGTAACCAGATTACTTTGAAAAATGAAGAAAAGAATTATTTAAGAAAGATATCTAGACGTATATATGCTTATTACGAAGATTTTGTTAATGAAGAAAATAATTATCTAGCTCCAGATAATTATCAAGAAAAGCCTTTTAAAGGAGTTGCATATAGAACTTCTCCAACTAATATAGGAATGGGGATAACTTCAAGTATTGTTGCATATGACTTGGGTTATATAACAATGACAGAATTTATAGATAGAAGTGAGCTTATATTAAATAATATGAAGACCTTAGAAAAAGTGAATGGTCATTTTTTAAATTGGTATGATACAAGAACCAAGGAACCTCTCTGGCCTAGATATGTATCAGCTGTCGATAGTGGAAATCTTTTGGGGAATTTATGGATATTGAAACAGGCTATGGAGGAACTTAAAACTAGCAAGGTAATAAGAACAAAAGAGGTCATATCGCTTAATGATATTTATAAAATAATTGAAGATGAAGATCCTGCGGTTAGACTTAAATACTCTTCGCATATTGGTATTGGAGAATATTTAAAAGTTTTAAATGAAGTATTATTTAAATTTGAGTCATTAAAAGATAATGAACAAATAGGTAAGTTGTTAGAATTATCTGAGTTGAAGGATAATAATTCAGTAAATAATAATTTAATAGACTTAAATAATCCAGAGACCAAATATTGGGTTGATAAGCTTGTAAATGAAATTAAGAAAAAGATTAATTATTATAATTTCGTTTTTGGTGGCATAGATAAGTTATATAGTGCGGAATTTTTTGAAGGGGTCCCTAATTTAAAAGAAATAATCCACAAGTGTGAAGATTACAAAAGAAAAAATGGGGATAATTTCGAAAATACTTTAGGACAAAAAATCAAAGAGTTTAAAACCTATCTAGGTAAAATAGATAATATAATTAATGAAATTAATTCAATTTCAGAAGAGATGGATTTTAATTTTCTTTATGATAAGAATAGAGGATTATTTTCAATCGGATATAATGTAGAAGAAAAATCCCTTGGGGAGTCTTACTATGATTTACTAGCATCAGAATCAAGGATAGCATCCTTTGTTTCAATTGCTAAAAATGATGTACCATCTTCTCACTGGTTTAAACTGGGAAGGGCAATGACTAATGCATTCCGTACTCATTCACTAGTATCTTGGAGTGGAACTATGTTTGAGTACTTTATGCCGGCGCTAATGATGAGAAATTATCCTAAAACCCTATTAAGTCAAACTTATAAGTCTGTTATAAAAGCACAAATGGCTTTTGCTAAGCAGAAGAAAACTCCTTGGGGAATATCAGAATCTGCTTTTTATGAATTTGATGCATCGGAAAATTATCAATATAAAGCATTTGGTGTACCAGGCCTTGGACTTAAAAGAGGACTTGAAAATGATCTTGTAATATCACCGTATTCAACGTTAATGACACTTCAATTTGCTAAGAATACAGGTATAAAGAATCTAAAAAGGCTTGAAGAATTAGGAGCAATAGGAAGGTATGGATTTATTGAATCTGTCGATTATACCAAGGCGAGACGTGACAGATATATAATGAAGCTGCCGAAAAATGGAACTACAGATGAAACAGAGATATATGAAAATGGATATAATGAAAGTAATTTTTCAACAACTGAGAAAACTTATACACAAAATGTGGATAATTACGATGATTTTGTGGATAACTCTAAAAAAAGCGTGGATAACACAAGGAATAAAAATAGATATTTCGCTAACAAGTATAATGTGGATGATGTTGAAATTGTGGATAACTCTGAGAATAATGAGGAAACGTACATAAATAGCGCTAATAATAGTAATTCTGCAAGTAAGAGTTATCCACAGAAGCCTAACATGGTAAGAAATTACATGGTTCACCACTTAGGAATGTCACTTATGGCTTTAGATAATGTGCTATTAAATAATATTTTAGTTAATAGATTTCATGAATTGCCTGAAGTTAAAGCAACAGAACTTTTGCTAAAGGAGAAAATACCACAGAATGTAGTCTTTGAAAGAAATGAAGATTTTTCTATAAAGAGCAGAACATTTGAAGGAGAAACATTAATTCCAAGAATATTTGAAGATGTTAAACAAGATAATCCACAGCTGTTATTACTATCTAACGGCAGTTACTCATCTATGATTACAGTAAATGGAAGCGGATATTCTAAGATGAATGATACTACGCTCTATAGATGGAAGGGAAGTTCTACAAGTGATGATAGTGGAATGTTCTTTTATATAAAAAATCTTAATTCTAATGATTATTGGAGTTCAACTTTTGAGCCGTGTAAAAGCACAGGAGATAAGTATCAAGTAGAATTCAACTTAGATAAAGCTAAATTTACTAGAAGAGATGGTAATGTTGAAACTAAAATGGAAGTTGTAATTTCTTCACAGGATAATTTTGAAGTTAGAAAGCTGACTCTAAAGAATTTAGGGGATAAAGGCAGAAGTGTTGAAGTAACAAGTTATATGGAAATAACTCTAGCTGCTTTTAGTGCTGATGCAGTTCACCCTACTTTTTCTAATTTGTTCGTTCAAACTGAATATGATGAAAAAGAAGATATATTAATAGGCAGCAGAAGAGGAAGAGTTAAAAATGCAAAAGTTCCTTATATATTCCATAAAGCTGTTGTTGATGGTGAATTAGAAGGAAATATTACTTATGAAACCTCTAGAATTAATTTTATAGGCAGAAATAGAGATTTAAAGAATCCATTAGCTATGGATAATGATAAGGCTCTAGACAATACAGTAGGAACTGTTCTAGATCCGATAATGAGTATAAGAACAAGGATAAGGCTAGAACCAGATTCAAAAAGAGAAATATACTACATAACAGGAATGTGTGATTCGAAAGAACAGGCTTTAGAAATATGTAGAGAAAATGATGATAACAGCAAGCTTGGCAGGATATTTAGAAATTATAGCATAAGTACACAGCTCGAACTTAAAAATGTAGGGATAAGAAGCGCTATTGCTAATACATTTCAAAGTGCTGCAAGTTCAATATTCTTCTTAAGCAGCAATAGAAGGAATAGAGAGGAATATATAAAGAATATTTCAAAGCATCAAAAAGATTTGTGGTCTTATGGAATTTCAGGGGATTTACCTATCATTATGCTTGTTATTGAAAATGAAAAAGAAATTAATTTGGCATATAATATGATTAAATTTCATCATTACTTAAAGCTTAAAGGCGTTAAATTAGATTTAATTATATATAATGATGAGGAAGTCTCTTATGATGAGCCACTACAAAAGAATATAATGGATGCTGTAAGAGCTTCTAATGAAAGCAACTCACTAAATAAGCCAGGTGGAATCTTTATTCATAATAAAGCGACCATGAATCTTGAAATTGTTAAATTATTAATAGGTATTTCAAGATTATATGTTGATAAAAATAATAGTTTGAGCTCATATGTTTATTCTGAGAAAAAATTAAATTCATATATTGATTTAGATGAAGAAGGATTAAATTCACATATAGCATTAAGAAATAGTTCAAGGTTTAAAGATATGTTCAAAGAGGATGAAGAACCAGGAGAAGAGGATCAATTTGTTAGCAAAGATCAATCCACAGATTCTATTGATATACCTTATAAATTTTATGATCATGATGAAGAAGTAATAAATGATGATGATTTACTTAAAAATATAAGTCAATCTGAAGAACAAGCTGATAATAAAGATGCAGAGAAGAAATATAATCACAGTAAAAAAGAAAGAGAGTTAATTTATAATTCAGAAATTTCTAGCTTAGTTGACTTAGATTTAGATATATCTGAAAAATTTAATCCATCCAATAAAGAACAAGATAGCAATATGGATGAAAACTTTAATGTGGATAACTTAGATTTCTTCAATGGATATGGTGGTTTTAATAAGGTAGATAATAGTTACGTAATTAAGTTATCTAATTATAAAAATACTCCAGCACCGTGGATTAACGTTATTTCTAATGAAGACTTTGGATTTCATATATCAGAAGTAGGTTCAGGATATACTTGGTGTGGAAACTCTAGAGAAAATAAAATAACCCCTTGGAGCAATGATTACATAAGAGATCCTATGAGTGAGGCACTTTATATTAAAGATAACATCAGCAAAGATTATTTTTCAATAACACCAAAACCTGTTAGGGATAGTGGAGATTATTTAATAAAGCATAGCTTTGGTTATTCTGAATACAGGCATACTGCTTATAATATAAAAGGAAAACTTGAGATATTTGCACCTAAAGATGAAAAATTAAAAATTCAGAGAGTTACTTTAGAAAACTTAAGTGATGAAGATAGAGATATTTCATTATTCTATTATGCAAAACTTGTATTAGGTGTTTATGAATATGAGAGCTCAAGATATATATCCACATATATAAGCGGAGAAACATCTAAAGATAAGCTATCATTAAACAATAAGAGCATTAATTCGAAGATAAATTCATTTAGTGATAATAAGTTTATAGGAGCTCATAACCCTTATAGTGAGTATTTTGGTAGGTTGAATGCTTACTTAACTATCTTAGGTGGAGAAAATATAAGTTTTACCGGGGATAATAAAGAATTTATAGGTATTGGTGGGGAAGCTTCTAGCCCAGAGGCATTAAAACATAGTAGTTTAAGTAATAATAATGGAGGGGTTTATGATCCTTGCTTAGCAGCTGCTACTAAAATTAAATTAAAAAAAGGTGAGAAGAAAGAACTAATTATACTATTTGGACAGGAAGAAAGAGAAAAAATAGAGAATGTAGTAGATAAATACAGTAATTTTGAAAATGTTCAAAAAGAATTTGATAATGTAAAACAATATTGGAAACATTTCCTCGGAAATATACAAGTTAAGACACCGGATAAATCATTAGATTATCTATTAAATGGATGGTTGTTATATCAAACCTTAAGTTGTAGATATTTAAGCAGAAGTGCATTTTATCAGAGTGGAGGCGCTTATGGATTTAGAGATCAGCTTCAAGATTCAATGTCTCTTGGTGTAGCAGATCCTGAGATACCAAAAGCTCAAATATTGAGAAGTGCATCAAGACAATATGTAGAAGGGGATGTACAACATTGGTGGCATCCAGTTGTAAATTCAGGTATAAGAACTAGATTCAGTGATGATTTATTATGGTTACCTTATGTAACTGCTGAATATATTAATGCTACTGGAGATTATGAGATTCTAAATGCAACAGCTCCTTATCTTGAAGACGAACCATTAAGAGAAGGCGAAGATGAAAGATATACAATAGTAAATCAATCTTCAAAACAAGGAACTATATATGAACATTGTTTAAAAGCTATAGAAAGAGGCTTGAAATTTGGTATTCACAATATTCCTTTAATGGGTAGTGGAGATTGGAACGACGGTATGAGCACTGTCGGTAACGAAGGAAAAGGAGAAAGCGTATGGCTTGGATGGTTCTTATATTCAATTCTAGAAAGCTTTATTGAAATAGCAGAAAAGCAAAAGGACCAAACAACAAAAAATCATTATGAAGAAAGAAAAGAATTCATAAGAGAAAATCTAGAAAAGAATGCCTGGGACGGCGGCTGGTATAGAAGAGCATACTTTGATGATGGTACACCACTAGGTTCAAGAGAAAATCCAGAATGTCAAATAGACTCTTTATCTCAAAGCTGGGCTATAATCTCGGGAGCTGCCCAAAAAGAACGTGCAGTTGAAGCTATGGAGGCAGTAGACAGAAACCTTGTTAAAAAAGATAAGGGTATGATACTATTGCTTGCACCACCATTTGATAACTCTAAGCTAGAACCAGGATATATAAAAGGCTATGTACCTGGAGTAAGAGAAAATGGAGGACAGTATACTCATGCAGCAGTTTGGGTAATCTTAGCTTTAACTAAACTTAATCTTGGAGACAAAGCCCTAGAGTACTATAATATGATAAATCCAATTAATCATGCTAAGACGGAATTAGAATGTATGATGTATAAAGTAGAGCCGTATGTCATGGCGGCAGATGTTTATATAAAAGAACCTCATTCAGGAAGAGGAGGCTGGAGCTGGTATACAGGAGCTTCAGGATGGATGTATAGGGTTGGAATAGAAAATATCTTAGGACTTAAGAGGGTTAAAGATAAAGGATACAGCATAAATCCTTGTGTACCAAATGATTGGAATGAATTTGAAATAAGAATTGCAAATGAAAAAGAAGACTACACTATAAAGGTCTTGAGATTGAAAGAACAAAATAATCAAACTAATAACGAAGCACAAGCTGCACCAACCATACCGAATATGGCAAAGAATAATATCAATAATAACATAGAGGTTATTATTGATGGAAAAACAGTTAAGGATAATTTGATTCCAAGAGATAAAGGCAAATTAAATGTTCAAGTATATATTAAATAATAATATATATAAA